>NZ_JBXMRC010000029.1:0-71121 GCF_057084925.1 Perlucidibaca sp. | reverse complement strand
GCGCGTCTTGCGAGGAGGCGTATTCTAGTGATTCCCATCACCGTGTCAATCAGAATTTGCAGAAATTTTTCAGCAACTTCGAATCAACTAGCGGAACCTCTAAACAACCCGCTATCGCTACTTAAGTCATTGTTTTTCAACAAGCTTTCTTCGCTACACCTCAGCATCGCTGCGGTGTGGGGCGCATTATAGGGATGCAAAATCCAGCGTCAACACTTATCTTCGAAAATTCGTTTGGTTGTCCGTTTTTTCAACGAATTTGGCGAATACGCTCAATAAGCATACAACCACCAATAAAAAGGACCTGAATTAAGCAGGCCCTTTTACTTTAACGCGGAGAAAAACTATCTCCAGATGACTTTCACAACGAGCCAGTTACGTTGTGTATCCGCTCACTTCTTACCTGCACGCAGACGAGTCCACAACGCACTCACGGGACCACCTGCCGCATATAACAGCGCAACCGCCAATAAGCCGATAGGCAAGTCATACATAACAATGCCAAAGACCAGCACGATAGGCAGCATCACGACGAACGGGACACGACTACGATCGAGCTCTTTAAAGCTGTAGTACTTCACATTGCTCACCATGAGGAAGCCGGAGCAGACTGTTATCAACGCAACAATGATCGGTAGACCTGGCACGGTATCCAATAAGCGGTTATCGACACCCACCCAAACCGTTGCAGCAACAATAGCTGCCGCCAGGGGGCTGGCCAGACCCGTGAAGTAGCGGTTATCGGCCACTTCGAGCTGCACGTTAAACCGTGCCAAGCGAAATGCAGCCGCGACGCAATAGATAAAGGCGCAAATCCAACCGAACTTGCCCAACGACTGCAGGGCCCAGCTAAAAACCACCAATGCCGGGGCCACACCAAACGACACCATGTCGGACAGCGAATCAAACTCCGCACCGAAAGCACTTTGTGTATTTGTCATTCGGGCAACGCGACCATCCATGCCGTCGAACAATGCCGCCACGAAAATAGCCATAGCGGCAGATTCATAGTGCCCGCCCATGGCATGTATGATGGCGTAGAACCCTGAAAACAATGCAGCCGTGGTGAATAGGTTCGGCAATAGGTAGATGCCGCGATGACGTGTTTTTTGACCGCTTTCGTGATGCTCGTCTTCGACTACCTCAAAAGTCAGGCCATCGTGGTCATCGTGATTTTGCGGGGATTGCGACATGCAGTAAATCTCCTGTGTTTGCGGGCATCATAATCACTGAATGTGACGGTTACTAGCTGCGCGAGACAAACGGCAGAAATGAAAAACGCGGCCGAGGCCGCGTTTTTCAAGAACCACACTCTCGTGCGATCAGAAATGATCCGAAGATCAGTTCTTGGTTTGGTCCACGAGCTTGTTCTTGAGAATCCAAGGCATCATGGCACGCAGCTGGCCACCAACGACTTCGATCGGGTGCGCGGCGTTGAGACGACGACGAGCCGTCATGGATGGGTAGTTGGTCTTGCCTTCCAGGATGAACATCTTGGCGTATTCGCCGGTCTGGATGCGCTTCAGAGCGTTGCGCATGGCTTCACGCGACTGCTCGTTGATCACTTCTGGACCGGTGACGTATTCACCGTACTCAGCGTTGTTCGAGATCGAGTAATTCATGGTGGCGATGCCGCCTTCGTACATCAGATCGACGATCAACTTGAGTTCGTGCAGACATTCGAAGTAAGCCATTTCTGGCGCGTAGCCCGCTTCAGTCAGCGTTTCGAAACCCATCTTCACCAGCTCAACGGCGCCACCGCAGAGCACAGCCTGTTCGCCGAACAGGTCAGTTTCGGTCTCTTCACGGAAGTTCGTTTCGATAACGCCGCCCTTGGTGCCGCCATTGGCCGCTGCGTAGGACAGAGCGATCTGCTTAGCATTGCCCGACTTGTCCTGATACAGCGCGATCAGCGACGGTACACCGCCTCCCTTCAGGTACTCGGAACGCACCGTGTGGCCTGGACCCTTAGGCGCAACCATGATCACATCGAGGTCAGCGCGGGGCACAACCTGGTTGTAATGCACGTTGAAGCCGTGAGCAAACGCCAGTGTGGCACCTTGCTTGATGTTAGGCGCAACATTGTTGGCATACACTTCGGGAATGTTTTCATCTGGCAACAAAATCATAACCAGATCAGCGCCCTTAACAGCCGCATCGACTTCAGCCACTTTAATACCAGCTGCCTCAACCTTGGACCAGGAAGCGCCGTTCTTGCGCAGACCAACAGTCACGTCTACACCCGAGTCGGTCAGGTTTTGTGCATGGGCATGGCCTTGCGAGCCGTAACCGATGATGGCGACTTTCATGCCACGGATGATGGAAAGGTCAGCGTCTTTATCGTAATAAACTTGCATGGTGTAAGCCTCTGCGGAGATAGGAGTGGATGCCTGTGCGATTCAGGCTTATCCGGGACGCGCACCATACGACATCCTTTGTGTTGCGTAAAATGATATATTTGCAACGCAATGTGCCGATAAAGGAAACATTTTAATGGATGCCCGCAGCCTACAGCTTTTCCTCGCGCTATCTGAGAACCTGCACTTTGGCCGCACCAGCCGCGAGCATCACATCAGCCCCTCGGCATTAAGTCGCATCATTAAGCAACTGGAAGACAGTGTGGGCGCCCCACTCTTCCTACGCGACAACCGCTCGGTGACGCTGACCCGCGAAGGACGATTATTCCGCGAATACGCTAACGACACGCTACGAAGTTGGGACGGCTTGCGCCAGACCCTACGGCAGGATAGTGACACGCTGCGTGGCGAGCTCAGCCTCTACTGCTCGGTGACGGCGAGTTACAGCTTTCTGTATGACATCCTAAATAGCTTTCGCAGCAACCATCCGCATATTGAAATTAAGCTGCATACCGGCGATCCAGCGAAAGCAGTCGAACGCGTTCAGGAAGCGCGCGAGGCCATCGCTATTGGTGCGCGGCCGGACAGCCTGCCCGCAGGCGTCGTATTTCAACCCATTGCACGCTCGGATCTGCGCTTTATTGGACCGCTCAATACCCTGGCGTTAAGTCAGGAACAGATCCAGCAACCGTCTGCGGATAACTGGCGCGACGTGCCGATGATCCTGTCGGAAGAAGGTCTGGCGCGAACTCGCATCGAGCGCTGGCTTAAGCGACACGGCATCCGTCCCAAAATATACGCACAAGTCAGCGGCAATGAGGCCATTGTGAGCATGGTCAGCCTAGGCTTTGGTATTGGCGTGGTGCCACAAATCGTGCTCGACAGCAGCCCGCTGGCGAGTCGAATAAAGACCTATGAGATCGAGCCGCCATTGGCACCTTATGACATTGGTTTGTTTGCGCTGGAGAAGCGCTTGAAGGAGCCGCTGGTAAATGCGTTTTGGAATCGGCAGGTAGGTTAAGCCCAGAAATGAAAAGGCCCGCAACTGCGGGCCTTCATCACTCATCGAAACGAATGACTCAGATGCTCAGCACCTTTTCACCACGGGCAATGCCGGACACGCCGGAACGCACCACTTCCAAGATCGACGTCTCGGACAGCGCTTCAATGAACGCGTCGAGCTTCTCACTCGGACCCACCAACTGAATGGTGTAGACGCTCGGCGTGACATCCACGATATGACCACGGAAGATGTCGGCGGTGCGCTTAATTTCAGCGCGCGCGGCACCCACGGCTTTGACTTTGATCAGCATGAGCTCACGCTCAATATGCAGACCTTCGCTGAGATCAACGACTTTAACTACTTCGATCAGCTTGTTGAGCTGCTTGGTGATTTGCTCGATCTTGTGCTCATCGCCGGAGGTGGTCAGCGTGATACGCGACAGGGTCGGGTCATCCGTTGGCGCTACCGTGAGCGATTCGATGTTGTAGTTGCGTTGCGAAAACAGGCCAACCACACGCGACAGCGCGCCCGGTTCGTTTTCCAGCAGCAGGGAAATAATACGACGCATGATCAGGTACGCTCCGTCTTGCTCAGCAACATGTCACGCATGGAACCCTTGGCGATGTGCATCGGGTAAACATGCTCGGAAGGATCGACATAGATGTCGAGGAAGACCAGGCGATCGGTCATGGCGAAGGCTTCGCGCATCTTGATTTCGAGCTGGTCAGGGTCGGTGATTTTCATGCCGACATGACCGTAGGCTTCAACCAGCTTGACGAAGTCGGGCAACGAATCCATGTAGGAGTTCGAGTGACGACCTTCGTATTGCATGTCTTGCCACTGCTTAACCATGCCCAGCGAACGGTTGTTGATGTTGATGATCTTCACCGGCAAGCCGTATTGCAAACAGGTCGATAGCTCCTGAATGTTCATCTGGATCGACGCTTCACCGGTAACACAGGCCACGATGGCATCCGGGAAGGCGAACTTCACACCCATGGCCGCTGGCAGACCGAAGCCCATGGTGCCGAGACCGCCGGAGTTGATCCACTGACGTGGACGATCGTACTTGTAGTACAGCGCCGCGAACATTTGGTGCTGACCCACGTCGGAGGTGACGTAAGCCTGGCCGTTAGTGACCTTGTAGAGCATCTCAACGACTTGCTGCGGCTTCATTTCGCCGGGCTGGGCCGGTTCGTAGCGCAGGCCATGGCGAGCACGCCATTGGGTAATCTGATCCCACCAAATTTTCAGTGCTTCGGCATCCGGCTTTACTTCAGTCTCGGCCTTGATCTGCGCCAGCATGTCGGTCAGCACCGGCTCGACGGCACCCACGATGGGGATATCGACGCGCACGGTCTTGGAGATCGCAGCGGGGTCGATGTCGATGTGAATGATCTTGGCATTCGGGCAGAACTTGGCGGTGTTGTTGGTAACACGGTCATCAAAACGCGCACCCACGGCCAGAATGACATCGCTGTGATGCATGGCCATGTTGGCCTCGTAGGTGCCGTGCATGCCGAGCATGCCGATGAACTGCGGGTCGCTGCCGGGATAGGCACCGAGGCCCATTAACGTGTTGGTGCAGGGATAGCCCAGCGTACGCACCAGCTCCGTGAGCAAATGCGAAGCATTGCCTTGAACTACACCACCGCCGGCGTAGATCACCGGACGTTTGGCGGCGAGCAACTCATCCACGGCCTTTTTGATCTGGCCAGCATGACCACGGCCCGGCGGCGTGTAAGAGCGCAGCTTGACCTTGGTTGGATAGTCGTAATCGAACTTCTCGTTCGGGTTGGTGCAATCCTTGGGAATGTCGATAACGACAGGACCAGGACGACCCGAGGAGGCAATGTAGAACGCCTTCTTAACGATAGCCGGAATTTCCGAAGCGTGACGAATCTGGAAACTGTGCTTCACGATCGGGCGGCTGACGCCAATCATGTCAGTTTCTTGGAAGGCATCTTCGCCGACGAGGTGCGAAGGCACCTGCCCGGAGATGACGACCATGGGGATGTTGTCCATGTAGGCCGTGGCGATCGGGGTCACCGTGTTGGTGGCGCCCGGGCCGGAAGTGACAAGCACACAGCCGACCTTACCGGTGGCACGCGCGTAGCCATCAGCAGCATGGCCTGCAGCCTGCTCGTGACGGACGAGGATGTGCTTGACCTTGTCTTGCTGAAAGATGGCGTCGTAGATATGCAACACGGCGCCACCGGGGTAACCAAATAAGAATTCAACGCCTTCATCCGCGAGCGCGCGAATAAGCATTTCACCGCCAGATAACTGTTCCAAGATTCACCCTTTTCAAGCCAATAAGTGAGGGATGACCGCGACCGAACCCCACGCTGTAGGCGCGAAATTCTAGCACGATCAAAAAGTCTCATGGGGGCTGATGCTGTGGCTCATCTATCCCGGGGTCGGGACGGCGGCATCTGGCGGCGGGTGCGCGCAGGAACCGTTGAGCGGGCGAGTCGGCAGCGCTTGTAAGCACTGCCGTAACAGGCCGAGTTGTCGGCCTGGCGCCGCGTTGCCGAGGGTGTTCAGCGTAGCGGCACCACCATGAAGGCGGCGATTTTTTATGCAGACGCGTTGAGAGTCAAGCGTTTTAGCATGAACACGCCAAATATCCCTTAATGCAACCTGAGTTTATGGCAGGTCAGTCGCCCCTGCTCGGCCTCAACCTGAATACTGTCGCCCGCCACAAAGTCGCCGCGCAATAAATGGTCTGCCAACACATTCTCTAATTGCGATTGAATGGCACGCTTCAGCGGCCGAGCCCCAAAGAGCGGATCAAAGCCCACCGTGACGAGTTGCGTCATTGCCGCATCGCTCATCACCAACTTGAGCTCTCGATCCGCGAGACGCTCCCGCAGACGATTGAGCTGAATATCGGCGATGGCTCGAATCTGTGCTTCGGCCAGTGGCGCGAACACCACGGTTTCATCAATACGGTTAATAAACTCCGGGCGGAAGTGCCGAGCCACGGCATCCAACACAGCCGGCCTGACCGCTGCCAAATCACCCGCACTGGTCAACGCCTGAATGGCATCTGCGCCAAGATTCGAGGTCATCACAATCAGGCTGTTGCGGAAATCGACGGTGCGACCCTGGCCGTCGGTGAGGCGGCCATCCTCCAATACCTGCAAAAGGATATTGAAAACGTCGGGATGCGCCTTCTCGATTTCATCGAGCAAAATCACGCAATACGGGCGACGCCGCACCGCCTCGGTGAGGGTGCCGCCCTCTTCGTAACCGACGTAACCGGGTGGCGCGCCAACCAAGCGCGAGACACTGTGCTTCTCCATAAACTCGGACATGTCGATACGGACCATAGCGTCGTCACTGTCGAACATGAAATTCGCGAGCGCCTTGCACAGCTCGGTCTTGCCGACACCGGTGGGGCCCAGAAACAGGAAGGAACCACTGGGGCGCGAGGGATCGGTGAGACCGGCGCGGGTGCGACGCACGGCATGCGACACCGCCGCTACCGCTTCATCCTGACCAACCACGCGGGCGCAGAGCACGGACTCCATGCGCAGCAATTTGTCGCGCTCACCTTCCAGCATGCGCGCGACCGGGATGCCGGTGCTGCGCGCCACAACTTCGGCAATCTCCGTTTCCGTGACCTTGCTGCGCAGCAATGTCGCCTCCGGCTGCTCGCCGGATTGCGCCTTAACGAGATTTTTCTCCAGCTCGGGGATGACGCCATATTGCAGGCGCGACATCTTCTCCAGATCGCCCGTGCGCTTGGCGGCATCAAAGTCGAGACGCGCTTTTTCCAACTGCTCCTTGATGTGCTGGGCTCCGGCCACGGACGATTTCTCGGCGCGCCAGACTTCATCAAAACTCGCGTACTCCTGCTCCAGCTTGGCGATGTCGGTGCCGAGCTTAAGCAAGCGCTGTTTGGAAGCGGCATCCTCCTCCGATTTCAGCGCCTCGCGCTCCATTTTCAGCTGAATGAGACGACGGTCGAGCTTATCCATGACCTCCGGCTTGGAGTCCATCTCCAGACGAATGCGCGCGGCGGCTTCGTCGATGAGATCGATGGCCTTGTCCGGCAGCTTGCGGTCAGTGATGTAGCGATGTGACAGGCGCGCCGCTGCGATGATCGCCGGGTCGGTAATATCAACGCCGTGATGCAGTTCGTAGCGCTCCTTGAGGCCACGCAGGATGGCGACGGTGTCTTCCACGCTCGGTTCATCGACCAGCACTTTCTGGAAGCGACGCTCCAGCGCAGCATCTTTCTCGATGAACTGGCGATACTCGTCAAGCGTGGTGGCCCCCACGCAGTGCAGGTCGCCGCGCGCCAGCGCCGGTTTCAGCATGTTGCCGGCATCCATGGCGCCATCGGCTTTGCCAGCACCGACCATGGTGTGAATTTCGTCGATGAAAAGAATGACCTGGCCTTCGAGCTTGGCCAGCTCGCTGAGCACCGCTTTCAGACGCTCCTCGAACTCGCCGCGATACTTGGCGCCGGCAATCAGTGCGGCCATGTCCAGCGACAGTACCTGTTTCGACTTCAAGCTGTCCGGCACTTCGCCGTTGACGATGCGCTGCGCCAGCCCTTCGACAATCGCGGTCTTGCCGACACCCGGCTCACCGATGAGCACGGGGTTGTTCTTGCTGCGGCGCGACAGCACTTGCAGCGTGCGACGAATCTCGTCATCACGCCCGATGACCGGATCGAGCTTGCCGGCAGCGGCGCGGGCGGTGAGGTCAATGGTGTATTTGCTCAGCGCTTGGCGCTGATCTTCGGCACCGGCAGATTGCACAGACTCGCCTCCTCGGGTGGTTTCAACGGCCTTGGCCACGGCAGCTCGGGTCACACCGCAGCGCAGCAGCAACTTGCCTGCGGCAGAGTCGCTATCAAACAGCGCCAGCAAAGCCCATTCGCTGGCAATGAAGCTGTCGTTTTTTTGCTGCGCGAGTTTATCCGCCAGATTCAGCACTTTGACTAATTCGGGGCTGGGCACCACATCGCCGGTGTGGCGGATCATGCGCGGCAGATCGGCTAGTGCAATTTCCAGCTCTTTTTGCACTTGGGGTATGGGCACGCCAGCCTGGCGCAGCAACGGTGCCATCACGGCATCCGAGGGCTTTAACCAAACCGCCAGCAAGTGCAGGGGATCAAGTTGATTATGGTCGCGGCTGATGGCCAGCGATTGGGCATCGCCCAGCGCCGCTTGCAGGGCTGCGGTGAGTTTATCGAGACGCATGACAACCTCCTAAATAGACTAAAGGTTAGGCACCGGTGAGCAGTGCAACTTCATTGCTTATTTAAGAGATTGGGGAGATTAGGGAAAAAACAAGGGGCGTTAGTGCGCGCCCCGAACCCAGCGCTGCGTGCACTGGGCAATATGCCGGCCAAAATGCTCTGCCGTGAGTCGGTCACCGGAGGGCGGCGTAATGGCCGCGGACTCGTTATCTGACTGTGTCATTAGGCCGCCATTCGCGCCCAAACGGTTTAAATCCTGCGGCCCTGTACCCGTGGGCTGCAGGGGAAAGCTCAGCCAATGCATGCCGTGTTGCGCAGCAAAGGTTTGCAGTTGTTGCAGCGCCACTTGTTTATCGCCACTGAGCGCGCCGGAATTGGTAAAGCCAGCCGCTAATTTATCTTGCCAACCCAGTTGGAACCAAACCTTGGATGAGTCATCCATGAATTGCTTAAAGGCGGCGGAGACACTGCCCATGTAAGTGGGTGCGCCAAAAATCATGGCATCGGCTTGCGCCAATACAGACCAATCAATGTTTGCCACAGACATGAGCACGGTGCTGATGTCCGCCACCGACTCAGCGCCTTTCACAATATGCTGTGCCACCTGTTCGGTATGGCCGTATCCGCTGTGGTAGAGCACCACCATTTGAGTCTTACGCAATTGCGTCATGCTGGCCTCTTAGGGGACATCCAAATCACGCTGGCCATGCGTCCGGTGCGGCCCTCGCGACGATACGAAAAAAATGACGCAGACTCCGTCCACGTGCAGTGCGTGCCACCACTCACTTGGGTTACACCCACACGCGCTAGGCGTTGCCTAGCCAGCACATATAAGTCCGCCAGCCAGTGCCCTGGCTTTTGCAGAACCGGCGTAAAGGCCTGAGCAGCCTGCGCGTCTATGGCGATGAAGGCAGACCGCACCTCGTCGCCCACTTCAAACGCTAAGGGTCCAATAGCAGGGCCCAACCACGCCATGACGTGCTGAGCATCAGCAAACTCTGCCACCGTCTTTTCCAAAACACCATCGCACAAACCGCGCCAGCCCGCATGTGCAACGGCTACGCGCGAGCCTTCTTTATCGGTAAAAAAAACCGGCAGGCAATCTGCTGTCATCACCGTCAGTGGGACTGCTAGGTCTGTCGTGGTGGCGGCGTCTGCTTCCAGTATTTGCACCTCGCGCTCTGATGCATGAGCAGACGGCGTAATGACCCGCACCCCATGCACTTGCTTTAACCATTGCGGCGCCTCAGCAGGTGCCAGCTGATTCAATGCCCGCGCCAGTGTTTGTCGGTTTGCCGCAACACACTGAGGGTCATCGCCGACATGGTCGCCGAGGTTCAGACTGTCAAAAGGTGCAGTGCTACACCCCCCCAGGCGAGTGGTTACCAGCGCATGCACATGGGCAGGCGCTGGCCAATCTGGGTGAAGGCAGTGCGTCAACACGGTGGCGTCGGCCATAACACGATCTCCGAATCGCGACAGGAACTCGATGGGGGTTTACAGCGTGGCGGGCTGGGCATCTGCCTTAATGGCATCCAGCAAAGATACAAAGTCGGCAGGTAACTCACATTCCCACAGGCAGCTTTCGCCGGTGCCTGGATGCACCAGACCGAGACGGCGGGCATGCAGGGCCTGACGGGTGAAGGTCTTGAGCTTTTCATTGAGCTCCGCACTGGCTCCCTTAGGGAAGCGCAGACGGGCATATACCGGATCACCCACCAGCGGATAGCCAATGTGCGCCAAGTGCACACGAATCTGGTGCGTACGACCCGTTTCGAGTTGTACGCGCACATGCGTGTGATTAGGGAAGCGCTGCAAAATTCGGTAATGCGTCACCGCAGGTCGCCCACCGGGCACGACCGCCATTTTCACGCGATCATGCGGATGACGATCAATCGGAGCTTCAACCGTGCCGCCGGCGGTCATGTTGCCGTAGCTAACGGCCTCGTATTCGCGATAAACGCGTTTATCTGAGAGCTGCGCCACCAAACTGGTATGCGCCGTGAGGGTTTTGGCAACGACCATCAATCCGGTGGTATCGCGATCTAGACGATGCACAATGCCCGCACGCGGCAGCTGCGATAACAGCGGCTCATGATGCAAGAGCGCGTTCATCAGTGTGCCCTGTGAGTTCCCTGCGCCAGGATGCACCACCAGACCTGCTGGCTTATTCAGCACGATGAGCTGATCGTCTTCATGAATAATGTCTAGGGGAATGTTTTCAGCCAGCGCAATCGTTTCATCTTCTAGAATCACGGCGACGTTCAACGTCTCGCCGCCCATGACTTTTTCTTTTGGCTTAGCCTGCTGTCCATCCAGCGTTAAGGTGCCTTCTTGTATCCATTGTTTCAGTCTTTCACGGGAATACGCCGGAAATAATTGGGCCGCCGCTTGGTCTAGCCGACTACCGGCTAACTCAGGGGTGACGATGGCGTGCAGGGAAATCGCTTCAGACATGGTTTGGCGGGCTCGTCGAGCTAGTGTTTAATAGGCGATATTGTACTCGCGCACCACGCTCGGTGCTCACTGTTGGATGAATCCATGAAAATGCTGCTTGCACGCTCGTTAATTATCGCTATTCCCGTAGCCTTGGCTGGTTGCGCAGTGACCCCAAAAGTCACTGTGAAGTCCGAAGCACAGTACTACCAAGAAGCCAACGCCTCGCTGAAGTCCGGCAACTACACCGGCGCGGTCACAGCCTATGAAGCACTGGAGTCGCAATATCCGGTCGGCAACTACACGGAACAAGCACAGCTTGAAGTCATCTACGGCAAGTTGATGCAAACCGATTACAGCGCCGCCATTGCTGCAGCAGATCGTTATTTGCGCCTACACCCAGAATCTTCGCGCCTTGACTACGTGCTGTATTTACGCGGCCTGGCGAACTACAACGCCGATCAAGATGGCTTACTGAAGCGCCTCCCCATCAACATGTCGCACCGCGATCTGGGGCAGGCCAAGATTGCTTTCGATGACTTCCGTCAACTGATTACGCGCTACCCCAGCAGCCCCTACGTGGCTGATGCGCGTCAACGCATGATCTATTTACGCAATCAATTAGCTGAGTCTGAAATGCATGTGGCGCGTTACTACCAAACCCGTGGTGCGCTAGTTGCCGTAATCAATCGTGCCCGTTGGGTCGTTGAAAACTATCCCGAAAGTAGCGCGGTTCCTGAAGCGCTGAAGCTCTTGGCCTCCAGCTACGATGCCTTGGGCATGAAAGAGCTGGCACAGCAAACCCAAGAGTTGCTCGCCGCTAACACTCAGTCATCTGCACGCAACTGACGTTGTTTGACCCGCTGGCGATAGCCCACAGGCACTGACACACGGCTTGACGCACTATCGCCAGCGGGCACGCCCAACCAGCCCATCGCTCCCGCCTCCGTTACATAGGCCTCGCCCACTGGCAAGCCGGACACGGGCAGCTCCGCAGTTGCCGCTAGGGTTACCACACCATTTTTCTCGCCTCGCCAAGGCCAGCGATAGAGCCGGGTTCGCCAAGCCCATTCAGGGCAAAGGCTAGTTGACTGAGCAGGCTGCTCACTAGCCAATACCACTTGCTCAGCCAACCAACGCGCAGGTTGGGCAATTTGCTCTAACGGGGAAAGCTCACGAAACCAGCCCACGGTATGCGGGGGTGGCTGTAAGCCGTTAATCCACTGAGTCAAATGGGGCTTGGTCAGGGCTGATCCACTCGCACTAGCAGCATCCAAGGCCAGCGTATCGAGGAAGGCAAAAACAGCTGCAGGACGACGTAATGCCTCGTCAAGCGTCGCCACAGCCGACAGCGCCAGCGCCGGAACCCGCAGGCCACGGCTATCTCGTAGCCACGTCAGTGAGGGCGCATGCGTAAACAAAACCCGACTGTCAGAAAAATCAGCAATACGATTTAAGCTCACCTGTAGCGCTGCCACATCAGTCGGAAAAGGGGCTATTCGCAAACGCCACACATTGCCCACCTCATCAACGCCATAAGCCAATAAAGCGCCATCTTGAGTAGGTAAACTTTGCCAAGCTGCACGCCACGGTGCCGACAATAGAGCGTTCTGACTGGAGCTTGCCTGCCAAAGCACGCTGCCATTTCGGCCATCGATTAACATAAGTTGAGATGACGCGTGTGTCGTTGCTGCGCTGAGCAAGATGAGCGGGTATTGCTGACCCTCACTGAGCCTTAGCGGTAACACACTCAAGCTGCCCCAGCGCAGTTGTTGGGCTCTGTGTGGTGGCGTGTTGCCGTTCAGCAACGGTAAAAACCCTGACCTTGGCTGTTGCGGCTGCGCTAAATTCAATACCACCCATTGCTGATCCACGAGACCATATAGCCATCGCTGACCGAGTGCGTCCAGGCCATCTTCGAATGTCGCATCAGAAACTGTTGGCCAATGCGCCCAGTGATTGTGCGTCGTCGCATACATTGCATCCGTCAGCGGAATAGTTTGGCCGTCATCTCTCATAAGCTCCGCCCAGCGAGAGGCACTTTCGCGAGGCCGCCATGCCCACATCCACGATCCCGTATTAGCCTCTTGAGCTTGAACACTGCCATCACTACTGAGCCAAAGGAGCAGACCCGTCCGCCCCGTTGGCATCGCTGCACTCGCGCCGGCATCTATGTACAGACTGCTGCCCCGTAGCGAGATAACCGGCGGAGGCTCTGCCAATCCTTGCCAATCAGCGTGCAATGCCTTGAAGCTGGACCACTGATCCTGCAGTGCCACTAAGGCCTGATGTGGATTGGCATCCGTCAACCAACGTTCCGATGGCAGCGATACGAATTGCGCCGGTGCTAGTGGCATCCGCTCACACTGTTCTACGGTACTGCACAACTGCATTTGAGGCCCACCCAACCAAGCTCGACGCCCCGGAACGGCCTGCTCCAACTGTCTGTCCACACCAATAAGCCCGGTGCTTGCGTGCCGTAATTTTTGCCGCACCACCACGGCGGGTAACACCAAGCTCTGATCCCGCCAGCGCGCAAAGGCTTCGGCACTAACGGGGCGGTTAGGGGCCAGCGACAACAGGCTGCCTCGTTCGCAACCCGTACTCGCGTTCAGCAGCAACTGAGATTTTTCGTTCAGGGTTGACGCATCGGCAGGCAACTGCACACCCTCGCCGGGCAGCAAGCTATTCAGCCTGCGTACGAGCTGCTCACGCCCGGTTCGCGATGCACTGGGTTCGTCCCAGGTCATGGCGACAACAGCCGGTGTTGTGGGTTGCCAAGCCGCCCATACGCCTTGTTGTGAAGGGGTGTTCGCCTGCCAGCGGAGTACCCACGGAGGCTGCGGCCAATCGTTAGAGTGTCCATTGTGTTGCCACGCCTGCACAGCGTCCTGCAAATGAAAACGAGCGATGGGACCGCTGACGCTGTTGATACTCTCTGGAGCCGCCAGCGCAGAGGAAGTGCCATCTGCAAATTCCAACCAGAAGCTCGGCCACTGAGAGGGCACTTGGGCCAATGGCAGATCTAAGCTAAGCGCAACCAGCGCAACAGGCGGCTCGGGGTGTGGCCATTGCAAAGCCAGTCGATGTGGCTGGGCAATGGGCCAGATCACTGTGTCGCTGGCCGATGCCTGCACATTTCGCCGCAAGCGCACTGTGCGACTGAGCTGTTGGCGAGGCCAGAGAACTTTTGCCTCAAGGCCGACACTGGGGTGTAAAAGCTCGGCAGGCGCATCGGCCTGAGTGACGGCTATCGCCCCTAAAACGACGCCTTCAGCAGGCAGTGGGCGCTGAGCCTGCCAAGGACTACTCAGAGCCGCTTGAAGCACATCCAATTGTTCGCGCAACCACTGGGTATCGCCGGATGCACTTGAGCTCGCTGTATCAATGCTCAGCCAGAGTTTATGTGCCGGTATCACAGCGCTTTCATAGCGCGAGACAGGCTCCGCCGCTTGAACAGCAGACCACTGCAGCAATAAAAAGAGCCACACGAAAAACAAGGACACGCGGCCTCCTCCCTGAGGCTTAGTTCCCTATAAGGCTAGACCACGCTGCGCGCTTTCGCGACGGCACTACCGTATTTTTAGACGCCGATTTTCCAACCATTCACGATCGGGTAGCGGCGATCTTTGCCGAAGCCGCGCTGAGTGATGCGCGGGCCAGTTGCGGCTTGCCGACGCTTGTATTCGTTGATGTCTACCAGCCTGAGCACACGCAGTACCGTCTCGCGCTCGAAGCCAGCGGCAATGATGACTTCGGCACTCTCATCGCACTCCACGTAACGACGTAAAATCTCGTCGAGCACCGGGTACGGCGGCAGCGAATCTTCGTCTTTTTGATCGGGAGCGAGCTCCGCTGACGGCGGCCGGTCAATCACGCGCTGCGGAATCGGTGGATGCTCTGGCGACTGCGCGTTACGCCATTCGCAGAGCTTGAAGACCAGCGTCTTGGGCACATCTTTAAGCACATCGAAACCACCGGCCATATCGCCATAGAGCGTGGCATAGCCCACCGACATCTCGGATTTGTTGCCGGTGGTCAGCACCAAATAACCGAGTTTGTTGGAGATAGCCATGAGCAGCACACCGCGCGAGCGGGCCTGCAAATTCTCTTCAGTCTTATCGACGGCCATGCCCGAGAATGTATCCGCCAAAGTCGCACTGAATGCTTCCACCATAGGCGCAATACTCAGCACGGAATAATGTACGCCCAGTGTCTTGGCCTCTTCTTCGGCATCATCCAGGCTGATCTGAGCCGTGTAGCGATAAGGCATCATGACCGCACGCACACGATCGGCACCCAGCGCATCCACCGCGACCGCCAGCGTTAGCGCCGAATCAATGCCACCTGACAGCCCCAGCACAATGCCTTTGAATCCGCACTTGTGGGTGTAGTCCCGAACGGCCAACACCAAGGCCTGATAGACGGAGGCTTCCAGTGACGGCATGGCGGCCTGAGCCGCTGGTAAGAAACGCCGCGTATGGGTATCGAAATCGACACAATAGAGGCCTACTTCGAACCACGGCGCCTGTAACGCGGCTGTGCCATCGGCTTGCAACACAAACGAGCCGCCATCAAAAATGAGCTCGTCTTGCCCCCCCACGAGATTGCAATACACCACTGGCAGGGCCGTTTCCTGACAGCGCTGAGCAACCACGCGCTGCCGTTCACTGGCCTTGCCGGCGTGAAATGGCGAAGCATTCAAGTTCAAGATCAAGTCTGCGCCTGCCGCCTGAGCCGCACGAGCAGGGCCCGCATGCCAAATATCTTCGCAAATAGTCAGTGCCAAACGCAGACCATTTTGCTCAAACACCACGGCATCGTGACCGGGAACAAAATAGCGGCGCTCATCGAACACCTGATTATTCGGCAACTGCTGCTTGGCATAACGTGCCAGCACAACGCCATCGCGTAGCGCCCAAGCGGCATTGCGCAGACCATCCCCATGCGATTCCGGCAGACCAAAAACGAGTGTGATGCCGCGCACCGCACTGAGCTGCGCCAGCGCTTGCTCAACGCGAACCGCGAGGCTGGGGCGTAGAAGTAAATCTTCCGGCGGGTAACCTGTCAGGCTGAGCTCGGGAAAGACAATGACATCCGCGCCGTCTTGGTCGCGTGCCCGTTCTGCCGCTTGAATTAAATGCCCGGTATTGCCGGGAATATCACCGACTAAGAGGTTGAGCTGAGCTAGTGCAATGCGTAAAGGCATGATTTTAGTTTGCAGTCGTGTCGAAGTTGCCTAGGATAGACGAGGACAGGTTCAAGCTGAAGGAAACACTGATGGCTATGTTGATTCGTTTTTTACTTTTTGCAGCCATTGCGTGGTACGGCTATCGCTTAGTGAGGAAACTGCTCGACAAGCAGGCGTCTCTCCCACCCACCTCCCCAACTACAGAAAAGTCGCCGGAAGCGATGCTGGCATGTGCCTATTGCCAGGTCCATATCCCCGTGGGCGAGAGCACACAATCGCGCGGCAAAGTCTTTTGTTGCGAAGCACACCGCGACCGTTATTTCCGCGAAAACCCACCTCAGGATTAAGGCAGTATTTGGTAGGGGGCGGCATCTAAAGTGCCGGCCCTCCTCAACAGCTGATCGCACAGTAATTGCGCGGACGCTGGTGCCAGCACGAGACCATTGCGAAACTGCCCCGCGTTCACCCACACACCGGGATGACTGGGCACTTCGCCAATAAACGGAATGCCATTGGGAGAAGCCGGACGTAAACCGGCCCACTGCGCCACACACGGCGCCTGCGCCAGTGCAGGCCACAAGCTCAGCGCGGCGGCTCGCAAGGTGGCATGCGCCGTCTCCGTAATGGACTTTTCGAAGCCCGTATCTTCCAACGTCGAGCCACACAGCACGAGGCCATCACGGCGAGGAATCACGTAATGACCTTTCCGCAATATCATGGTTTTCAACGCACCCGGCGCAAGCTGATACAGCTGCATCTGGCCCTTTATAGGGCGAATCGGCAGAGTCAAACCTATGTCACGCAGCAAGTGTTGCGTCCACGCGCCGCCCGTGAGTACCACGGCATCAGCCTCCAGCTTGTCGCCATGGGCTAACACCACCCGCGGTTTCGGCTGGCTCGCCACCCGAACCACTTCTGCTTGCTCCCGCAGTGTGACTCGTTGCTGGCCAACCAAAGCGGCACGTAAGGCCTTTAGCAATCGTGGGTTTCGTACCTGCGCTACGTCAGGCAAATAGACCCCATGCTCAACATCGCCCGCTAGCCCAGGCCAACGCCGATGCAGGGCATTTGTCTGCAACAGGTCACAGGCAACACCCTGCTGCTGCGCCCAAGCCTGTGCGTCGCGTGCATCCAAGGTATCCAGAAAGAGCAAGCCGCTGCGTGTGAACTCAGCATCCAGTCCGGTTTCATCTAGGAGTGCCTGAGTTAATGCGGGATACGCTGCCTGCGCCCATCGCGCCAGAGCAGTGACCGCTGGTGGATAACGCCAAGGATACAGAGGCGACACGATGCCGCCACCGGCCCAAGACGCTTCCTGGCCTATGCTTCCGCGCTCCAGCAGCGTCACGTCAACGCCCGCAGCGGCTAGCAGTCGCGTGCTGAGCAAACCATTTATTCCGCCACCCACTACGATCACACGCATGTCATAAAACCTAAGCACCCATCCACTATATTTCCGCACAAATGGCGCGCGCCGCACTGAGCGTACTGGCGGAGCTGGCCGGCATGACTAATCGCACTCGACCCGACTTACTGATTATCCACTGACGCAGCGTGGAATCCTGCGCTTTTGGGGCACAGAGGGTCAATGTGCCATTGGATAACGCAGCATCGCCCCATTCCGACCAGACGATGCCCGTACTGGGTCTAAATCCTCTCCAGACTATGCGCCAATTCAGCGGAATGGGCGGCCCGAAAACCATACGGGGCTCGTCCGGCTGCCGTTGGTTGTCTCCGTTGGTATCGGCGAAGGCCAGCCAAGACGCACTCCATATGCTTTGACAAACCTTGCCGTCGGCACTGGTGCACAGAGTCCACGCCCGCGCATCCGTCAGTGCTCGCTGGCGCAAACGCATCAGCGCCAATTGCCATTGCACACCGAGTTGGCGAGCCGTGCTGGCTTGCTGCCAGCTCGACCAACTACTCATCGCCAGCACGAGCATGAATGCGCTTAACGCGAGCACAAGCATGTACTCCGCGAGCAACGCGCCACTCTGCTTTATTTTGCCTGCCCTCATGGTGATACCTGCTCATAACGTAACCAGAGCCCTTGTGGGGATGTGCCAGAGCGGTTCCCCGAGATCAGCTCAAGCTGCCAAGCTTGCGCTTTTAGCATGGGAAAGGCCGCGAGATCAGTACCTTCCTGAAGTTCAGCCTCGTGATTCGGCTGGACGCTTAATCGCCACTGCCATGTTGCGGGTTCATGCACTGCTGACAGCAGCGGCTGATGAATCGCGGTGCAATTTTGCCGCTCTTGGGTCAACAACGCGCGCTCCATCCGCCCACATCCTTGACTGGGTGACGCACGCAAGGGATGCCAGATTTGCTGCTTATCCGCATCTGTGCGCGATGGCACAGGCAAACGCTCTAATTGATGCGCCAAGAGAGCCAGCCATTGAGATTGTTGAAAACGCTGCTCGGTGAGGCGCACGCCTATGCCTTCGTGGGCCGCCACCTTCAAGCTCGTGATCGCCAACTCCGTCATGACACCGAGCATGACCAGTAGGCTCCACAACACATAACCCTGCTGAGCACCTGCATGCTTAGCCATTGGGCAGCTCCAGCGTTTGGCTCAGGGCGCGATGCGCGCGTGCATCGGTGATGCTCCCCAGACTGATGCCTAACCAATCGGCAGGAGGCTGCCAACGGCGTTTGCGTGGTAACAGCTCACTGCCACGCAAGAAAAGGCCAATCCTTAAGCTACGCACGCGCGTCGCTGGCGACATCGACCTTAAGGCCGAGGCGTCAATATAAGCGCCCGCCAAAGTGTCGCTGGGCGCAAGGCCATAAAGCACCTGAAAGCTATCAACATCGGCCAACAGCGCGATGCCGGAATCGCCTAAGCGCGAGCAGGTATTGGCATCGCACTGCCCCGCATCGCAGGCCAATACCCAGCCAGAAGTACTGCTATCGGCTCGGACAAAATAACGCTCAACAAGCACTTGGCCTGACAAGACGCGAGTGCCTTCACAATCCAGCACCGCACGATCCGCGAGAAATTGCAGCGTCAGCTGATCGCTGAGCGGTTTACCCAAGCCCCGGTTATTGTCACTGAGCCACGCACTCAACCGCGCATTATCTAGCGCCAGCGGGTGTACCCCACCGAACCCCGCCCATTCGGCCCGTTGACGAAGCCGTTGCAGCGCCCATTGCCCGGCATTAGCCGTTTGCAGTGCTTGTCGTTGTGCTAACGCGAGCTGCCAGCTGCTGCTTAACCACGCCACAGCCGCCATCATGAGGATGATCCCGATCACGCTGGCCAACAGCCACTCGGCCAATGCCACGCCTGTTTGTGACTTCATGGCAGCAGCAAAACCGAACAATGCGCCTGCGCTAGGCGTACGCCGCTCGCATCCAGGCAGCCCCCCTCCGGGCCGGCACTGGCTTCTGTGCCAGACCATGCCACCAGCAAGCAGCTACCTGGCGCATCCAGACAGGGCTGCAAATGCCATTGCACGCGGGGCAGATCCCGGCGTAACTGCAGGGCCAGTGCGCCCACATCGGCTAAGGCTCTCGCCTCGGCATCGCAGGCTTGCGACTCGCAGGCATCTACCTTTGTGGGATGGGGTAAGGGCTGGGCAAGGGCTAGACGGTAATGGGATTCGCCGCGAGGATTCAGGCGCCAGCGTGCAGCAAAGTCTTGTATGGCTTGCAGCGCCAACAGCCGCGTCGCCGCCGATTGTTGTAGTTGCCTAGCTTGCCATTGCGCCGCCAGCAGCCCATTTAAGGCTACCGCTAACAGTGCCAAGGCCACTAAAGCCTCGGCCAAGCCCATACCGCGCTGATCCCTGCCCGTCATGTTCGCCTCCGCCACAGACATCCTGTCTGTCACAAAGGCTAGATCAGCAATGCGCTATTCGCGACCTCCGCTGATGACCGGCACGACCAACGGCGAAGACTTAAACCGCTTTAACGGGAATCCGCAGCTCTTTTGGCATGGAGAAAACAATGTGTTCAGGACGACCTGCCAGCTCCTCTGGCACATTGCCGCCCCAATCGCTGAGGCGCTGAATCACTTGCGCGATCAGCACTTCCGGGGCTGAAGCACCAGCGGTGACGCCAACGGCCTTCACATCCTGCAGCCAGCTTTTTTCGATTTGCTCAGCATTGTCGATCAAGTAAGACTGAGCGCCGATACGCTCCGCCAATTCGCGCAAACGATTAGAGTTTGACGAGTTCGGCGAGCCCACCACCAGTACAACTTGGCACTGCTCCGCCAGCGTTTTCACGGCGTCCTGACGATTTTGCGTGGCGTAGCAAATATCATCTTTGCGAGGTCCCTGAATGGCCGGAAACTTGGCGCGCAGGGCATCGATAACGCGTGCGGTGTCATCAACCGACAGCGTGGTCTGGGTGACAAAGGCGAGGTTCTCAGGATTACGCACCACCAGCTTGGCCACATCGGCCTCATCTTCCACGAGGTAGATATCGCCACCATAGTGACGCTCATACTGCCCCATGGTGCCTTCCACTTCCGGATGGCCTTGATGACCAATCAGAATGGCTTCGGTACCGCTACGGGCATAACGTGCAACTTCCATATGCACCTTGGTGACCAATGGGCAAGTCGCATCAAACACCTTCAGGCCCCGCGCAGCAGCTTCGCTTTGTACCGTCTTGGACACGCCGTGCGCCGAGAAAATCACAATGGCATCGTCGGGCACTTGATCCAGCTCATCAACAAATACGGCGCCGCGATTGCGCAGGTCATCCACGACAAATTTGTTATGCACGACTTCGTGGCGGACATAGATGGGGCGGCCGAACACTTCCAGTGCGCGATTGACAATTTCGATCGCGCGATCGACGCCGGCACAGAAGCCACGTGGATTAGCAAGTTTGATGTCCATGACCGGCTCCTGTCTCGCTTAATTCAATGTCACAGCGGTAGCGTCGGCATCCATGACCCGCAGGATATCCACGCTAAAAACGAGCTCACGCCCAGCCAAGGGGTGGTTAAAGTCCACCACCACTATCCCTTCTGGCAGATCTTTGATGATGCCCGGCAACTCGGCACCACTAGCATCGGCAAAATGCATGACCATGCCCGGCTCAAGCAGCTGCTCGCCAAACTGGTGGCGGGGAAAGTGCTGAACACTGTCTTCGTTCCACTCACCAAAGCCATTTTTAATGACAAACCGACCTTGCTCACCCGCCTGCATGCCCTCAATGGCTGCCTCGAAGGCTGGCAGTAAGCTGCCATCACCAAACACCATCGTGGGCGGATCATTGCGCTCGTGCGTACTATCGAGCTGTTCGCCAGAGCTCAGCGCCACCGAAAAATGCAAGCACACGCGCTTGCCCGGACCGACGGCACTCATGACTTATGCTCGCGGCGTGCTTCTAAAAACAAACTGTCGATGATTAGCATGGTGGCCCCAATTGAAATCCCAATATCCGCGATATTAAACGCCGGGAAATTCCTGCCTGCCCAGTGCACATGAATGAAATCGACAACATAACCCTGCAAGGCTCGGTCGTAGAGATTGCCCCAGGCACCGCCTAGCAGCAGCACAATCGCCACCGGCAACCAACGCGAACCGGCAGGCAGGCGTTGCAACCAGACCAACAAACAGATGCTGACGATGACGCCCACTGCCACGAAAAACCAGCGCTGCCAACCACCCGCATCATGCAGAAAACTGAATGCCGCGCCGGTATTGTGCGCCAGCGTCCAATTGAGCCACGGCTGTACATACCGCGGCCAACCATAAACCAAGGACTCGCTCGCCCAGACTTTAGTGAAATAGTCGGCAATAAAAATCGCGACGGCAATCCACAACCAACCCCACGGGGCCGCCACCAGCTGACGCCCGACACGTTGTAGTACTGAGTCGTTACGCATAACTTCGCTCCTCGCCTTTTCCGGCCACGTTAACGACGCAGCGGGCACAAATATCGGGATGATCTGCATGGCTACCTACGTCGGCACGGTAATGCCAGCAGCGCGCGCACTTGCTGTGCGCTGACGCCAATACCGCCACGCGCAAGCCCTCTACATCGGTTTCGCTGCCACCGGCCTCTTCACCCGCGCGCAGGCGGGCCGCCGAGGTGATCAAAACGAAGCGCAGCTCATCGCCCAGTGGCGTCAGCAATTCACGCAGTGCTGGGCTGACAAAGAGTTCGACCTCGGCCGACAACCCCGAGCCGACTTCCTTGCGATTGCGCGCTTCTTCAATCTGCTTGTTCACGGCTGACTTCACCGCCAGCACCTGCGTCCAGTAATCACGCGTGAGCAGCGGCTGATCTTCGGGCAGACGCGCCAGACCCGTGTACCACTCAGCGAGAAAGACCGAACCAACGCGCTCGCCCGGCAGCACTTCCCAGATTTCCTCGGCGGTGAAGCTGAGGATGGGCGCGGCCCAGCGCACGAATGCTTCGGCGATGTGCCAGAGCGCGGTCTGTACCGAACGACGCGCTAACGACTGCGCCTGCGTGGTGTACTGGCGATCCTTGATGATGTCGAGGTAAAAGCCACCGAGCTCGACCACGCAGAAGTTGTGCAGCTTGTGATAGATCTGGTGGAACTGCAGATCATCGTAGGCCACGCGGATGTCATCCTGCAGACGCGCAGCGGCATCCACCACCCAGCGATCCAGCGCCAGCATTTGGTCGGCGGGGACGGCATCGCGCACCGGATCGAAACCGTTCAGGTTCGAGAGCAGGAAGCGTAGCGTGTTGCGGATGCGACGATAGCTGTCGGACATGCGCGTGAGGATTTCGTCGCTGACCGACATCTCGCCACGGTAATCGGTGGCCGAGACCCAAAGACGGATGATGTCGGCGCCCAGCGTCTGCATGACCTTTTGCGGCGCGACGACATTGCCCACCGACTTCGACATCTTGCGACCCTGGCCATCGACCGTGAAGCCATGCGTGAGCACGGTCTTGAACGGGGCCGAACCATTGGCAGCGACCGCCGTGAGCAGCGATGACTGGAACCAACCGCGATGCTGGTCCGAACCTTCCAGATAAAGGTCCGCCGGATACTGCAAGCCGTCGAAACGCTTGAGCACGCAGGCATGGGTGACGCCGGAATCGAACCAGACATCGAGCGTGTCGGTGACCTTGTCGTACTGCTCCGCCTCAGCGCCCAGCAGCTCATTGGCTGCCAGCGAGAACCACGCCTCGATGCCCTCGGCCTCGACGCGCAGCGCCACCTGCTCGATCAGCTCGGCCGTGCGCGGATGCAGCTCGCCGCTCTCTTTATGCACGAACAAGGTAATCGGCACACCCCAGGTACGCTGACGCGAAATGCACCAGTCCGGGCGGCCGGCGACCATGCCTTCGATACGCGCCTGACCCCAGTCTGGCAGCCATTGCACCTGCTTGATGGCCGACAGCGCGCTATCACGCAGACCGTTCTGGGTCATGCTGATAAACCACTGCGGCGTGGCGCGGAAGATGATCGGTGTCTTGTGGCGCCAGCAATGCGGATAGCTGTGCTGGAACTTCTTGTAGCAGAGCAGCGCGAAGGAGCCGTCGGCGCGCGGTTCGCGCAAGGCATCGAGAATGGCCTCGTTGGCCTTGTTCACGTGCAGGCCAGCAAAACGCGGCGTGCTGGGCAGGAAAACGCCATTGCCATCGACCGGATTATCCACCGGCAGGCCATACTGGCGGCCAATGACAAAGTCGTCCTGACCGTGACCAGGCGCGGTATGCACAGCGCCGGTACCGGCATCGGCCGTGACATGCTCACCAACAATCACCGGCACCACGCGCGCGTAGAACGGATGCTGCAGCTGCAGACCTTCCAGGGTCTGGCCGGCAAATGTCGCCAGCACCACGGCATCGCTGCCTTCATAGCGAGCGACAGCGGCTTCCCACAGCGACTCGGCAAGCACGAGGTGACGCACGCCGCCAGCCACTGTCACACGCACAACGACATAAGCCAGCTCGGGATGCAGCGATACGGCCTGGTTAGCCGGCAGCGTCCACGGCGTCGTGGTCCAGATCACCAGTTCGGCCGTCGGCACATTCACGCCAACGCGTGTGGAAAAATCACCGGCATCAACCACAGCAAAGCCCACATCAATCGCCGCCGAGGTCTTGTCCTGATACTCGACCTCCGCTTCTGCCAGTGCCGACGCACAGTCCATGCACCAATGCACTGGCTTCAAACCCTTGTGCAGATGTCCATTGCCTGCGATCTGGCCGAGCACACGAATGATGTCGGCTTCCTGCGTGTAATTCATGGTCAGGTACGGGTTATCCCAATCGCCCAGAACACCTAAGCGCTGGAAATCAACGGACTGACGTGTCACCTGCGAGGCCGCGTACTCACGGCACTTCTCGCGAAACTCTTTAGCACTGACCTTCACGCCGGGCTTGCCGACCTGCTTTTCGACATTCAGCTCGATGGGCAGGCCGTGACAATCCCAGCCCGGCACATAGGGCGCATCAAAGCCGCTCATCGTTTTCGCTTTCACGATGATGTCTTTCAGAATCTTGTTCACGGCGTGACCGATATGGATGTCGCCGTTGGCGTAGGGCGGGCCGTCATGCAAGATGAACTTCGGTGCGCCGGCTCGCGCAGCACGAATCTGCGCGTACAGCTGCTTTTCGCGCCAGGCCTCGACGCGCGCCGGTTCGCGCGTGGCCAGGCTGGCCTTCATGGCAAAGTCGGTTTCCGGCAGGTTCAGCGTGTTCTTGTAATCCATAAAGCGCTCGTTACACCGCAAAGTAGTCATGGCCTGCGGCAACATCTGCCTCGATAGCCGTTTTCAGCGCATCCAGAGACGGAAAACGCTGTTCATCACGCAGCTTGTGGCGAAACACCACCCGCAAGCGACGACCGTAAAGATCACCGCTGAAATTCAGTAAAAAGCTTTCGCAGCGCGCCTGCACGCCCTGCACGGTCGGTCGCGAACCGACATTGGCCACACCCGGATACGCTTTTTCTGGCGCAGCAGCATCGGCCCCAAAAACCTCAACTGCAAAAACGCCGCGCAGGGGCAGAACCTGCCGGTGCATGAGCAGGTTCGCCGTGGGCAGGCCCAGCGTACGGCCAAGCTTGTCGCCATGCACAACATGACCGGCGACGGCAAACGGGCGGCCGGTCAGCGCCTCGGCCAGGGCAAAGTCAGCCGCAGCCACTGCTGCGCGCAGACGCGTGCTGCTGACGCGTTCATCGGCCACCGTCACCGTCGGCATCTGCCCGACCGTAAAGCCCTGCTGCTGGCCACGGGCGGTAAGCAAGGCGTGATCACCGCTGCGATCACAACCGAAGCGAAAGTCATCGCCAACCAGCACATGGCGCGCGCCCAAGGCCGACACCAACAGCTCATCAATAAAACCGTTAGCGGTATAGGCACGAAAACGCGCATTAAAACGCACCAACAACACCCGATCGGCACCGGCCTCAGCCAGCGCCTCAACCTTGTCGCGCCACGTCATTAAGCGCGCGGGCGCATCACGACCGGCTGACTCAGCAAAAAATTCCTGGGGTTGCGGCTCGAAACACATCACCAACGCAGGCACACCCAAAGCATCAGCGCGCTGCTTCAACGCCGCTACCATGGCTTGATGGCCGTGGTGCACGCCATCAAAGTTACCTATGGTCACGGCATTGCCCCGATGCTCGGGGCGCAAATTGTGCAGTCCGCGAATTAGCTGCATGAGGGCAAACTCGTTAAGGCGTCAGCGTGAAAAAGCAGCGCAGTATAAAGGATGCGCATCAGTGATGGCGCAGCTCATGTGGCCGGAATCCCACAGCCAACAACGCCAGACCATAACTCGCGGCACCACCGACACAAATCAGCAAGACCCAGCCCACACGCGACCAACCCGGATTATCCAGCCACCAGAGACTATCGGGGGTGATGGCCAACAGTACGCCAACCATGACGGCATTCGCCAAAGCAAAACGCAGGGCTAATTTTATCCAATGCCGCTCAAAACGATAAATGCCCTTTTCATGCAGGCCTTTATAAAGCAGCCCGGCGTTTAAGAAGGCCGACAACGTACTGGCCAGCGACAAACCTACATGCTCTAAATGCCAGACCAACATGAGGTTGAACACCATGTTAGCCACCATCGCAATAATGCCGATGCGCACCGGGGTCTTCACGTCCTGGCGAGCATAAAACGCTGGGGCAAAGACCTTCACCAACATGAAGGCGAGAATGCCGCCGGAGAGCGCTTGCAACGCCATCGCAGACTTCACAACATCGACCCGATCAAATTGGCCATGATGAAAAAGTGCCGCCATTAAGGGCTCTGCCAGAATACCCATAGCCAGTGAGGCTGGCACGCCCACCATGAAAATCACCTTCAACGCCCAATCAATCGTGCTGCGAAACTCTGCATCTGACCTTTCCGAATGCTTAGTCGACAACGTGGGCAAAATTACCGTAGCCACCGCAATACCAATTAACCCCAGTGGCAGTTCGGTGAGACGCTCGGCGGTATACAGCCAAGACACCGAGCCGGCCACCAGAAAGGACGCCAAAATCGTATCTAGCAAAAGGTTAATCTGACTCACCGACACGCCAAACATGGCGGGCAGCATGAGTGTCAGAATTCGCTTCACGTCCGGGTCTTTAAAGTCCGGCTTGAAGCGCGGCACCAGATTGATTTGACGTAGCGGAAACCATTGAAAGCCGAGCTGAACGATACCGGCAATCAGCACGCCCCAAGCTAGGGCCATGATGGGTGTTGTTAATAAGGGAGCCAGCCACACAGCGCAGCCAATCATGGTCAGATTCATTAATACCGGCGTAAAGCTGGACGCACCAAAGCGGCCGTAGGTATTCAGAATGCCGCCAGCGAAAGCCGTGAGCGAAATGAGCAGTAAATAAGGAAAGGTGATGCGCAACATGTCGGCGGCGAGATCAAAGCGCACCGTGTCCTCGCGGAAGCCGGGGGCAAAGATGAAAATAATGGCCGGTGAAAAGACAATGGCAACGGCGGTTAAGCTACCAATAATGATGGTTAGCGAACCGGCAACATGATCAATGAGCTGCCGCACAGCAGCCTCGCCGCGCTGCGCCCTAACGTCTGTCAGTACCGGCACAAACGCCTGCGAAAAAGCACCCTCTGCAAATAATCGTCGCAAAAAATTAGGAATCTTAAAGGCCACCAAAAAGGCATCCATGAGCTTGCCGGCACCGAACAAATTCATGAACACCATGTCTCGCACCAAGCCCGCAATACGCGACAGTAGCGTCATTGCACTGACAATAAAGGTCGAGCGCCACAAGCGGCTGTTGGTAGACTGCAATGGTGGGTTAGACATGACGACTCCTGATGCGCGGCGTGATGTTAGCCCAGCCGCCCCAGTATCGCCACCAGAGTAGTTGACTTAGTGCGATGGGATCGGCATCATTGCGCGCCTGATTTTAGATATGCAAACCCGCATATTTGAGACACTTTATTCACCGATTTATTTAGGAGTCGCCCTGTGGCCAACTCTGCACAAGCCAAGAAGCGCGCTCGTCAAAACGACAAGCAGCGCCTGCACAATGCGAGCCTGCGCTCCATGGTGCGTACTTACATCAAGAAAGTCGTGAACGCCATCGCCGCCGGCGACAAGGCCGTAGCGCAAGCTGCCTACACTGTTGCTGTTCCGGTCATCGACCGTATCGCCGACAAGGGCATCATCCACAAGAACAAGGCTGCTCGTCATAAGAGCCGTCTGAACGCTCAGATCAAGGCCCTCGCCTAAGCTCTGCGTTCGCTGCGCCTGACTGGCTCTTTGCGGACGAAAAGCGTGTGGATAAAAAACCGGTCCTCGTGACCGGTTTTTTTATGCCTGCTGATATGCTTCTGGAAAATCCTAGTGGTGGAAATACGACTTATGTCTCTTACCTCGCCATCATCCCACTGCATTGAATGCGGACTGCACAAGGTGTGCTTCCCGCCCAGCTTTGAAGCAGGAGCGCTGGAACAGCTAAGCAGCTTGATCAACTCACAAAATCTGCTTAGCAAAGGCGAGAGCGTCTACCGCCAAGGTGATAGCGCCCGTGCGATATACGCCGTTCAATCCGGCGCTTTGAAAACGGTTATGACGCAGGCGGATGGATCAACGCAGATCACCGGTTTTTATTTGCCGGGCGAGGTCATCGGTTTGGATAATTTGGCGCAATCGCATTGCGCGAGCACCGCCATCGCCACCGAAAAGACAGGGCTATGTGAACTGCCGGTAAATGCCATGAGCAGACTGTCGCAGCAACTACCGGAACTGCAAAGCCATCTTTTTCAAATCATGAGCAATGAGATTCGCGCCGACTACCAACGCATGCACATGCTCAGCCAAAGCAGTGCTGAAGAGCGCGTGCTGAGCTTTTTGTTGAGCTGGTCAGCGCGGCAGGCAAGGCATCGTCTTTCTGCTCAGGTGCTGCGCCTGACCATGACGCGAGAAGACTTAGCCAATTATCTCGGCCAAGCCCTAGAGACGCTGAGCCGTACCCTGCACAAACTACAAGACGACAACCTGATTACCGTGGCAGGCCGCCAGATCACGCTGAAAGACCTGCCCGGACTCAACGCACGCCTTCAGGTTCAATGCTCGTAACGCTGATTACGCCAGGCCGAATGCTGCACGTGATCAGGTACCTGAGGCTCATGCGCTAACTCAATGGGTCCTTTGTATTGACGCATCAAGGCCCACATCACCCCCAGTGGAATACCCACTGCCGACAGCACAATAACGACAAACGATAAAACCCCACTCCAGGTTCCCAATAACTCCATCAACATGGCCTTTCTCCTCATCATGACTGATGAGGCTATGACACCACTCTGCTGGCTTGGCGTTATTGACCCAGATCAAACTTTGGATCGCAACCTGTGACTAGGGCGCGCTGCGTTGCAACGTAAGCTGCTGAATGGGCAGACGCAGGTCAGCCTGCTCGATAAGCACAGGAATCGCTGCCGAGGGCGCATGAACGTGTAGGCCAATTTTTGCCAGCACCGGCGCTTGCGCTTCCCGATGCAGGGCAAATTGCGTGTTTAGTGTCGTAAGGACAGGCACCGCCACTTGCTGGTTTAAGGAAAACTGCAAGGGCCCGCGATAAGCCAACGCAATTTCAGTCTCTATGGGCACGGTTAACGTAATGGGCAGATCGAAGTTCAACGGCACACGTGCCATCAAATCGAATTGTGGCAAAAAGCGCGAGTTCACCACTAAGGCGGTGCTGCCACGCAGATCCGTAAACGCCCGGATGGGAATGCTGCCACGATAGGTGACGGTCGTTTTCAACGGGATCTGGGCATTGAACTCGACTTGCGCAACATAGCTCCCCGTCAAAGGGAGCTGAAAGGTCTGATCGATAGGAACTCGCGCATTCACCAAGCCGTCAATTTTTATCGGCACCGGATCGGTGATGTCTACAAGTGCGCGCAATCCCTCAGGCAGCCGCATCAATATTTGCTGCTGACTCAAATCCATGCCAACCACTAAGCGCAGATAGATCAGCACACCCAATCCGCCTCCCACGACGCAGGTCAGCATCGCCATCAGCGATACGGTCAAGGCCAGACGAGGCGTTAGGGTCATGGCTGCTTGCGCTTCATGTCGAGCGCCAAATCACGCAACGGCAAGCGTAAGTCCGCCTGTTCAATCACAGCAGGCACCGGGCCTTGCACACGAATATTGGCCTGTAACGCAGACTGCACCGGCACGCGCAACTGGCTATGTACCGGCACCACCGTATCAATGACCGCCTTCAGCGGAATCCGTAAGGGCTGATCGATGCGCACATCCGCCGGCGTACTGAAGCGGACGCGCACACGCTGATCTACCGGAATATCCAAATTCACGGGAATCATTGCTTTGATTGGCACATCGCCGCGCACCGGCAGCGTTAAATCACGGCCCAGTACACGAACCTGAACCTGCGTATCCACGTGAACCACTTGATCGATAGACACGCGCTCACGCACGGGCACCGTCATACGAATGGGCACATCGCTATCCACCGAGGCAGTTACCTTGAGCGTGTCACGGATGGGCACTGTAATGAGCTGATTGACGGGCACGCGTGCCGATACATCACCATCAATGCGAACGTCCAGCACATTCAGCACATCTGCACTCACCGCAAAGGCCTCAGGCAATGACACTACCATGGGCTGGTTCTTGAGCTGAACGCGGGCATCAACATGCTGGAACAACCACCAGCCGGCAAATGCGCCACCCAGCATGGCAGCCAATAGGGTCAGGCCAATAAAAAGCAGCCACTGTCGTAGGTTCATTGATTCGCCTTCGGTGAAATTTGTTTCGACTGATCTGAAGCCGATGGAACCGGCCAGCACACCAGCAGTACCCCCATCAGAATCACCGCCAGACCCCAGAGCTCGGCGGCATCAACGGTTTCACCGCCCAACCACACACCAAGCACCACCGCCACGACTGGATTGACATAGGCATAGCTAGTCGCCAGTGCGGGGCGCACAGTCGCCAGGAGATAGACATACGAAGAGAAACCGACGATGGCGCCGACAAAAATCAGATAGATCAGCGCCCAAAAACTCTGTGCCGATGCGGGAGCCCCCCAAGCCTCACCCCGCAGCAAACTCGCGATGAGCAGCGCCCCGCCACCCACCAACATTTGCACGGCGCTGGCCATCCAGACATTGGGTTGCTCGTGGTGCTTGCCCCACATGGAGCCGAACGACCAGATCAGCGCAGCGAAAATGAGCACGGCAAAACCAAACACGGAGCCGGCCAGCCCCTCGCCCTGCTTCAGCAAGACAATGCCGAGCACGCCCAGCAACAACCCCAACCACTCGCGCGCGGTGGTCCGCTGCCCCCAGAGGCGTGCGAAAAGTGCGGCACAAAGTGGCGTTAAGGCCACCACCGTGGCTGATAGCGCCGAGTTCACGCCCACTTCCATCGCCAAGCCAACGCCGCCATTGCCGCCCACCAGCAGCAAGGTGCCGACAAAACCGGCATTGCGCCATTGCTTCACGCTGGGATGGGGATGCCCGCGCAGGGCGAGAAATGCGTAGATGATGCCGCCCGCCACGAGATACCTTACGCCCGCCATAAACAGCGGCGCCATGCCTTCGATGGCCCAGCGCATGGCGAGGTAGGTCGAGCCCCAGACTAAATAGAGTGATGTCAGTGCCAGCAGGATACGTCCGCGCTGACCGACCACGGCGCTAGACAACCACCATGTTGTCGCGATGAATCAGTTCTGGCGCGTCGGCGTAACCGAGCAGACTTTCGATGCGCTCAGAAGCCTGGCCTGCAATTCGGCACGCTTCATCGCTACTGTAATTGACCATGCCCACGGCGACCTGTTGGCCCTGCTCATCGAGGCAAGCCACGACCTCACCGCGAGAGAACGTGCCTTGCACTTCACGCACACCGACAGGCAATAGGCTTCGGCCACCGCTTTGCAGCGCCTTCACCGCACCGGCATCCAGCACCAGCCGGCCAGCATGTTGTAAATGCCCTGCCAACCATTGCTTTCGCGCCGCCAGTCGGTCCTGCTCGGGCAACAACAGCGTGCCCAGCACCTCACCATCGGCAATACGCGTCAGCACATCGATACCCCGGCCACTGGCAATCACTGTGGCACAGCCCGAACGGGCCGCCAGACGCGCCGCGCGCACTTTCGTGACCATGCCGCCGCGGCCGAACTTGCCACCACCGCCGGCCATCGCCAGTAAACGCTCGTCCATGGCCTGAACTTCAGGCAACAACACGGCATCGGGGTCATTTCGAGGGTCGCGATCGAACATGCCTTCCTGATCGGTCAGGATGATCAGCGCTTCGGCCTCGACCAGATTGGCCACCAGAGCGCCCAGCGTGTCGTTGTCGCCAAAGCGAATTTCGTCGGTCGCCACGGTGTCATTTTCATTGATGACAGCGAGTACACCCCAGTCCATCAAGGTACGTAGCGTACTGCGCGCATTGAGATAGCGCTGACGATCGGCAAGATCATCGTGCGTAAGCAGCACCTGCGCCGTACGCACGCCGTGCTCACGAAAATGCGATTCATAGGCCTGAACCAAGCCCATCTGGCCGATGGCGGCACAGGCTTGTAAGGCCGGCACAGACTCAGGACGCTGGGTAAGCCCCATGCGCACCATGCCCTCTGCCACAGCACCCGATGACACCAAAATCAGCTCGATGCCGCGTGCCTTCAACGCCACCATCTGCGCCACCCAAGCCGCCATGGCGGCCTGATCTAAGCCCTGACCATTGTCGGTGAGCAAGGCCGAGCCGATTTTGACGACCCAGCGACGGGCATGCTGAAGGCGCGAGCGGTGCAGAGACATGATGCGAAATCCCGAAAACCTAAACGGTAGCTAAGACGATAACGAAGCCGCGATTGTGCGGCCTTGCGCGCTAGGGCTCAAGCCGCTTACGGACGATAGATGATTTCCGGTGCGTCTTCGGCATCCTCATCCCAATCGTCGTCTTCATCACCCTCCAGCTCAGACAAATCAATACCCAAACGGCGTGCACGACGCTCTGCCGAACGGCGAACATCCAGCTCACGAATGCGGTCGCGACCTTCTTGTACCAGCTGCTCGCGCTTCGCTTGTTCGGCTTCGGCCAGCGCAGGATCAGCAGCCTCAGCTGCACGCTGCTCCTCGATCGCTTCCATCAAGCGGTAGCAGACCGCCATCGCGCCCTCTTTGGTCAGGCCCGAAGTCCGGAATACCGGCCCAGTCCAGCCCAAACGCTCCACGATGTCGTTGCAACGGGCATCGACTTCTTCCACCGAATGCACCAAGTCAGTCTTGTTCAGGATAAGCCAGCGCGGCAGGCCCGCCAGCGTGGGCGAAAACTTCTCCAGCTCATGGGCAATCACATTCACGGCGTGCACCGGATCAGTCTCGTCATACGGCGCGATATCGACCAGATGCAGCAGGAAGCGGGTACGCGCCAGATGCTTGAGAAAGCGGATGCCGAGGCCGGCACCGTCCGACGCCCCCTCGATAAGACCGGGAATATCGGCCATGACGAACGAGCGATGCCGATCGACATCGACCACGCCGAGGTTAGGCACCAGCGTGGTGAAGGGGTAATCCGCGACCTTGGGCTTCGCGGCCGAAACGGCGCGTATAAAGGTGGATTTGCCTGCATTGGGCAAGCCCAGCAACCCCACATCTGCCAACACCTTGAGTTCCAGCCGCAGTTCACGCTGCTCCGCCGGAATGCCATCGGTTGTTTTACGGGGCGATCGATTGGTCGAGCTCTTGAAGTTGATGTTACCCAAGCCGCCACGACCGCCGCGTGCGAGCAAGATGCGCTGACCATCTTCGGTCAAGTCACCGAGCATTTCGCCAGTGACTTCATCGAGCAAGGTCGTGCCAACCGGAACCTTCAGCACCACATCATCGCCACTTTTGCCGGTGCAGTTGGCACCACGACCGTTGCCGCCGCGTTCGGCGCGGAACTGGCGTTGATAGCGGTAGTCCACCAGCGTGTTAACGCCTACGTCGGCTTCGGCCCAGACCGAACCACCGTGGCCGCCATCGCCGCCATCGGGTCCGCCAAACGGGATAAATTTTTCGCGACGAAAGCTCATGCAGCCATTGCCGCCATCACCCGCCACCACTTTGATCACCGCTTCATCGACGAAACGCATGCTGTCCTGCTCCTAAATGAACCCCGCACGCCCACTGCAAACAAAAAAGCCCCGCGTTGCGGCGGGGCCTTTCTGTCATCAACCGAGCCGTGTGCTCAGCCGAGGGCTATCAACGCTACTAAGCCATGGCTTAGGCGCTGGCAACCACTTCGACATACTTACGGTTGAATGCGCCTTTGGTCACGAAGCGAACAACGCCGTGAGCCTTGGCAAACAGGGTGTGGTCGCGACCCATGCCGACGTTTTCGCCAGCCCAGAATTGCGTGCCACGCTGACGGATGATGATCGCGCCAGCTTGAATGGTTTGGCCGCCGTAGACTTTCGTGCCAAGTCGTTTGGCTTCTGAGTCGCGACCGTTGCGGGTAGAACCGCCAGCTTTTTTATGTGCCATGTCTCTATTCTCTCTTTGCGCAGAACGTCGTTAGACGCTGATGCTCGTGATTTTCAGTTCAGTGTAGTACTGACGGTGACCCGCCTGACGACGGTAGTGCTTACGACGACGGAACTTAACAATACGAATCTTATCGTGACGACCGTGATCCAGCACTTCGGCTGTGACTTTGGCACCGGCAACGATTGGCGTACCGACTTGGATGTTGTCGCCATTAACGACCATCAGCACGTCGTCAAACGTGATGACTTGGCCTGGCTCAACAGCCAGAAGTTCAACCTTCAGGCGCTCGCCTTCTACTACACGGTGTTGCTTACCACCGCTCTTAATAACTGCGTACATACACTGCTCCATCAAGCATCAATCGGGGCGGGTCGCATCTGGCTCGGATGAGCGATTGATGCAGTTGGATAAACCCGGGACCGAGAAAATTCGCAAGGCGCGTGATGATAGAGAAATGCAAGCCCTCATGCAAGCGCATTAGGGCCAATGCCCTTAACTTGGCGCTACGTGAATACCGTGACCGTTGCGTATTAGCACGCTTGAACGGTAGTCGCAGGCGGCGTTGGCTGATAGCATTCGCGCATTCTTTTGCTCAATAGTTTCCTCCTCATGGAATTCAAAGACATCCTGAACCTCGTCAAAGACGATTTTGCTGCCGTTGATGCCTGCATTTCGGCCAACCTGCAATCTCGCGTACCGTTGGTCAGCGAAGTCGGAGAGTACATTGTGCAAAGTGGCGGCAAACGATTGCGCCCGCTGGTAAGCCTGTTAATGGCTCGCGCTTGCGGCTACACCGGCAGTGCACATATTGATGTCGCAGCCATCATCGAAATGCTGCATACCGCCACCCTGCTGCATGACGATGTTGTGGATGAGTCCTCGCTGCGTCGTGGCCGTCCAACGGTCAATGCCCACTGGGGCAATGCCACGGCAGTCTTGGTCGGCGACTATCTGGTCTCCCGTGCCTTCCAAATGATTGCTCGCCTGCAACGCCAAGCTATTTTTGACATTATGTCCGATGGCACCTGCGTGATTGCTGAAGGCGAGGTCCTGCAACTCATCAATCAAAACGACCCTGACACCACGGAAGCGCGCTACCTCGAGGTGATTCACGGTAAAACCGCAAAAATGTTTGAAGCTGCCGCCGAGTGCTCAGCCTCGCTGACCGGCGATGAATGGCGTTCTGTTTCGGTCACCTATGCTCGCCACTTGGGCGCTGCCTTCCAAATTATTGATGACGTGCTGGACTACACCAGCAGCGCCGATGTCATGGGCAAAAATGTGGGCGATGACCTCGCTGAAGGTAAACCAACATTGCCTCTAATTCGTGCCATGGCCGTGGCCAGCGCCAACGAGGCCGATATGGTGCGCAATGCCATCCGAACGGGCGGCCTTGACCACCTGCAAGAGATCATCCAGTTGGTTCAGCGCTGTGGCGCACTTGACTACAGCTTAGCCCGAGCTCAGACCGAAGCTGAGGCCGCTGTGGCCGCCGTTGCCTGCCTACCCGACACACCCCATCGCGCCGCCCTGCAAGGCCTAGCCAGACTCTCGGTTGCTCGAAACGCTTAATTTCAGGTATTTCTCAGGCAAAAAACGGGGATCGATGTTGCTGACCCCCGCTTTTTCATCATGTCTGAAGTGACGCTACCAAACTCAAAACTTAGTGTGCATGTGCACTGGATGCACCTAGCCCTGTGTTCTGTCTCACATACAGCTCTGTCCACTTTTCTTCTGAACGACGGTCACGTCCCCACAATAGCGATCCAAAAATTACCGCTAAAAAACCTAATGGAATGGAGATAATCCCGGGATTTTTAAGCTTGATCAGCGGCTCTTCTAAACCCATCATTGATGTCGTTTTGTCAGCATACTTAATCAGATCTTCCTCAGCTTTCGTGACATCTTTCTCCAACTTAGCTAATGCCTTTGTTGTCGTCACACGTGCACTTCCAATCAAAGCAGCATCTGTCAGCTTAACTTCAAAGGCAGCCCGTTTAGCCGGTGCTTCGGCTATCAATTTTGTGGCATCCGCCTTAACTTTTAGTGGGTAAGTCATATTAGGCGACACCATCACTAATGCAATCGCGGAGACTGTCCCAATGATCATCCCCGCCATAATGCCGCCCGTGTTACAGCGCTTCCAATACAATGTCAGTAGTACACACGGCAGGTTTGCCGAAGCCGCAACCGCAAAGGCCAGCGCCACCAAATGAGCCACATTCTGACCCTTGGCCGCGATGCCGATGGCAATCGCCATGGCCCCCACAATGACGGTGGAAACACGTGCAGCCTTGACCTGCTCCGCCGAAGTTGCGTGCTCCCCGCGAATTACGCCGACATAGATGTCATGCGCCATCGCCGAGGCTGCAGCGAGTACCAGCCCGGCAACCACGGCCACAATCGTGGCAAAGGCCACCGCTGCCACAAAAGCCAGCATGAAGTTACCCATCATGGAGTCGGCGCCACCCCCTAAATACTGCGCTAACAGGGGTGCAGCCATGTTGCCACCCTTATCAATGAGCGCAATGTCTGCCGCGCCAACATGAATGGCTGCTCCCATACCCAAGAACAGTGTCAGCACGTAGAAGCCACCAATAATGGCCATAGCCCAAATGACAGACTTACGCGCTTCCTGCGCATTTGGTACCGTAAAAAAGCGCATCAAAATGTGAGGCAGACCCGCCGTACCAAAGACAAGTGCCATGCCCAAGGAAATCTGGTCCAGTGGGTCTTTAAGGTATAGGCCAGGCTCCAAAAAGCGTTGCCCTAGCTCCGCTGGCGACATGGACTCGGCACTATCCCCCAAGAGCTTTGCTACTTGCCCCTGTACTTTTGCATCCCCCACAACCGCCGTTAGAAACTCAGGGAGACTAAAGCCGTAGGGAGCCCAGACCAGCATGACAAGAATGATCGACGCAATGACTAACAAAATCGCTTTGATGATTTGAACATACGTAGTGGCCACCATGCCGCCAAAAAGAACGTAAGCCAACATCAGCACACCCACTGCCATTACCGATATCTCATAGTCGATACCGATCAGCGTTTTCACTAATACGCCACCTCCCACCATTTGCGCAGTCAGATAAAACGTAGACACCGTAATCACGGAGATAGCACCGACCACCCGTGTTTTTTTCGGATCATTTCGATAAGCCAGGATATCGGCTAGGGTGTACTTACCAATATTTCGGCAAGGCTCTGCAATCACCAGCAGCACCGTAATATAGGCCACCAACCAACCCACAGAGTACATAAATCCGTCGTAGCCATAGAGGGAAATCAGCCCTGCAATACCGAGGAAAGAAGCCGCAGAGAGATAGTCTCCTGCAATGGCCCAGCCATTTTGTAGGCCAGATATGCCTCCGCCGGCGGTATAGAAATCGGATGCTGAATGCACCTTTTTTGATGCCATGTAAGTGACATACATCGTCAGCATAATGATGGCGCCGAACACCATAAACGTCATCAGACGATACTCTGGCGCAACAGCACCTTCAGCAGCCCAAGCCAAGGTAGGAACGCCCAATGCCAGCAATCCACCCATTAACAGATTTTTATTCATTTGCTTGCCTCCGCGTCAGCAACAATTTTGGCTGCCAGTACATCAAACTCTTTATTAGCAATTCGGGAATAAATGACCGCTACCGTCCACGCCACGACAAACTCAGACAATGCGAAGACGAGTCCTACATTTACCGGCCCCCATATTTGTCGTTTAAATAAATCTTGGTAATAAGCCGCACCCAGCGGTAAAAGAAAGTAGTAGCAGACTGAGAACAACATGAGTCCGGAAAGAACAACCCGCTTCCGAGCCACAAGCTGCTTAAATTTTGGGCTTTCGGCTATCGCCTCCCAATCATGGTTTTTAGACATCTCGTGCTCCTTAGCTTTTAAACGAGTGTGTATTGCGCGAGTCTTTAAAGGTTCTGGAACCAAAATCAGGCTGAGAACTACGTAGCCATAAAAACGAGACTATGCTTTACAGAAAAATTCGCTACACGACTTTTGGCTAAGATAAAAAAAGCCACCCGAAGGTGGCTTTGGCTCAGTCGAGTACCTTATCGGCGCGGTGGCGGACGACGCCCTGCACTGCCCGTGGAACCGCCAGGTCTAGGCTTGCGCGGTGCAGGCTCAGCGCCACTGGCGCCATGAATCACCTTCACTTCAGCAATTTCAGCTAAAAGCTCTTCCGGTGGGCGCACACAGTCCAGCTTGCGACCAATCGCTTTTTCCAGCTCAGGAATCAGATGGCCATCATCCTCACAGGCGAAGCTAATGCTGGTACCCAAGGTGCCTGCACGGCCTGTTCGACCGATACGGTGCACATAGTCATCGGGCTGCTCTGGCAAGGTGAAGTTCACAACATGGCTCACGCCATCCACATGAATGCCACGGCCTGCGACATCCGTCGCTACCAAGATACTGATCTTACCTTCGCGGAAATTCTCTAAGGTCTTAACGCGCTTTTCCTGAGGCACATCGCCAGAGAGCAATGCACAAGACACATTGTGTGCCTTCAAAATGTCTGTCAGACGGCGGGTCTGATCGCGGCGATTGGCAAACACCATCACACGCTCCAGCTTTTGCTGCGTGATGAGGTTGAGCAACAGAGGGATTTTTTGCTCGGTGGTCACGATGTAGACTTTTTGCTCAACCAAGGCATTGGTGGCGTGCTCTTGCTCAATCTCTACCGTGACAGGATGGTAGGTCCACTGCCCGGCCAAGTTCATCACATCCGGGGTGAAGGTGGCGGAGAACAACAGTGTTTGACGATGGGTCTTGGGCGGCGTCAGGCGAACAATGCGCTTCACGTCAGGAATAAAGCCCATGTCCAACATGCGATCGGCTTCATCAATCACCAGCAGCTCAACCTGATCGAGATAGATTTCTTGCTTGTTAGCAAAATCAATCAGCCGTCCTGGTGTCGCCACAATGATATCGACTGGCGCAGCCGCGAGCTGCTTACGCTGCTTCTCGTAGTCCATGCCGCCCACTAGAGTGACAACGGAGAGACCGGCGTACTTACCCAGATCCGCTGCATCTTTGGCAATTTGCAATGCCAGCTCACGAGTTGGCGCTAAAACCAAGGCGCGCGGCTCGCCTAAACAACGCTCATCGGAAGGCGGGTTCTTCAGCAGATCGGCAATTACCGTAATTAAGAAAGCGGCGGTTTTGCCAGTACCCGTTTGGGCACGACCAATAGCGTCGTGACCGGCCAAGGTGAAACGCAAAACACGCCCCTGAATGGGCGTGCAGTACTCGAAGCCAAGATCGGTCACTGCTTGCAAAATGGCAGACGGCACGGGAAGCTCGTTGAAGCGTACTTTGATCAACTCAGGCTGTGGCAGCGCCTCAGCCTCTACCGCAGGAGTTTCTATGAACATGTCGAGCTCATCGATAGTCATGTCAGATCATCTGCACATCATCAGCTTGCAAGCCCTTATCACCGCGCTTTAGGAAGAACTCGACGCGCTCGCCCTCACGCAATGTACGGTGGCCTTCGCCGCGAATCGCACGGTAGTGCACAAACACATCATCGCCGTTATCGCGGGTAATAAAGCCAAAGCCTTTATTGGCGTTGAACCATTTGACCGAGCCTTGCTCACGCGGCCCTTTAACACGAATCGTGCGGCTAGGAATGCTTAAGGCCAGCAAGATCAGCGCAGGCAACAGCACCAGAATTACCGATGGGATTTGTGCAGAAACTCCGCCGACTTGTGACGCTAAGGAGGCCAAAACGACGGCAGCAACGCCCGTAGCCTGCAGCGTTAAGGTCAAACGAATGGTTCGGCAGCGCTTTAAATTACGTGCGCACCAGAAAAACAGCGGCGCCATGCTAAGTTCAGCAACGGCCAACAAGCGAACAGCAAACTCACTGTTTGCATCAATCGGAAGAGAAAAAGCGAGGGGGAAAAACTTGAGCCAGAGGCTCGGAGCTACCAACATGAAAAGGCCGCTTAGGGCATAGCCCAGACCCATCAAGGAAAAAAGCAGCGCAAGACCTTGTTTGCTACGCATGAAAAAGACTCGACACACTGAGCTCGGTTGGGCATCGGGCCAACACGCTACCAATACCAATAGCCGAGAATGACAGGTTGAGCCCGGCTCCCGATGCAGCAAAAATAAAAAAAGCGGGTAAGCCCGCTATTTGGGTTTTGTGATGAGCCCGAAGGCTCACCACAAAAGGTGCATCAATCCAGCGGCAGAACGTCTTCGGCTTGGAAGCCCTTCTGACCCTTGACGACGCTGAATTCGACCTTCTGGCCGTCCCGCAGGGAGCGGTGGCCGTCACCACGGATGGCGCGGAAGTGGACGAAAACATCTTCACCAGCTTGACGCTGAATGAAACCAAAACCCTTGGCATCGTTGAACCACTTCACGGTGCCTTGCTCACGTTGCGACATAATCAACCTCAAAAAACTCTGTATCGGATAGCCGTGTGGCGGCCATCAAACTTTGGCGCATGATAAAACATAGCGTTACGAGGTGATGATGCCCACGGGCGAATTGATTAAACACGGAAAGATAGTCGAGTGCAAGCAAGTCGCGCATATTTTGTCAAGCCACCCAATTCAACCAAACATGATCTAACAATAATGCCGCAAACAAACCCAAGAGATAGACCAATGAAAATCCAAAGGTTTTCATGGCCTGCCCCGGCTTATCCGTCGTTTTTAATATCCACGCCTCGCGCGCAAATAGAAAAGCAAAGAGGCACGCTCCGACGAGATAAATAATCCCACTCATACCGACCAAATAAGGCAGGAGTGTCACTAAGCCTAACAACACGGTGTAATACCAAACCAGTTGTTTCGTGAGCTCAATCCCATGAGTAACGGGCAACATCGGAATTCCTGCCTTGGCATACTCGTCGCGCCGGTGAATCGCTAATGCCCAGAAATGCGGCGGCGTCCAAACAAAAATAATGAGGACTAATAACCAGGCGTGCGGCGACATTTCACCCGTAACGGCCGTCCAACCGAGTAATGGCGGTAATGCACCAGAGAGACCGCCAATGACAATATTCTGCGGCGTTGCACGTTTCAAATAACGGGTATAAATGCCAGCATAGCCCACCATACCCAATGCCGTGAGCCATGCAGTGAGTGGGTTCACCCAAAGCGTTAACACAACCATGGATACGATAGCCAGAAAGCCAGCCCATGCCAAGGCAGCGGAGCCTTGCATGCTGCCTTGAACTAATGGCCGGAGCTGTGTACGCGCCATCACCGCATCAATTTGCTGATCGACCCACTGATTAATGACCGCCGCAGAGGCCATACCAGCCCACAGCCCAACAATCGCTGCCATGTACTGCCATACGGGTAAGCGTTCATGAGGCGCCAAAACCATGCCCACCAATGCTGTGACCATTAACATGGCCACTACACGCGGCTTGGTTAATGCCCAATATTCACGCCACATGGGCGGTTCATTCACTACGGGCAATGTCGACATCTCAACCTCTTAACTTATTATTTTCTTGGTGGACGGCAAACGCGAGCGCCACCAGTATTTGAAGCAATACAGCCGCCCATACGTTATGCGCCACGGCATTCCATAAGGGAAGCTGGAATAGCACGTTCGCGACACCTAAGCCCACCTGAATGAGCAGCGCACCCGTAATCACCCAAGCAAACATTCGATAGCGAGCGGTGGCGGCATGTCTTAACAATTGCATGACCAGCATGAGCACAGTGGCAACCACAACGAAAGCACCTAAGCGATGCGCGACATGAATGGTTACTTTGGAAGCTGCGTCTAGGTGCGGTGCGAACTCATAATTAAGGTCATCTACATGCGTAAGACTGAAGGCATCACGCCATTGCAAGAGTGCCGGCCAACCGGACTGGCAAATCGGCAGCTCCGTGCACACGGTAGCGGCGTAGTTTGATGCCGTCCAACCGCCCAACATAATTTGCCCCACCACCACGGCGATCGCAAGATAGACCCAAATGCGTATTCGCCGAATCCCTTCATCCCCCGTGCGCGGAAAAGCTGGGCCTAGACGCAAGTACAGTAAGAACAGGACTGTGAGCGTGCTAAATCCCAACAGCAAGTGGGCGGTAACAACCGGGGGATAGAGCTTCTCAGTCACTGTGAGCGCGCCAAAAGCACCTTGTGTACAGACTAGCGCCAGCAAAAACAGGCCATGACGCCAAGGCAAAGTCGTCGCACGACGCTGAGCAAACATCCACGCTGAGAGCAGCAGTATGAGCAGCCCGATTGCGCCGGCAAAGTAGCGATGAATCGTCTCAGGCCACGCTTTTTCGGGCTCAACCTTCTGGCCCGGATACAGGGCATCCGCCCGAGCCAGTGCCTCTGCTGAGCTGGGTACTGTGAAATGGCCGTAGCAAGTAGGCCAGTCAGGGCAGCCCAAGCCTGCATCACGTAAACGCGTCCATGCCCCCAGAAGGATTACCGTGAGAGTTAGCAAAATTGCGAATTGAGCCACTCGTATGAGTGTGGAGTGATATACGTTAGCCAATGCGGGATGCCTTCAACAGTTTCTTCAAGTCGTCGAGTAAGTTTTGTGCGCTAATCAGCGCGTCTGGTGCGGTTAACGGCGGCTCATATCGCAACATCACCCATCCCTGAGGATCCATGATCATCCACGGGGAGCGCGCAGACTGATTTAAACCCAATGCCTTTAGCGACGCTTGCTGCACCGTCACTAAGTGAATCTCACTGGAGGCCGGAGGCAATGCAATGGCCGCGCTACGCTCTGTTTTAATTAATAACAGTCCGACGCGTCCTCGCTCTTTACCCAGCGTTTCCTGTAAGCGCGTCAACGTGGTCATCGACTGCACACAATCCGCCATGCACTGCTCGGGCAAAACATAACTTAACCACCAACGGCCATTCAAAGCCTGCTGATCGGTGACAGGCAAGCTCTCCCGTAAAGCCACTGGGGGCGTGAATAATTGCCCCTTATTTGTTTTACCGCCGCCGATCCATTGCTGATCGTATGCCAGCTGACCGATGAAAAACGGCAAGGTAAAGCTAAGCAACAAGGCGAGCACGACCCAGCGCGAAGCACCTTTTTGCTTATTCAATGTGGACACTGACGATGAGCGTCGAGCTAAATGCCACCAACATAAGCACCAGGTAATGGCCAATGCCAACCACTGAAACGCATAAGCTCGGTGCTTGTCCGGTCCGATTTTCTGACTCTCTGTTGGGCGCCAGTCCCGCAGATAACCCAAGCCCTTTTGCTCTGGGCTCAGTCGCACCACCCAAGGCAGTAACTCAGCCTGGCAACGGGCTTGCCACTCTGCTAAATCGATACGTCCCACACGCCACAACCCGTTAAGCATCTCTGCGCCTCCCGCCGTATAAAATTGTCCTGGCTTTTGAATATCGCCCATCACGACGGCCTGCTCTTTCAATGCTGCTGGTACGGCAGGCCCTTGCTGGCGATCGCTGGGCAACCAGCCTAAATTCACCAAAATTGCCTGCCGACTGTTATCCAAACGAAATAATTGATGCAGCTGATAGCCCGTTTTTCCATGCGCCGGCTGGTTATCTAGAGCAACTCGGCACTGAGGCTCAAAGCGGCCCGATAACTTCACTCGTTGGCCAGACTGCCACAATTGGCTCTTATGGCCATCCAGCCACATCACTTCCGTTTGCGCCGAGAGCGCCTGCACTTTAAGCCATCGCTCTTTTTCTGCGGCGCGCTGCCATTGCCAGACCGAAAGCGATAGCAGCACTGCCGCACCCAGCATCACAACAATGATCCACACCAACGATCTACCGTTCGTCTTTACGGCCATGACAGCTCGCTCAGACAACTTATACTGGGCTTCCACTTTGTCATGTCTGGAGTCACATTTTGGCCATTAAAATTGTCATTCTGCTCGCGTTAGGCCTAGTTGTTTGGCAGCTTGCTTCGGCGCTGAAAGCGTTGTCACGCGGCGCTGAGGGCGACCCTCAGCGCATGTTACAGGCGCTAAAAATGCGGGTTGTGTGGTCGATTGTCATTGTCGCTTCGCTGTTTGTGCTGGGCGCTTTTGGTGTCATCGATCCACACGGACTGTGACGCAGACTTACAACCAATAAACCACGACGAACAAGAACAGCCAGACCACATCCACAAAATGCCAATACCAAGCAGCTGCCTCGAAAGCGAAGTGGTTGCTTGGCGTTAAATGCCCTTTCACCGTTCGCACCGCCATCACGATCAACATGATGGTACCGATGGTCACGTGCAGGCCGTGAAAGCCTGTCAGCATATAGAAGGTAGAGCCATACATACCGGACTGCAGCGTTAATCCCATTTCTGCATAGGCATGTTGATACTCGAGGACCTGGCAGCCCAAGAAAAGTACACCCAACGCTGCCGTGATGGATAAGAAGATCAGTTGGCGACGACGCTCGCCTACGAGCAGCGCATGATGAGCAATCGTCAGAGTCACTGAGGATGTCAGCAATAGCACCGTATTCAGAAACGGCAAACCCCAAGGGCCCATGGCTTGAGTAGTCTCGCCGCTGGGCATCTTGACCAAAGGCCAGAGCGCCTGGAACTGTGGCCATAGCAGCTCATGCGTCATGCTGCCTTTTCCCTCGCCGCCAAGCCACGGCACGCTCAGCACGCGAGCATAGAAAAGAGCACCAAAGAAGGCGGCGAAAAACATCACCTCTGAAAAAATAAACCAGGTCATACCTTGGCGGTAAGACACATCCATCTGTGCCGAGTTACGATTACCTAAACTTTCGCGCACCGTGTCGCGGAACCATAGGTACATCAGTACAAATAGGCCAACTAAACCCAAGGGCAGCAAGAAATTGTAGTGCCCATCATTGGCCGCAATACCCGATAAGCTATGGTTTTGGATGGTGTTACCCGCACCAATGACCAGTATAAAAAGCACAAGAGAACCCATGATGGGCCACGGGCTGCTTTCTGGTACGTAATACGCGGTGGGTTTATCCGTCTGCTTCAGTGTTTCTTGTGGCGATGACATGCAACACTCCTTCTAGCAACGAACTCAGTCGTTAGATTTTTTGCTCAATATCGGGCTGGCGATAAAAGCGATAAGCAAGCGTGATGGTTTTGATGTTTTTCGGCAGCGCAGGGTCGATGTAGAGGACCACCGGCATTTCAACCATTTGCCCTGCCGCCAAGGTTTGCTGCTCAAAACAAAAGCACTGTGTTTTTTTCACAAACGCCGTGCTTGCCGCTGGCGAAATAGATGGGACTGCTCTACCAATTACCGCTTTATCAGACAGGTTTTCAACCTGAAAACTGACGCGATGAATTTGACCTGGATGCACATCTACCGAGGTGAGATTGCCGCGAAATGTCCACGGCAGCCCCGCATCCACGGAGGTCACAAACTCTAGCGTCACTTTACGATCTAATACTGCCTCAGGCTTGGCTTGAGCATTCGCCAGTGTCGGCTTCCCATTCAGACCCGTCAGCTCACAAAACACCCGGTAAATGGGCGGCATAGCGAATACGGCAAACGCAAACATCCCGACCACACCAATAGCCAGCCAGCGCAACTGGAGGCTTTGGGCTGATGGGCTAGGTTTACGATCCATGAATTACTTAACCTCTGGCGGCTGAGTAAACGTGTGATAGGGCGCCGGACTTGGCAATGTCCATTCAAGACCTTCCTGCGCTTCCCACGGGTTAGCACTCGCTTTTGGCTGACGCTTGATGGTGAACAACACCGCCAAGAAGAACAGCTGGCTGGCACCGAACCAGAAACCACCAATCGAGATCCAGAAGTTCAAGTCAGCGAACTGCATGGAGTAGTCAGCGTAACGACGCGGCATGCCAGCAAGACCGACGAAGTGCATCGGGAAGAAGAGCAGGTTCACCGACAGCAACGAGCTCCAAAAGTGCAGTTGAGCCAGCTTGGTATTGAACATGTGGCCGGACCACTTCGGCAGCCAGTAGTAGGCGCCGGCGAAAATAGCGAACAACGAACCAGTGACTAACACATAGTGGAAGTGCGCCACCACAAAGTAAGTATCTTGGTACTGATAATCTGCTGGCGTGATGGCCAGCATCAGGCCCGAGAAGCCGCCAATGGTGAACAACACCACGAAGGCCAGCGCAAACAGCATCGGCACTTCAAAGGTCATGGAGCCGCGCCACATGGTGGCAACCCAGTTGAACACCTTTACGCCCGTTGGCACTGAAATCAGCATGGTCATGTACATGTAGAACAGCGAGCCCGCCAAGGGTAGCCCGGTGGTGAACATGTGGTGAGCCCAAACCACGAATGACAGCAACGCGATGGAGGCCGTGGCGTACACCATGGAGGGGTAACCAAAAAGCTGCTTGCGGGCAAAGACAGGAATAATGGCTGAGACGATTCCGAACGAAGGCAGAATCATGATGTAGACCTCGGGATGCCCGAAGAACCAGAAAATATGCTGGAACATCACGGGGTCACCACCACCAGCGGCATCGAAGAAGCTGGTACCGAAATGACGATCGGTGAGCATCATGGTGACCACGCCCGCCAGCACCGGCATCACGGCAATAAGCAGGAAGGCGGTAATCAACCAGGTCCAAACAAACAAGGGCATCTTCATCAAGGTCATGCCGGGAGCACGCAAGTTGAAGATGGTGACGACGACGTTAATCGCCCCCAGAATGGACGAAATGCCCATTAAGTGAACCGAGAAGATGAAGAAGTCTGTGCTGGCCGGGCCATAGGTCGTGGACAGCGGCGCATAGAAGGTCCAACCAAAATTCGGCGCAGACCCCATGCCCAAGACCGACATCACCACCGAGCCGATCAGGATGGCGAAGGCGAACGGCAGCAGCCAGAACGAGAAGTTATTCAGACGTGGCAGCGCCATATCCGGCGCACCGATCATCATGGGCACCATCCAGTTTGCGAAGCCGGTAAAGGCCGGCATGATGGCGCCAAAGACCATGAGCAAGCCGTGCACGGTCGTCATCTGGTTAAAGAAGTCGGGCTGTACCAGCTGCATGCCGGGATACATTAACTCAGCCCGGATCACCATCGCCGCCAAACCACCGCAAAGCAGCATCAGCAGTGCAAAAACCAAATACATCGTACCGATGTCTTTATGGTTGGTGGTGGTAAACATACGCAGTAAAAAGGGTTTCAATGGCGCGTGATGCCCATGATCATCATGGCCTTGGCCGGCCGTGCTGTGTGACATAGCTTCTGCGCTCATTTAGCAAACTCCGAAGGCTGTACCAGATCACCTGTGGCATTACCCCAGGCATTACGTTCATACGTCGTTACAGCGGCCATTTCGCGTGGCGTTAAGATGGCTTTCCAACCTGGCATGGCGTTTTTGCCATTCAGAATGATGTTGATGTGATCCTGCAAATGTGCTTTTTCCACCGCGATTTTGCTGCCCTTAAGAGCAGGGAACATGGGCGGCAAGCCTGCGCCACTGACCTGGTGACAGGCGGCACATCGAGCCACATACACGGCCTCACCCTCCTTCATGGCTACATCTAAGGACGGGTACTTATAGTCCACTGAAGCGGCTGCAGCCTTTGCATCCGCCTCGGCCTGGACCTTGGCACCTGCCAACCACTGTTTGAAGTCCGCTTTTGTCTTTACTTCAACCACAATGGGCATAAAGGCGTGATCTTTGCCGCAGAGCTCGGCGCAACGGCCGCGATAAATCCCCTCTTTACCCACCGGCACATCCACCCAAATTTCATTCACAAAGCCCGGTACCGCATCACGCTTTAGCGCAAAGTCAGGCACCCACCATGCATGAATGACATCGTCTGCCGTAATCAGGAAACGGATTTTCTGGCCGCTTGGAATCACCAGTGGCTTATCCACTTCCAGCAAATAATTCGGGTGCGCCTTAAAGTCCGGCAAATTGCTTGCACCAAAGCCCTTACCCTGACGCTCGTACTGCTCACGCGGCGTAGAAAGCACGGAGTAGAAGGAGACTCCAACGCTCTTGTCATCATCGTAGGTGAGGTATTCGTAGTTCCATTTCCATTGCGAACCCGTGACACGAACCGTCATGCTCGAATCACTGGTGTCATTCATCGCCACCAGCACACGCGTGGCAGGAATGGCCATACCAATGAGAATAATGAACGGAATGACGGTCCAAATAATTTCCACCATCGTACTTTCATGAAAGTGCGCAGCCACTGCGCCCTTTGATTTTCGGTGATGCAGGATGGACCAAAACATCATGCCGAAAACGCCCAGACCAATGGCAATACAGACATACAAAATGGTGCGATGCAGATGGAAAACCTGAGAACTAATGTCGGTGACGCCCGGCGTCATATCCCATGAACTAGAAGCAAGAAGCAGCGGCGACAGTAATAACGGCGGAACAGCTAAAAGCAGACGAACAATGACAGAACTCCGCATGCAACGGCCCTCGATTGGTGTCTGAACACGAGTGAGCTTTGCAACCGCCATGTGCGTTTCCGCCATGGTGTGCGCTCACTTCTATTTATATGCCCCGAAGAGTAGGCCTCTTTGCAGGGACGTGTCCACTCAGTCACGTATTGAAAGGGTAAGCGAAACGATGGTTGGCAGAAGACTTCCGACGAAGGGTGGATATCCACGAATTTAGTCGCAACTTCATGGAATCGTCATGCTGCAGTCATTGCGAGCAACACGCGCATTCGGTAAGGTGGCGACCAAGAATGAACCGGCATTTTTCAGCGTTTAGTCGCTGTTTCGCCGAAATTAGCGCCAATCATTGCGGATTGTTTGGCCACTATTTATGCCTTGGAATTTAGATATGCCTGCAATTTTGGTCGTCAATGGTCCGAACTTGAATTTACTCGGTCAGCGCGAGCCCGGCCTTTATGGCAGTGACACGCTAGATACAATTAACAAGCGTCTTCAAACGCAGGCTGAATCGGCCGGCATCAGCCTTGAATGCTTTCAAAGCAATCATGAAGGTGCGCTGGTTGAGCGCATTCATCAGGCCAGTCTCGATGGCACACGATTTATTTTGATTAACCCCGCAGCATTTACCCACACGTCTGTCGCACTGCGCGACGCACTGCTCGGGGTAAAAATTCCGTTTATTGAAGTGCACCTGTCAAACGTCCACGCGCGTGAGTCGTTTAGACAGCACTCTTTCCTTTCTGACAAAGCCGTCGGCGTGATTACCGGACTGGGCGCTCTGGGCTACGAACTAGCCTTGACCTATGCCCTGCGCGACCTTCGGACTGCACATTAATTTTTATTGAGGAGCCATACATGGATATTCGCAAGATCAAAAAGCTGATTGAACTGGTCGAAGAATCAGGCATTGATGAGTTGGAAATTACCGAGGGCGAAGAGTCGGTTCGAATTGCTCGTAACCGTCCACAACAAGCCCTGCACTACAGCCTACCTAATCCAGCACCTGCTTCTCAGCCAGCGACTTTTGCTGCTACACCAGCGCCCGTCGAAAGTGATAGCGCAACCAAAGGCACTGCCGTAGCCGCCAGCGAACCCAGCACCACGGGCTTTGTGCAGCGCTCTCCCATGGTTGGCACGTTCTATCGCTCACCGGCGCCAGGCTCGGCCCGCTTTGCAGATGTGGGCAGCACCGTTAAAGCCGGCGACACGGTTTGCATCATTGAGGCCATGAAAATGATGAATCAAATTCAGGCCGACAAGTCCGGCGTCATTGAAAGCATCTTGGTCGAGGACGGCCAGCCGGTCGAGTTCGATCAGCCGCTCTTCACTATCGTCTAAGCGGAGATCACCCCTATGTTGGACAAGGTGGTCATCGCCAACCGTGGCGAGATTGCATTGCGTATTTTGCGTGCCTGTAAAGAGCTCGGCATCAAAACGGTGGCGGTTTATTCGAAAGCCGACCGCGACTTGCTGCATGTCCGTCTCGCCGATCAAACCGTGTGCATCGGTCCGGCAGCCAGCAAGCAGTCTTACTTGAATATCCCGGCCATTATTTCTGCCGCCGAAGTCACCGGCGCTCAGGCTATTCATCCTGGCTACGGCTTTCTCGCCGAGAACGCCGATTTCGCTGAAGCCATAGAGAAGTCTGGCTTTGCCTTTATCGGCCCGCGCGCTGAGTCCATTCGCCTGATGGGCAATAAGGTCTCGGCGATCGTTGCCATGAAAGCCGCTGGCGTACCCACGGTGCCCGGCTCAGACGGCGCGGTAACGGCGGAAAACGCCATTGAAATGGCGAATTACATTGGTCTGCCCGTCATCATTAAAGCCGCTGCGGGTGGCGGTGGTCGCGGCATGCGCGTTGTGCATCATGAAGCGGATGTGCTCGACTCGCTGATGGTCACTAAAGCCGAGGCTGGCGCGGCCTTTGGCGATGACACGGTGTATATGGAGAAATTCCTGCAACACCCGCGTCACGTTGAGATTCAAGTCATCGGCGATGGCGAAGGCAAAGCGATTCACCTTTACGACCGTGACTGCTCATTACAGCGTCGTCACCAAAAAGTGGTTGAGGAAGCGCCGGCGCCGCACATCCCGCAAAAGCTGCGTGAAGAGGTCTATGCCGCCTGCATTCGAGCCTGCGAACAAATCAAGTATCGCGGCGCGGGTACATTCGAGTTTCTGTATGAAAACGAGCGTTTTTATTTCATTGAAATGAACACGCGCGTGCAGGTCGAGCATCCAGTGACTGAAATGGTTACCGGTATCGACATCATCAAGGAGCAGCTGCGTGTGGCGGCCGGCCTTGGTCTGTCGGTTACGCAAGACCAGATCAAGCTGCAAGGTCATGCCGTGGAAAGTCGCATCAACGCGGAAGACCCGAAAACGTTTATGCCCTGCCCCGGCAAGGTGAACTACTACCACGCGCCCGGCGGCCCCGGCATCCGTATGGATTCACATCTTTACTCGGGCTACAGCGTTCCGCCTAACTATGATTCGCTGATTGGCAAACTGATTGCGCACGGCCCGACGCGTGACATCGCACTCAAGCGTCTACAAAACGCGCTCGATGAGATCGTTATTGATGGCATCAAAAGCAATATCTCGCTGCATCGCGATGTCATTTTGCAGGATCCGGCGTTTCAACAAGGCGGCGTAGACATCCACCACCTCGAAAAGAAGCTCGGCCTGAGCTAATCCAGTCGATTTTGATGCCAGCAGGGTGATTTTGTCGCCCTGACTGGCTACAAAATCACCAGCAAGACGACTACACTGCGCGTCCAGTTTTTTCGGAGGCCGTCATGTCCTGGCTGCAAATCAAGATCGAGACCCGCAAGGCCGACGCGCCCCGCTTTGAAGACCTATTAGAGACGGCTGGTGCTGCCGCCGTACTCATGGAAGATAGCGGCGACCAGCCACTGCTCGAGCCACCGCCCGGCGCACAGCCGCTCTGGGACGCCACCACCGTGGTCGGCCTGTTCGTGGTGGACTCGGAGATGGATGCTGTTGTCGACTTTCTTGAAGGCCAGCTCGGTCACGCCCTGCCGCCCCATCGCATTGAGGTTCTGGAAGACAAGGACTGGGAGCGCGCGTGGATGGACAACTACCACCCCATGCGTTTTGGCGACCGCCTCTGGGTTGTCCCCAGCTGGACACCACCGCCTCAACCCGACGCCATCAACCTGCTGCTCGATCCGGGCTTAGCCTTCGGCACCGGCACCCACCAAACCACCGCTCTCTGCATGGAATGGCTCGATGGCCTTGATCTGCAAGGCAAGGTCGTGGTCGATTACGGCTGCGGTTCCGGCATTCTGGCGGTCGCCGCCCTGCTGCTCGGTGCGCGTGAAGCCTGGTGCGTCGATCTTGACCCACAGGCGCTGACCGCCACCCGTGACAACGCTGAGCGCAATGGTGTTGCAGATCGCGTTCGCGTGTTCATGCCTGAAGATATGCCTGCCGATTTCAACAATGGCGAAGGCGCCGATGTGGTGGTCGCCAATATCCTCGCCGGCCCGCTGGGCATGCTGGCACCGACGCTGACCCGCTTCCTCAAGCCCGGCGGCGATATCGCGTTGTCTGGCATCATCACCTCGCAAGTCGATGAGCTGCGCGAAATCTATGGCCAGTGGTGCGACATGGATGGACTGGGCATCAAGGATGAAGACTGGTGCCGATTGTCTGGCCGCAAGCGCATTGCGTGAGCGAAAAATGATGAGCCTGAACACATGACAGACCACCGCCCCGCCACTGACCGGCCAACGCTTGCACTCAACGCTCTGGCTTTGCCGGTGCAGCTCGACCGCGCGCAGCCGGTGAAACGGCGCCGACGTTGGCTGATCCTGGCAATTCTCGCTGCCTGCGTACTTGTGCTCGAAGGGCTTTGGCTGAGCCAGGATTTTTGGTTACAACAAGGTGTAGTTCGTAACGCGCTGAATCCCCTTTTGGCCAGTACGCCCTATGAATTGCTACGTCCGCGGGTAAAAGACGCCTGGCAAGTGACTGACTTAGGCTGGCGAGTCAGCGACCAAGATCCGCATCGTTATCAACTTGATGCCCGCCTGATCAATCGCGCGGACATCCTGCAACCGTGGCCAACGTTGCGACTGAGTCTGCGTGACAATTATGGCGTTCGCATCACCGCCCTCGACATAGCGCCACGCGCCTACCTGGCAAAATCTTCTGGACTGTCTTCTCTGGCCAGTAGCGATCAACCCCTTCGTATCAGCCTGCCCATTCAATTGCTGGCGCGGGAAAACGGCACCTGGCCGGCTTACGCCGCCGTTGAGCTGAGTCCGCTGCCATGAGCTGGCTAAAGCCACTGCACATCGGCCCCTACGCAATAGATGCGCCCTTGGCACTCGCCCCCATGGCCGGCGTTACTGATCGCCCGTTTCGCCAACTTTGCCGTGAATTAGGCGCAGGGCATGTGGTGTCGGAAATGGTGTCGTCGGAGTCACGCCTGTGGCACACCAACAAATCCAAGTTCCGCATGGATCACAGCGGCGAACCTGGCCCCATCACGGTACAGATCGTGGGTTACGACCCCGACATGCTGGCCGATGCTGCGCGCCAAAATGTTGAGCGTGGCGCGCAAATCATCGACATCAACATGGGCTGTCCTGCGAAAAAAGTCTGTAACCGGCTCGCCGGTTCGGCACTCATGCAGGATGAGCCTCTGGTCGAGCGCATTCTCGCTGCCGTGGTCGCGGCCGTGGATGTGCCGGTGACGCTGAAAATTCGTACTGGCTGGAATCGCGACAACCGTAATGGCCCGACCATCGCTCGCATTGCGGAAGATGCAGGGATTGCCATGTTGGCTGTGCATGGCCGAACGCGATCTGACAAATACATGGGCGACGCTGAATACGACACCATTGCTGCCATTAAGCAGTCGGTCGGCATTCCCGTACTCGCAAATGGTGACATTACTTCACCGGAAAAAGCGCGGCGAGTCTTTGAGCACACTGGCTGCGATGGTATTATGGTCGGCCGGGGAGCTCACGGACGTCCGTGGCTCTTTCGCGAGATCCAACACTACCTTCGAACAAGCGACCTGCTACCGCCCCCTAATCTGGCGGAACAGCGCGATATCGTCTTGCGCCACCTCGGCAGCTTGCACGCGTTCTACGGCCCGGATCTCGGCGTGCGTTTCTCACGCAAACACCTGGGCTGGTATGCCGACCATCTGCCGGAGGGCCAAGCGCTCAGCCGGCAGTTCAACACCCTGATTAATGCTGACCAGCAGATTCGGCTGGTGAGTGAGTATTTTTTGCGCCGAGCAGATAGCCGGTGGCCGGATGCCGCCGCTTGATGCCATTGACACGAGAGCACCACCCCATGGACATGTCCGTCATGAAGAAGCCGCTGACCAGCACCAGCACCCGCCCGAACCAGAGCCTGCGCGACCATGTCGAGCTGGCCATGCGCAACTATTTCGCGCATCTGGATGGCGAACGCGCCAGCGAAGTCTACGAGATGGTTCTTGCCGAAGTAGAAACACCGCTGCTCGAAGTGGTACTGGAGTACACCCGTGGCAACCAAACCCGCGCCTCCGAAATTCTTGGCCTTAACCGCGGCACGCTGCGTAAAAAGCTTAAGCAACACGGCCTGATGAACTGAGGAAGTGACCATGACTCAACGAGTGCAGCGCGCTTTAATCAGCGTCTCCGACAAGACTGGCATAGTGGCATTTGCGCGTGAGCTGGCTGCCAGCGGCGTGCATCTGCTGTCTACCGGCGGCACCTTCAAACTGCTGCAACAAGAAGGCGTAGCCGTGACTGAAGTCTCGGACTACACCGGCTTTCCAGAAATGATGGATGGTCGCGTGAAAACGCTGCACCCGAAGATTCATGGCGGCATTCTCGGTCGTCGCGGTCAAGATGACGCGATCATGGCTGAGCACAACATCGGTGGCATTGATCTGGTGGTGGTTAACCTCTACCCGTTCGCGGCGACGGTCGCCAAAGCTGACTGCACACTGCCGGACGCTATTGAGAATATCGACATCGGCGGTCCGACCATGGTCCGTTCTGCGGCCAAAAACCACGCCCACGTCGGCATCGTGGTGAGTGCCAGTGACTATGATCGCGTGCTGGCAGAAGTGAAGACCAGCGGTGGCCTGTCTTATGAAACGCGTTTCGACTTGGCGGTAAAAGCCTTCGAACACACCGCCGGCTACGACGGCATGATCGCCAATTACCTCGGCGGCTTAGTCGGCGCCACCAAGGGCGATCTCACGGCACGCGATACCTTTCCTCGCACCTTCAATACTCAGTTTTTCAAAGCGCAGGACCTGCGTTACGGCGAAAATCCACATCAGCGCGCTGCCTTCTATACAGAAGCCGCGCCGAAAGAAGCCTCGATTGCCACTACTACGCAGCTTCAGGGCAAAGAGTTGTCTTACAACAACATCGCCGATACCGATGCCGCGCTGGAGTGCGTGAAGAGCTTTGCCAAGCCAGCTTGCGTCATCGTGAAACATGCCAACCCCTGCGGCGTGTCCGTCGTGCTCGATGCCGAAGGAGGCATCCGTAAAGCTTACGATTTGGCCTATGCCACCGATCCGGAGTCGGCATTCGGCGGCATCATCGCATTTAACCGCGAACTTGATGCCGACACCGCTCAGGCCATCGTCGATCGTCAATTTGTTGAAGTCATTATCGCTCCCAGCGTCACCGCTGAAGCATTGGCCATCACAGCGACTAAGCAGAATGTTCGTGTATTGACCTGCGGCGCATTACCCGACATTACTTCACGCAACGCGCAATGGGACTTTAAGCGCGTCACCGGCGGCCTGCTCGTACAAGACCAAGACCTTGGCATGATCAAGGACACGGACTTGAAGATCGTGACCAAGCGCGCCCCCACTGAAGCCGAGATCCATGATCTGATCTTTGCTTGGAAAGTGGCGAAGTACGTGAAGTCGAACGCCATTGTGTATGCGAAAAATCGCCAGACCGTGGGCGTAGGCGCCGGCCAGATGAGTCGCGTCAACTCCGCCCGCATCGCTGGCATCAAGGCCGAGCATGCCGGCCTGCAAGTGCAAGGTGCAGTGATGGCATCGGATGCGTTCTTCCCGTTTCGCGACGGCATTGATAACGCCGCCAAAGCAGGCATTGCGGCCATTATTCAACCGGGTGGCTCGATGCGTGATGCCGAGGTGATTGCTGCGGCTGATGAAGCCGGCATTGCCATGGTGTTTACTGGGATGCGCCATTTTAGGCACTGAGCTTTTTAGGACCTCCGCGGTCAGGTGAGTTTATCTCTGGCCGGGAACGCCGCGAGTACGTCCTTGTAGGCTCTTGCGCGCCATCCATGGCGCGCAACGTCCCCGCCAGAGATAAACTCACCTGACCGCTCAGCGCTGAAGCTCAGGCTGGTGCATTAGCTCCAGTAGCGGAATAGTGACGACGACGCTGGATTGACCACGGGTGCGGGTGTGGGTGAGCACTGCTGGGGGACGTCGGCGGCCATAGATGGCCGCCGAGAGCCTACAGGGATGTACTTGTGGCGGTCCCCAGCAGTGCCCACCCGCATCCGCGCCCTCTCGAATAAGACTATGTGAGACTGCTAGATATGAAAATTCTGCTCCTCGGCTCCGGTGGCCGCGAACACGCCCTTGCATGGAAACTGGCTCAGGATCCTCGTGTCGAAACCGTCTTCGTAGCCCCCGGTAATGCAGGCTCCGCCACCGAAGCTAAATGCCGCAATGTCGCGCTAGATATTCTGGACAATGCCGCACTGGTTGCCTTCGCGCAGGCCGAAAACATCGCACTCACTGTGGTTGGTCCGGAAGCACCCCTGGTCAATGGCGTGGTCAATGCCTTTCGTGCGGCTGGCCTGAAAATCTGGGGGCCGACTCAGCATGCCGCCCAGCTCGAAGGCTCGAAAGCCTTTGCCAAAGATTTCCTCGCGCGCCAGGACATCCCGACCGCGTTCTACCAAGTCTTTACCGACACCGATGCAGCTCTTGCTTATGTTCGCGAAAAGGGTGCGCCCATCGTCATCAAGGCCGATGGCTTAGCCGCAGGCAAAGGTGTCATCGTCGCCATGACATTGGCAGAGGCTGAAGAAGCCATCATCGACATGCTCGCCAGTAACAAGTTCGGTTCGGCGGGTGCTCGCGTGGTTGTTGAGGAGTTTCTTGAGGGCGAAGAAGCATCCTTTATTGTCATGGTCGACGGTAAGAATGCCCTGGCGATGGCCACGAGCCAGGACCACAAGCGCATTGGCGACGCCGATACCGGTCCGAACACGGGCGGCATGGGCGCTTATTCCCCCGCGCCCGTGGTGACGCCTGAAGTACATGCTCGTGTCATGCGCGAAGTCATTATGCCGACGGTGAATGGCATGATCAGCGAAGGTCATCCGTATACGGGCTTTCTCTATGCTGGCTTGATGATTGATGACAACGGTGCGCCTAAGGTCATCGAATTTAACTGCCGTTTTGGCGACCCCGAAACACAACCGGTGATGATGCGACTGCGCAGCTCATTAGTTGCCCTCGTGGAAGCGGGCATTGCAGGTACCTTGGATCAAGCCGAGGCTGACTGGGATCCACGCGCTGCGCTAGGCGTTGTGATGGCAGCCGGTGGCTATCCTGGCGACATTCGCAAAGGCGATGTCATTCATGGCTTGGGCCAAGAAGGTCAAGACGCCAAAGTCTTTCATGCCGGCACCGCTCTTCAAGATGACCAAGTCGTCACCAGCGGAGGGCGCGTGCTGTGCGCCACTGGCCTCGGCGTGAGTGTCTTGGAGGCTCAGACCGCCGCCTACGCGGAAGTCGCCAAAATCCAATGGACTGGCGAATACCACCGCAATGACATTGGCTATCGCGCCGTGGCTCGCGAACTCAGCAAATAAAGCACGGCAAAACCCGACGGTCACACGCCCGTCGCTTTGTACAGGCCGTTCATTGCAAGCCGATGCTATACTCTCGCGCTTGCAATTTCCTAACAGCATTGGCAATCGTTCGAGCGAGAAAATAAATGGATGAGGCACTGCGCAAAGCGGCGTTGGACTATCACGAGTTCCCGCAGCCCGGCAAAATTAACGTAACGCCCAGCAAACAACTGGTGAACCAGCGCGACCTTGCTCTCGCTTACTCACCTGGTGTAGCCGCGCCTTGCGAAGAAATTGCGCGTGACCCTTCCACTGTTTCTCGCTACACCGCGCGTGGCAATCTGGTTGCCGTGATTACCAACGGTACGGCCGTATTGGGCCTCGGTGACATCGGCCCCTTGGCGTCGAAACCTGTCATGGAAGGCAAAGGCGTGTTGTTCAAAAAATTTGCGGGCATTGATGTGTTTGACATCGAAATCAATGAGCGCGACCCCGATAAGCTGGTCGATATTATTGCTTCGCTTGAGCCCACGTTTGGTGGCATCAACCTAGAAGACATTAAAGCGCCTGAATGTTTCTACATCGAAAAGAAGCTGCGCGAGCGCTGCAAAATTCCGGTGTTTCATGATGACCAACACGGCACATCCATCATTGTCGGTGCCGGCGTTCTCAACGCCCTGCTGCTGGTCAAGAAAGACATCGGCGATGTAAAAATCATTTGCTCCGGCGCCGGTGCTGCCGCAATTACCTGCTTGGACTTGCTGATTTCGCTCGGTGCCAAGCGTGAAAACATCTACGTCACCGACTCAAAAGGCGTTATTCACAGCGATCGCAGCGGCCTAGACGATAGCAAGCAGCGCTTTGCGCAAAAAACAGATGCGCGCACCTTAGCGGACCTGTTCGTGGGTGCAGATATTTTCATCGGTCTGTCGACAGCCGGCATCGTGAGCCAAGACATGGTCATGCAGATGAATGCTGACCCGATTATCTTCGCGCTGGCTAACCCAACACCCGAAATTCTGCCAGAACTGGTCAAGGCCGTGCGCTCCGACGCCATTATTGCAACGGGCCGTTCGGACTACCCGAACCAAGTCAACAATGCGCTCTGCTTCCCGTACATTTTCCGTGGCGCACTGGACTCGGGTGCCAGCACCGTTAATGAAGCCATGAAAGTCGCCTGTGTGCGCGCAATCGCTCAGATGGCGCACGTGGAGTCTTCGGACTCAGCGGCCTACAGCGGCGAAGTTCGTCGCTTTGGTCGAGAGTATTTGATTCCTGGCCCGCTCGATCCACGCTTAATCATGGCGATTGCACCCGCCGTCGCCAAAGCGGCAATGGATTCGGGTATTGCGACTCGCCCCATCGCAGACTTTGATGCGTATCGCCAGCGTCTGTCCGAGTTCGTCTATAACTCGGCGTTCCTGATGAAGCCTGTTTTTGCGAAAGCAAAAGCGCAGCCACAAAAAATCGCCTACTGTGAAGGCGAAGATGATCGCGTGCTGCGTGCCGTTCAAATCGTGGTTGATGAAGGCTTGGCTCGCCCTGTTCTGATTGGTCGCCCCGCCGTTATCGAGACGCAAATCCAAAAGCTTGGCCTGCGTATCCGTCCCGGTGTCGATATTGAAATCGTCAACCAAGACGATGATCCGCGCTTCGCCACTTATTGGCAGCACTATCACCAGATCATGGAACGCAAGGGCGTGGGCATTGAGCTCGCCAAGCGTGAAGTGCGTCGTCGCACCACCTTAATCGGCGCTCTGCTGACCAAGTTTGGTGAGGTCGACGGCATGATTTGCGGCACCTTCGCTAATTATGATCTGCACTTGCGCTATATCGATCGCATTATTGGCTTGCAAGAAAACTGCCGTGGCTATGCCGCCATGAACGTCATCATGCTGCAAGACCGTACGCTGTTTATTGCCGACACCTACGTCAACCCGGACCCCACGGCGCAAGAGTTGGCTGATATCACGCTCAAGGCCACCGAGGCCGTGCGTAACTTTGGTTTAACCCCGAAAGTGGCGCTGTTGTCGCACTCCAACTTCGGCAATGAAAACACGCCAAGTGCTCGCAAAATGCGTGAAACCTTCCAACTCCTTCAGGACATGGCGCCGGACCTGGAAGTGGATGGCGAGATGCACGGTGATGCCGCGCTCGACGAAAGCATTCGTTTGAACCTGTTCCCGAACTCGCGCCTGAAGGGCTCGGCGAACCTGCTCATCATGCCCAACGTCGATGCCGCCAATATTGCCTTTAACTTGCTGAAAACAGCCTGTGGCGATGGCGTCACCATCGGCCCCATCCTGCTGGGCGCCGCAAAGCCCGTGCACATTTTGACGCCCAGTGCGACCGTTCGCCGTATCGTCAACATGACCGCACTCACTGTCGCTGAAGCGATCAGTCGTCAGTAACCCGTCTGTATTTCATGACCCTCGCGCCCAGCTAGTGTAGGCTCGGGGGTCATGAAAATATCCCTACTTCTTCGGCTCTGTCTAAGCTTCTGCCTGCTGACATTAGGTAGTTTGGCACAGGCAAAACTCGCCCCCACCTTGCTCATCGACAGCTCCAACGAGCGCTTGGAGCTGGCACCGTGGCTGGATATAGCCTCACCTACTTGGCAGGCACTCGATCAATCCGTTCTCGCTAAAGGCTACGTAGATCGCCCCGTTTTATTGCGGCTTAAAATTGATAACCGAGGCTTAGCGAAGCGACGCATCCTAGAGATTACCCGCGCCAATGTGGGCCGGATTGAGGTCATTAGCCCCATCGCGCCAGGCCAATGGCTAACACGTCGCGCTGGCGCGAATGAGCTCATGCCACGGGGCGATATCAACGGCTTAGGCTACAGTTTTGAGTTAGAGATCCCTGAGGGTAAGTCCGAGATCTTTTTGCGGCTTAGCTCTTCGTACCCGCTGGCAACACCCATTCGCCTTAACATCGAAAACAGCCTGTTTCGCGACGCGCAAAATAGTGCCGGACTCTATGGCGTTGGCATCGGTCTTCTGGGCGGCCTCGTGCTGGGGATTGTTGGCCTTCGCTCTGCCCGTCTGAGTATTCCTACGCGCTGGATATTTGCGTCGGTAATTTTAACCGTGATCTTGCGCGCGCTCGCTGACCGAGGCGTGCTTGGCTATTGGTGGCTAGATGTTCCCGGCTCTCTGCATGGCCTGATTCAAATCAGTGGTAGTTTGCTGAGCATTGCCCACCTCCTGCTCTGTCGGCAATTTCTGATACAACGCGATCTATTGCCCACGGGTATGCGGCGCTTCCTAAGCGTCCCCATCTTCCTCAACCTGCTTTGGATGCTGAACACCATCAGCCAGAGCGTAACGCTCGCCATTGAATGGGCGGACTATCTCCGCCTACTCAGTATTGCGACCATCATCAGCATGCTTTGGTTGCCCATGCGGCAAAGCGTACACGGTGCAAAACTCTATTTAGCGGTCATGTTTGCGGGCCTTTGCGGTCAGCTCTACAACGATGCAGCACTGCGAGGCTGGGTCCCTTTTCTCGCAGAACCCTATCAAGTCATCATGATTTGGCATCTGCTAGCTGCACCGCTACTGCTTCATGCACTGGAGCAGCCAGCACCCCGTGTAAAGCCAATACGCAGCCGACCAGAGAAGCCCAAACCCTTGCTCGCTAAACCCTTACCAACGCCTTCCACGTCCACGACGAAGCTATCGGGCATGCAGGTCCTGGTCGTTGAGGACAATCCGTGGGTGCAACAGGTGCTGACCGGTCTGCTAGTTAAGCTGGGTTGCCAACCCCACTCGGTGAGCGATGGGCAACAAGCCCTAGCCTGCTTAAAACAGCAACACTTCGACTTAGTCCTGATGGATTGCGACCTACCAGGCCTCGATGGAATCTCTACCGCCCAACTCTGGCGTGCCGAAGCCACCAAACACAGCTTTGCTAGTACCGCCCATATTCCCATTGTGGCCATTACTGCACATGTTTCTGCGGCTTACGAGACGCAAGCGCGCGAAGCGGGCATGAATGATTTCCTGCAAAAACCAATCGATATGCGAACCTTGCACGATCTGCTGCAGAGATGGCGTGCAAAACCAGAACCTAGGGTGTAGCGCTAGGTCCTTCCGGCAAGTGGGGAGTATCGCCGGCCAGCGTCATCAGCAAGGCCTCATCACTTCGCCACTCCTGTTGTGCGATCTGACTGCCGCGCTCAAATAAACGCGCATGAATAGCAGCATACGGGGTGATGCGTAATAGCTGCCGTAGCCCTTCTGGTGTGTGGTCAACCAGCCCTTGCCACGGGGTGATCCGTGGATTTCCGCCATCCGCCACCAATTCCAAGCGATGCGAGGAGTTGGCCAACGTAGCCATCCAGCGATAGGCATCCAAACGAGATGGCGCAACGGTCCCTGCCGGCCACCAGCGGTCGAAACGATAGGTTTCATTGCCCACCCGCAAGATGCCAACCGCACCATTCAAACGTTCACTTAATGCGCCCGCACGCCCGGCAAACTGGCCTATCGCCGTGAGCTGCACTTGTGCATCGCCGCCGAGCTTGGGCACGGAAAGTAAGGCCATGCCAATGGGCGCTACGCGACCCCAATACTGAACGCGTGCACCGACAAATAAACCAGAGAGTGACGCGCCGCCGGCCTCTATCTCGCCCAACCATTGCGTGGGCTGGCAACGCATGCCGCCGGATGGCCAATGCAGCGATTGCGGATCGACGGGGCTGCTTCCCCGCAATCGCCATGTGGCATGACCGCCTTTAGTAAATAAACGCCCTTGGAGCAGACTTTCCTCGCTGCTGAGGAAACTCCCTGAGGCGCTGTTATATTGCTCAATGGGCCAGAACGTTGGCAGGCTCGTGTGTCCTGTACAGGCATCTGTATCTTGTAACAACCAAGACTCACCAGCCCCGGCTTGGCTGACGCCTAGGGTGACTCGACGCTGAATCGTCGTCTGCCAAGGGCGCGATAACAGTTGGCGGCTTAACCAAAATGCATGATGTGTGCGCGTGTCTACGCCAAATTCGAGGTATTGATCAAACCCTCCGGTGATGCCGGGGAGTTGCTGACGAAACGCACTCTTCATGGTGTTAGCGACATCCCAATCTCAGGCTCCAGGTGTGACGTTGGACGATACAGCTGGGGGGCAGTTGCCGAGCCGCCCCACAGCACTTCAAAACGCAGCGTCAACGACGGCTGCGTATCCTCGTTGCCCAGATGGCTCTGCGTCAAGCGGGGTTCTATCTCCACAAAGAACCACTCTCTAGCCACTTGCTGCCGCCAGCGCCACCAGAGTGAGTCACTCTGTGTTTTCCAACTCGGTTTTGTTCGCCCTTCCTGACTAAAGCCATTGGATACCGTGGTGGTTTTCGAACGCTCTTCTGCCAGCAATACGCCACGACTCCAGCGCATACCACCATCCGCACGCTCTTGCTCATAATCCAGTTGGTGATAAACAACGCCTACCTGGTAGTGGTTAAACGCATGCGACCACTCGATGTTTTGTAGCCCTCGCCAGCCCTCTTGAATGCCGTAGCGGGCACTGTGAAAAAGCTTCAATTCATCGTGTTCGGCTAAGGCAATGGATTGCTGCAAGCGGGCACGCACAAAGAGGTCCGTGGTGCTGTGCAAGCCCACATCCGTATCTATATTCAACCGTTTGAGATTGAGCACAGCCCAGCGTAAAGCGAACGCCGCTTCATTCACCGCCGGCACGCCTGCGACTCGACGCGCTTGACCGTTCTCATCTTCAAAAATAAGCGACAAACGCCGGGCCAGTTGCGGCAATGCCAAGTTCGCCCGTAAGCGCAGTGCGGGTGTCAGCTCACCTCGGTCATCGAGCACCCATTCATTAATCAAACGAAGACGCGCCTGCGCTAATGCTGTTTCTGTGGTCAGCTCACTGGCGGAGCCTGAGGGAGGCTGGCTGAACCAATCATCAAGCCAACGCACGGTGGACTGGGTGTGCTGATCGACTAGGCAGTGTGGATAGTCTGCCCACCCCATGAAATCGCCCGCACTGTCGTAACTCAGGCAAGATTGGGCATGTACGCCCGTGGGTAGGGTGGCTACCATGCCAAAAAGCAACAATCGCCTCATGAAGCCTTGCATGATGTCCTCCTGGATCACCTTGCGAAGCTTCAGGCTGTCACTTTGCACGCACCGCGTCGAGGGGTGTGAGACGAATTGCTACAGAGTTAATACCCCGCCTTAACGCGGGCCATTAATGCAGCAAAGCGGGCTTGCCATCGCCAAGTGCCATGAACTCAATCCGGTCATCATCGAACAGGTTCATGTCGGGCGCCAAAATACGAATGTAGCGATCGAAATAGAGCATTTGCTTCAATAACAAGGCAAAAGCGCGCGGGAATCGGATGCCATGACGCTCGCCTACTGCCACGACCTCGAGCATTAACTTATTAATCTCGTTGTCATTATTCAGGGCATTCATGACTTGCTCAGGATCAACCTGAGTCGCTGCCCCATAAATCGCCTCCAAGTCTCGCGAGAGCTTCTCTTGATCGACTTTGCGCTTGGTCATACCGATGACCGCCATGCTTTCCGCCATGGTTTTGAAGTCGCCACTGCTCAGCGACTCAATAAAGCTCATAGTGGCAGACCAGGTTTCTGGTGCAATACGCCCCACAATGCCGAAATCAATAAAACCTAAACGCCCATCAGTCAGTACCATGAGGTTGCCAGCGTGCAAATCGGCGTGAAAGCTTTCGCACAACATGAGGCTGGAAAACCAGGTATTCAACGCCGCGACCAGCGTCCCTGCGGGATCCTTGGTGTATTTGCGAATCGTCTCTAAGTCCGTGAGCGGCACGCCGTAGAAACGCTCCATGGTTAATACGCGCAGACTCGAGGCTTCCGGATAGATTCTGGGTGCTGTGGCTTGGGTATTGCCCGAGGTTTTCAAAAACTCACGGAATTGCTCTACGTTGCGGGCCTCTTTGTAGAAATCCACCTCTTCCATCATGCAGGCCTGAATTTCGCTGACGATGCCCGACAGGGAAGCAAACTTCAGTTTAGGCAATACGCGTTCGAGTAATAGCGCAGCCACATACAGAAAGTTCAAGTCGGTGAGCAATACATTCTCAACACCGGGTTTTTGAATTTTGATAACGACGGAGTCGCCATTGAGCAACTTCGCAGCATGCACCTGAGCAACCGAGGCTGAGGCCAGTGGAATCTCATCAATCTCACTGTAAATCTCGCTTAAAGGACGCTTCAACTCGCGCTCCAGCACTTGCTTCAAGATGCTGAACGGAAGCGGCTCTGTTTTATCCAGGCAGTGCTGAAATTCCGTGACATATTCGGCCGGAAAAATGGACGGCGAGCTCGCCACGAACTGTCCCAGCTTCACATAGGTTGCCCCTAAGCGCTCGAAGGTCAGACGTAACAGGCGCGGCAGTGGCGGTCGTTCGCCCGCAGCCCACGCCAGCCCTGTGGCGGCGAGAACCGTGGTGGTCTGGCTAATGCGAAACAAGCCCTTCAGCGCATTGCCCCAGTTTGCGTAATGATTCATTTCTATCGATCTCCCTGACTGCTGCTGCATACCGGACATGCCGGATCGCGGGGCGTTCGCACACGCCTCACCTCATTGACTCTGCCATCCCATAACAGGAGCTGCCCGCACAGCGACTCTCCTGTTTTCGTTAACACTTTCAACACTTCTTGCGCCTGCCAACTGCCCATCACGGCAACTGTGGTGGTCATTACCCCATTGTCATTGCACGTCAGCACGGCGTCGTCACTCTCAGGATAGAGGCAACGGTAACAGGCCGACTCAGCTTGCGTCGCATCAAAGACACTCAACTGACCCTGCCAGGCAATAGCCGCTGCCGAAATCACCGGCTTTTTCAGCGCCCAAGCACAGCGATTAATCAAATCACGGGTGGCGAAATTATCGCAGCAATCGGCGACCGCATCGACACTGGCTAAAGCCTGCATCAAACGCGCTTCATCCATACGCTCAGGCAGGATATCAATGACCACATCGGCACGAAGCGCTAACAAACTGTCGCGGGCAGACTCGACCTTAAAGCGGCCGATATCGGCATCGTGATGCAACATTTGGCGTTGCAGATTGCTTAACTCTACGCGGTCAAAATCCGCCAGCAGCAAGCGGCCAATACCTGCGAGCGTAAGTTGTTGCGCCAAGGGGCAACCCAAACCACCCAAGCCAACCACCAGAACCGAGGCCGAGGCAATTTGGCTTTGCGCGGCAATATCCCACGTCGGCAGCAGGATTTGCCGGTGATATCGCAGCAGTTGATCATCGGTCAGCAAATGTCTTCTCCGCGGATACGCACCATTGGCCTCCACTGACCCGGTCCTGACCGGCTAAGTCCTGCCAGCTTTGCACCTTCTCAAAGCCACGTTGCTGCAGCGCATCGCGCACGGCCTCCGCTTGCGTTGCGCCGTGTTCGAGCAGGAGCCAACCGTGATCCTCTAAATGCGCGGGGGCCAGTGTGACTAGCCGCCATAAGTCCGCCATCCCGTTCGATTCTGCCACCAGCGCCGATCGCGGCTCATGCTGTAGATGGGGTAAGTGCAGGTCATCCTCAGCTAAATACGGTGGGTTACTGACAATTAAATGAAACCGCTTTGAACCCAATGCACTGAACCAATCGCTAAGTATCCACTGCACCGATAAGCCCAGATCGCGGCCATTTGCCTCGGCCACCGCCAGTGCTGGCGCAGAGCGATCAACAGCAACGAGATGCGCCTGTGGCAGGCTATGTGCCAAGGCTAACGCAATCGCGCCGCTGCCAGTGCCCAAATCCAAGATATCAGGTGAGCTCACCTCGGACTGCGCCAAACAATCCAGCGCGACTTCGACTAAGCGTTCGGTATCGGCGCGGGGAATCAGGGTGTCGGCCGTGACCGTTAAGGGCAGTGACCAAAACTCATGTTCGCCACGCAGCAGAGCCAAAGGCTCACCTTGCAGTCGCCGCGCAAGCCAATCCTCAGCACGAATGAGTTGCTCCTCGGTGAGCTCACGCTCTGGCCATGTCATCAGCCAAGCCTGCGTCTGCGATAACGCGGCGGCCAGCAACCACTGTGCCTCGCGGCGAGGCGACTGGTCCTCTACGCCGGGAATTCGCCACTGCGCGTGCTCACGAAAGCTGGCTTCCGCCTGCTGCAGCCACTGTGCCAGCGTACAGCGCTTACTGCTCATCGGCTAAGGCCGCCAGCAAGTCAGCCTGATGCTCGGTAGCAAGCGCCTGCAGCAGCTCATTCAAATCGCCGCCCAAGACTTCATCAAGGCGATAGAGCGTGAGATTAATGCGGTGATCGGTGACGCGACCTTGGGCAAAGTTATAGGTTCGAATGCGCTCGGAGCGATCGCCGGAGCCGACCAAATTTCGGCGCATCGTGGCCGACGCCAACTGCTGCGCTTGCTGTTGCTGCGCAAGCAAGCGCGCACCCAGTACCGATAGCGCTCGAGCTTTGTTTTTATGTTGAGAGCGCTCGTCTTGGCACTCCACCACCACACCCGTGGGCAAATGCGTAATACGAACAGCAGAGTCCGTCTTGTTGACGTGCTGGCCACCGGCGCCACTGGATCGATAGGTGTCTATGCGCAAATCGGCTGGATTGATCTCAATCGCAGCAATCTCTTCAGACTCGGGCAAGATCGCCACCGTACAGGCCGAGGTGTGAATACGTCCTTGCGACTCCGTGGCGGGTACACGCTGCACACGATGCGCGCCAGACTCAAATTTGAGCGCAGCATACACGCCCTCACCTTCTACCCGCGAAATAACCTCTTTAAAGCCACCGTGTTCGCCGACATTGCTCGACACCACTTCCACACGCCAGCCCATGCGTTCGGCATAACGGCTATACATGCGAAACAGATCGCCGGCAAAAATAGCGGCTTCGTCTCCGCCCGTGCCAGCACGCACTTCCAAGTAAATATTGCAGGTGTCGTTAGGGTCTTTTGGCAGCATGAGGCGCTGGAGTTCAGCCTCCAACGCTACGAGACGCTGATCAGCGTCACGAATGTCCTGCTCAGCTAACTCACGAAAATCAGGATCAGACAGCAATTCACGTGATGCGGTTTGATCGGCCTGCGTGCGGCGATAGGCCAACAGCACCTGTACCACAGGCTCAATTTCGGCATGCTCTTTCGACAATTTGCGAAACTGGGGCTGGTCATTGATCACCCCGGCATCGCCGAGTAACGCGTTCAGCTCCTCGAAACGCTCCGCGAGCTGGTCGAGACGCGCAAGAATAGAGTCTTTCATGCGCCGCTATCTTCCTGATTGAGTCCCATTACCCGCAGCGCTACAGGCAGCTGCTGGGCATTATCTTCACTGGCTAATTGGCGCAGTGCCACGGTGGGGGCATGCAGCCATTTATTCATTAAATTATGCTGAAGCCTTGCTAAAACGACTTCGGCATCGCCCCCTTTACGCAAGGCATCAAGGGCTTTCTCGCGCTCGATATCAGCGACCGATGCGGCCTGCTGACGAAGGCGGCGAATCCAGTGTGCACCATCCTGAAGAATACGTTGCTGCACGGCAAACGCCTTCACGTGTTCGCTGATCAGCACCTCAGCCACTTCCGCCGCACGTTGGCGCTCACGCCAACCGGCATCCACCACGCCTTGTAAATCATCCACGGTATACAGATAGACATCCTCAAGTTCAGCAACTTCCGGCGCGACATCACGCGGCACGGCAATATCAATCAGTAACAACGGTCTGTGGCGACGACGCTTAAGGGCTTGCACAACGAGTTCGCGGGTAATCACCGCTTGAGTGCTGGCCGTGCACGACACCACCATATCTGCACTGGCCAACGCCGCATCCAACGACGACCACGGCAGAGCCTGACCTTGCACGCTCTGCGCCAGCGCTTCGGCATTCGCCAAGGTGCGATTGACCAGCAACAGCTCAGTCACACCTTGCTCGCGTAAATGCCGCGCCACCAGCGTGTTCATTTCACCGGCACCAACCAGCAGAACGCGTGTGTCTTGCAGGGACTCAAAAACCTGTTTGGCCAAATTGACGGCCGCAAAGCCGATTGAAACCGGACTCACACCAATCGCCGTCTCGGTCCGAACCTGCTTAGCAGCGGCAAACGTTTTCTGAAACAGACGCTCAAGCTCAGGACCTAAGGTGCCTGCGGCCATGGCGTCTCGGTGCGCCTGTTTCATTTGCCCCAAAATTTGCGGTTCACCCAAGATCATGGAGTCGAGGCCCGCGGCAACTCGCATGGCATGCTGAACGGCTTTTTCAGCCGTAAAGTGATAGGCCACCGCACTCAACTCAGGGTTGGGCAATTGCTGATGCTTCGCCAGCCAGTCTAATAACGCCACGGCAGTCGCCTCAGGCGCCTCGGAGGCAGCATAAAACTCAGTACGATTACAGGTCGATATCAGCGCCAATTCGCGCAAACCTGTCGCTTGGCAGGCGGCCATTAACGCACTCGGCAAAACCTCGGGCGCAAAAGACACGCGCTCGCGCAAGGCTACGGAAGCCGATTTGTGATTAATGCCGAACGCCAGCAGCCCCATGCCCGACCCTGTGTCGTGATAGCCGCAACCCAGCACAGCCAAGTTGACGGAAACGTGCGGAAAAACAGTCGCTGCATAAGGCAGCCGTTTGAAAACGCACGAATTGTGAGGGATCAGATCAACAAAAACAAATCTTCACGGCGCATTTGCTAGACTGCCTCCCTTAAAGCTCCACAGGACTCTTTCATGTTGCGTACTTTTATCGCCATCAGCGCCGCAATACTGCTAAACGCCTGCGCCAGCAACTCAACGATCACCACCGCCCCACCCGGGCCATCAACTGCCACAACTGACGCACGTGCGCTTACTCACTGGGAAGCCAAAGGCAAGGTGGGCCTACGCTTTTTGGGCCAGAGTATTTCAGCCACTTATCGTTGGCAGCGCCAAGACGGCGACTTCTCAGCAGACGCGGCGGGGCCACTGAATCAGGGCTTCACCACGCTCGTGGGACGCAACGGCATGGTGACCGTGGAGAATGCCTGGCTGGGACGCCATGAAAGCGCCGACGGGGAAGGTTTACTGCAAGCATTGACCAGCATTCGCGTGCCGCTATCCCACTTTAATGCGTGGTTTATGGGCTGGCCCAAAGACAGTAAAACCCCGGTGCAAACACTCCCCAGCAACGAAGGCGTGCGTGAGTTCATCGAGAATGGCTGGCAAGTTCGTATCACCAGCGAACAGCTGATTCAGGGCTATCGTATTCCTGAGCGCATGATTGTTTCGCAAGAGGGGACGCGCTTGGTGCTGTCCCTTAATGAATGGACGCCAAGTACCCCTGCTACCACCCAGACCCCAGGTCTCACGCCATGACCCGTGAAAACATGACCTGGCTGAATGCGTTTAGCCTGCCCGCGCCCGCGAAGCTGAATCTGTTTTTGCATATCACGGGGCGACGACCCGATGGCTATCACACCTTGCAAACCTTGTTTCAATTCCTCGAGCACGGCGACACCCTGCACTTCATGCGGCGTGCCGACAGTGATATTTACTTTCAAGGCAATTTGCCAGGCGTAACCCACGAAGACAATCTGATCGTTCGTGCCGCTCGCGCGCTTCAGGCCGCTACTGGCTGCACGCAGGGCGCCAGCCTGCATTTGGATAAGCGCTTGCCCATGGGCGGCGGCTTGGGAGGAGGCTCTTCCGATGCGGCGACTACTCTGCTGGGCTTAAACGCCCTATGGCAGACCCACCTCAGCCTGCCTGAGCTTGCCCGCATAGGCCTGACACTTGGTGCTGATGTCCCCGTGTTCATTCATGGTCACGCAGCCTGGGCGGAAGGCGTCGGCGAGCAACTGGAATCCGTTGTGATTGAAGAGCCCTGGTATGTTGTGCTCACACCGGATGCACATATCGCCACAGCAGCAGCTTTTTCACATCCAGAATTGACACGTAATTCCGACCCCATTACACTGCGCGCCTTCTCAGCGGGAGCCGCCAGAAATGACTTCGAAAAAGTCGTTCGGCAATTATCTCCCGCCGTAGATGCAGCCTTGCAATGGCTGGCGCAGCACGGAGCAGCGCGCATGACGGGAACAGGGGCTTGTGTATTTTTAGCTTGTCCTGATGCCGATCACGCCGCTAAAATCCTGGCCGCAAGTCCAGTCCAAGGTTTCATCAGTCGCGGACAGAATGTCTCCCCTGCGCATCGCGCATTGGACACACTGTTCCGACCACACCGTATATAGGGGCGTCGCCAAGCGGTAAGGCAGCGGGTTTTGATCCCGCCATGCGTTGGTTCGAATCCAGCCGCCCCTGCCATTTTCTGTCCGGCCGAGACGATTCGTCATCATGCCCAATCTTGTCGTATTCACTGGTAACGCCAATCCCGAGCTGGCCCGCAAGGTCGCCAGCCACCTGCACGTGCCTCTCGGCGCAGCGCATGTCGGCACCTTCTCGGATGGCGAAATTGCCGTCGAGATCAACGACAACGTTCGCGGCAAGGATGTCTTCATCCTGCAATCGACCTGCGCGCCGACCAATGACAACCTGATGGAACTGATCGTGATGGCCGACGCCCTGCGCCGCGCCAGCGCCGGTCACATCACCGCGGTCATCCCCTATTTCGGCTATGCCCGTCAGGATAGAAAAGAACAGCCCCGGGTTCCCATCACCGCCAAATTAGTCGCCAACCTCATCTCCACAGCCGGCACCAACCGGGTTCTAACTTTAGACTTACACGCTTCCCAGATACAGGGGTTTTTCGACATTCCTTTAGACCATTTATATTCCAATCGGGTTTTCAACCGCTATTTCTTGGATATGAAAATCAAAGACCC
>NZ_JBXMRC010000028.1:0-74862 GCF_057084925.1 Perlucidibaca sp. | reverse complement strand
TGGGCTGGCGTTCTGATCGCCAGCCCAGTACCATGCGCCCCGCAACACCCTCGCAACACGGCATCAAGCCACCACAATGCGCCAGTAGCTCAGCTGGATAGAGTACTGCCCTCCGAAGGCAGGGGTCGTGGGTTCGAATCCCGCCTGGCGCACCATCCAAATTGTGTTACACATACTTAACCGTTCATTCACACAAAAACGACATTCGTCGGATCACTAAGTTTGTTCCTTGCTTCTCAACTGCACTAATTCAGGATTGCCCCAACTTGCAAAAGGTGGACATCATGAAAAACACACTAAAGCCCTTGTTCCTTATTGGAACGACACTCTCGCTAGTTGCCTGCCTTGGCAGCAACGACTCCTCTTCTTCCAGCAGTGCACGCATCACGGGCAGCGCTGAAATTCCGGATGACGCCTGCGCGCCGGAACTGCGCAATACGGTTGGCTGCTTCACCGAACCCTTTGTTGAGCCCTGGGGACCCAGCGCCATGAAAGCCATGGCGGAGCAGCCGGCTGCAGACGACTCACCCTTCGCCAGCCTGCTCACGCCCAAGGGCAACCTGAAAAACCCGCTGCGACAATTACCGCAAGATGATCGATGCCTGCGCATGGCCGACGGCCGACCCACCGAGTGCAAGCCCGCTGCGGGCTCCATTGCACTCCTGCCAGATGATCGCGTGCTCTACTTCAATGCGCTGGAAGGCACGGAGGATGCTGAGTTCTCTATTTTCTTTGAGGCCGGCACGGTAGTGACTAACGACCAAACACGCGTGATGTCCCTGAGTGGCAAAACAGCGGGCTGGATGCAGCCTAGCCCCGTGGATGGCGGGGCAAATCCTGATGGCTACGAAGCCACCCTGCTGCTACCCAAAGGCTTAATCGACAATACCGATGCCAGTACGAACAACGATGGCGCGCTCTTTTGCGCCGACTTAGAAATGCTCGCTGACGGGCGTGTGATGGCCGTAGGTGGCACGGACTACTACTTCGAGCCCGGCATTCAAAAGCCCATTGCTATTGGCGTTTCGGAATTGGAAGGTATTCGCAACGCCCGTATTTTTGACTACCGCGATAACAGCTGGAAGAAAACCGGTGATATGACCTATGGTCGCTGGTACCCCTCACTAACCACTCTGTCTAACGGCGATATTTTGGTTTCCTCAGGTGTCACCAAACTGATTAAACCGATTTACCCCGAGCGCCCTGAGACCTCTGGTCGCAACGTCACACAAACCGAAACTTACGACCTAGGCTGTGGCACTTGGACTGAAAACGGCCCACTCGCCGAGCGTTCACTGCCGCTGTACCCACGTCAGCATTTGCTGCCGAATGGCCATGTGCTCTACAACGCTGGCGGGCAAGCTTTTAACCCCTTTGGCCAGTCTTATGATCAAGCGCTCTGGAACATCATTGCCGCCTACGATCCGGATAAAAAACTCTGGACCGACCTCGGCTATGCTGGCCTTCCCTTAAAACTCAACGAGATTGGACTGGATCGCTTGGGGTCCGCACTAAACCCGACCAACACGGAAATAGCAACGGACATCCAAAAGACGCTCACGGGCTTACTGGGTACGGTCACGGAAGATCCTGCAGGCCTGATTATGCCGATACTGGATAGCGTTACGAAGGACCCAGAAGGCACACTCATGAGCGCCATTGGTTCTGGCTTCCGTGGCTCTACTTTCTCGATTCAAATGCCCCTGCGACCCAACGCACAAGGGCGCTACGACCATGCTGAGTTCCTTACCGCAGGCGGCGTACTCGGCGCCATCACGGCTAACAGCCCCGGGTCATATATCACCACCAATCTGTCTCGCATCGACCGCATTAACATTGCAAACGATGACACCATGGCCTACGAATCCCGCATTACGGGCAGCCTCATTAAGCCTCGCTGGTACGGCACCGGGGTATTACTGCCCACAGGGGAAGTGATGGTGTTCTCGGGTGCAGATCGAGACGAAGTGCTGCTGCCAGGCACCGGTGCAGCCATTTTAGAGACTGAAATTTTCGACCCGAAAACGGAGACTTGGCGCGTGATGGCCCGCCAACACAATCCCCGCACCTATCACAATACCGCCATGCTGCTGCCGGATGGTCGCGTCTTGGTGGGTGGTCATTCACCCATTAACACGGGCTATCTCTTTTCGTTGGATTTGAGCGCATTAGGCTTATCCCCCAACCAAGGTCGCGACCCCAGCTTCGAGATTTACAGCCCGCCCTATATGTATGCGGCTAATCGTCCGCGCATTACTTCGGCACCGAACTCTGCCAGCCATGGCGCTACGATTTCGGTAAACACCGAAGGCAGTAATATCAAAGAGGTCTTGTTGGTTAAGCGCACCACGCTGACCCACATTATTGATGGCGATCAGCGTACGGTGGTCTTACCGCACACCGGCACCAATAACTTACAAGTCCGCCTGCCAACCCAAAAAGGTGCGTTACCCCCAGGGTCCTACATGCTCTTTGTCGTCTCTGAGGACGCATCGGGCAAGCGTCTACCCTCGGTTTCGGTACCCCTGACCATTGAGGGCGCAGACAGTCGTGCGATTGGCTGCAACGCACCTGCGGCACGCGTGGCGAAACGCTGATGTGGGTGCAGCTTCGTCCTTTCTGGCTCAGCATACTCGTCATGCTGAGCCTGTCGGCCCATGCGCACGTCAATCATGGCGAAAGCTACAGACCCGTGCTGGATACGCTACCTAAGGAGCTTGACAGCATTTCAGTGCAGCTCACCGACACGCTAGCGCCTCAGCTATTGCTGGAGAACCGCAGTGCGTCAGTCATCACCATTTTGGGTCAGAACCAGCAGCCTTTTCTCAGAATCAGTCGCGATCGCGTTGAAGCCAATACGCGACATCCCGACTGGTTAAAGACCTATCTTCCTGGCGGGCTACCTGGCCGCAAACCGGAGGCCGGCAACGCACCTCTCTGGAAACAGGTGAAAGCCAGCAATAGCTGGGGCTGGTTTGATAGCCGCCTAAAGCCTTCATCGGTAAGCGCTGATTCGGTTTGGCAAGTTCCGGTGCTGGTCGGCGACAAACCCAGCGTGATTTCAGGTCGTTTCACGCCGGCCCAGCAAAGTGGCTATTGGCAGGCCAACTGGCAAGCCAAACCGGTACTGCCCAATGGCATCCGTGTCGCGCTTATTCCGGGGCAGCCCTACGGCATCATGCTGAGCAACGCATCTCAGGCGGTCGTCACGGTACTGGACCAGGATGGTCAGCCCTTTATCCGCCTGTCCAAAATCGGCACGGAGGCTTCCCTAAAAAGTGCCCTGTGGCGTGACACTGCCGCACAGCAAGGACTGCGCCAAGGTGAGCAGAAAGAAAAGCATTGGCAGTTAGTATCAACAGCGCCGCGCTACACCTGGATTGAGCCCAGAACGCGTGGCAAGCAAGGCACGAAGAAGCCGCTGTCCTGGCAAATCCAACTGCGGGTGGATACGCAGTTGGTTACGCTAAAAGGCGAAAGCCGCTGGCTGTCAAAGCGCTAAAATTTGCACCACCAGAGGCTCTAGTTTGGTGAGGCCGTAGCGACGACCCACCGCTAGGGCCTCTACCGCCGACATACCCTGCAACCAAAACGCTCGCAGTGCGAATAGCGCACCAACGCGATTGCCACTCATGCAATGCACCAAGACCGGCGACTCGCCGCTAGCCGCCAATAGGCTATGCAGTGCCTCAGCATTAGCGCGATTTAAGTCATGGCCGCCGACAATGGGCAAGTGCGCGTAGTAGAGGCCCAGCTCAGCCGCCAAAGCCGCCTCATCAAAGCCTCCATGTTCATGCTCGGGCAGCATATCGATCACATGCGTGATACCGGCCGCCTTTACTTCGGCAAGAGCTTCTGGGCTGACATAACCGCCAGCGTAGTGGTTAGGTTCAATAAACAACAGATTGGGAATGGGCAAGGACATAGCAGACTCGGGGCAGTAGTTCATGCTTTTAGCCTAGCATGCTGAACTCCTGAATTCCGAGTGCAGTCGCAACGATCATCATCAAAATAGCAAAGCTCTGCTGTACACGCTGTGCAGGCATTCTAGGGGCTATGAGGCGCCCAAAAACCAAGCCCACCACCACTGCAAAGATAAACGGCAACGCGGGCATAAGGCTGGTCAAGCTAAGCTTTCCGATAACCATCAGCACGCTCAAGCTACTCACTAACGAAACCACCATCAGCGATGTGGCCACGATAGCCGCTATGCTCAGGTCCGTAAAAAACCGTAAGACCGGCACAATAATGAATCCGCCGCCGACACCCAGTAAGCCTGTCAGCAAACCAGAAAATGCACCGAACGTAGACATCGCAAGCACACGCTTGGGGGTCCACACAAAACGGCCGGAGTTCGGATTAACCGGGATAATTAATAATTCTGCGGACTCGTTGGTGGCGTTTGAGGACAGCAAACGTAGCGCAGCCAACACCATGACAATTATAAAAATCAGGGTTAATGCCGATGCAGGCAGGCGATGCGCCAGCATCAAACCCAGCGCGCTCATGGGCAGTGCGACTGCAGCCATGAGCAAGGCAGCACGATACCGAGCCAAGCCCTTACGCAGGCCATCCAAAGCGCCCACACTGGCACTGAGAGCAACCGTCATTAATGCCACGGGGGCGGCCTGAGTCACGCTCCATTGCAAACCAAACATGAGTGCTGGCACAGCCAGCATGCCACCTCCAGCGCCGGTTAGGCCAAGCACGAGCCCAACCATGAGTCCCAGAATAACCAGCATGAACTAGCCTTGCCCACAGGCGAGATTAGCGGGGATGGCAATATCCATCATCGCCGGATCAGGCAGATTAAGTGCGGCCATGATGGCGACATATTCCGCTTCGCTGCGCCCAGTTAGGCGCGGGTTAAAGCGCTTCTCTTCCGCAATCGTCGACACCGTCCAGCCCTTATAGTCATGACCTGGATATACGCACGTATCGTCAGGTAGTTGAAAAAGCTTTTGCGTAATCGAGTGCCAAGATTTCTGTGCACTGCCGCCCTGAAAGTCCGTTCGACCGGTGCCCCGAATCAGTAGCGCATCACCGGTAAAAACCGCCTCGGGATGCGCTGGATTAAGCACAAAGCTAAACGATTCATCCGTGTGCCCCGGTGTATACAGGGCTTGTATCGAAAGCGAACCCACGGCGAACACTTCACCGTCTTTAAGGTTGCGCGATACGCAACTCGCACGAGTGAACTCCCCCATTAAGGTCACGCAACCTGTGGCATCACGTAATGCACCCAGAGCCGTGATGTGATCGGCATGAGTATGTGTATCTGCTGCATACAACAGCGTTACGTTCAGCTCGCGGAGTAATTGCAAGTACTGGGGTAGCTGCTCCTTTACCGGATCAATGAGTAACGCCTTAGCGTTCTGCTCACACGCCAGTAAATAGGTGTAAGTACTGGATGCTTTATCAAAGAGCTGGCGAAAAATCATCGAAAGTACTCCGTACTAGGCCGAACGGATAAATCGGTCATGCACCCAGCTACCCAGCAGCAGGGAGACCACAAATGCCACGATGTCTTGTCCGCCCTGAACGATGCTCACTAAGGCCGGCCCGGGGCAAAGCCCAGACAGACCCCAGCCGACTCCGAAGAGCGCTGCGCCGAGTAACAATCGGCCATCTATTTGCGTAGCCTGTGGCCATTTAAAGCTCGGCGCAAAGACCGGTTGCGCGCGGCGGCGCAGCCAAATAAATGCGGGCATGGCCACCGCAATGGCACCGACCATGACAAATGCCAAAGTCACGTCCCATTGCCCTGTCACATCGAGAAAACCCTGCACTTTGACGGGGTCGGTCATGCCGGATAGCACCAAGCCCAAGCCGAAAAGTAGACCGCAGATAAAGCCTGAAAGAACTTTCATATTAGGCTCCTCCCGCACGCAGCACAGCTACTGTCACTATGCCGGACGCCATAAACGTGAGCGTTGCCGCAAGAGATCGCCACGACAACCGGCTGATCCCACAAACCCCATGCCCGGAGGTGCAACCATTGCCTAAGCGCGTGCCGAAGCCCACCAGCAGCCCAGCCGCGATCAGGGTAGGCAAACCAATATTCGGCAGCATGGGAGGCACAATTCGCAGAACATAGGTCGCGAACAGGCCTGCAACCAACATACCCAAAATAAATGCTCGTGCTAAACCTGCCGCGCTATCTTGCCGCTGCCATGCCGTGGCTACCAAACCACTTATGCCGGCAATTTTACCGGTAAGGGCAAACAGCAACGCCGCGGCAAATCCAATCAGTAACCCACCCTGTAAGCCGGCCTGCCAAGCCATAGGAAATTCAGACATAGGATTTAGCTCATAATGAAGAGATGATTTTTATACTACCCCCAGTATATTAGGTACACAAGCCAGGTCGCTTGTCGTAGCATGAATCTGGAATAGTGATGACGGAAAAACCATGTCGCCCAGAGAGCAGCATCAACGCGCACTCATCCTCAGACTTCGCCGAGTTGAGGGCCAGATTCGTGGCATCCAAGCCATGATGGAAAACGGCGACAATTGTGACCGCATCGCGCAGCAGCTCTCGGCTGCCCGCAAAGCCTTGGACAAGACCTTTCACGAGATGGTCGCCTGTCATTTGCAAATGGAAATTGCGGCCAACCCAGACCGTGAACACATTGCTGCTGCAACAGCTCACATGACCTCTCTGCTACGCAAATATGGATAAGCCATGAGCCTCGCCAAACCCGTTTCCGCCAGCGCCGTCACCGATCAGGTCTATTGGGTATTCCCCAACGACTTAAACGCGAATGACACCGTTTTTGGCGGCATGATCATGGCGCAAATGGACAGGCTTTGTGCGGTAGTGGCGTGCCGTCATAGTGATCGGATTTGTGTCACGGCCAGCGTCGATGCCGTGCACTTTCTGGCGCCGGCAAAGCGGGGCGATGTGTTGATTTTTGCCGCTGCGGTGAATCAGGTCTGGCGCTCATCCCTCGAAGTGGGCTGCCGCGTTGATGCACAGGCCATCAATGGAGAGCGCAGACATATTCTCTCGGCGTATCTGACCTTTGTCTCGGTAGATGAGGCCAACAAACCCAGCCCTGTGCCAGGGCTCATCACCCAAACCAGCGAGGAGACTCGACGCGCAGGGGAAGCCGATTTGCGCCGTAGCCAGCGCCTGCGCCACGCCGAAGAGCTGAAAGCGTTCCGCGTGCAGGCGCAGCAACAACAGCAGTAAGCATGCAGTAAGTCAGCGGGTAATGGTTCTCACACCAGCACTGCCGCCAAGCAATAAAACATCGGCTGGTCGCCGCGCAAACAGCCCATTGCAGACCACACCCACGAGATTATTTAAGTGTGTCTCCAGCTCCACCGGGTTGCGAATATCCAGACCGTAGGTGTCGAGAATGACGTTGCCGTTGTCGGTCACAAAGCCAGTGCGATAGACCGGGCTACCACCCAACTTCACTAGCTCGCGGGCAATCATTGAGCGGGCCATGGGAATGACCTCAATGGGCAGTGGAAATGTGCCAAGTTGACTCACCCATTTGCTGTCGTCGGCGATGCATACAAACGTGTCTGCCAGCGCCGCCACGATTTTCTCGCGGGTAAGCGCGCCGCCGCCGCCCTTAATCATTTCTAAGGCCGCATTGATCTCATCTGCGCCATCCACATAGACGCCAATGTGATCCACATCATTAAGGCTAACGACCTCAATACCGATGGCTTCCAATCGCAGCTTGGTGGCTTCGCTACTGGCAACCGCTGCCTTTACTTTGTGACGAATCGGCTTGAGGCCATCAATGAAGAAATTCGCTGTAGAGCCCGTACCCACACCAAGCACTTCGCCATCGCGCACATGGGCGAGCGCCGCTTCGGCAACCGCGCGCTTCAGGGCATCGGCAGAAAGTACAGTGGACATAGTGGGCTCCAGTAGCTCAAGAATGGGGACGATCGTCTGACAGGCGGCACGCCACCTTCGGGACGCGTAGTATACTCGCAGCCAATAGTCCGGAAGCAGTCCGCCATGCCCGATGTCCTCGCACTTGATGCAATCGTAAAACGCATACTTCAAGCTCGTGTCTATGATGTCGCCATCGAAAGCCCGCTCGAACCTGCTCGCCTGCTTTCACGCCGCTTAAAAAACACGGTTCTGATTAAGCGCGAAGACCTGCAACCGGTGTTTTCCTTCAAGCTGCGCGGCGCCTTCAATAAAATCGTCAAGCTCAGTGACAATGACCGTGCCAAGGGCGTGATCTGCGCCTCTGCCGGCAATCATGCCCAAGGCGTGGCGCTGGCGGCAAAAACGCTGGGCATCAAAGGCGTGATTGTGATGCCGCAGACCACGCCCGACATTAAGGTCAATGCCGTGCGTGCCCTCGGTGGTCAAGTCGTGCTTCACGGCGACAGCTACGACGACGCTTTCGCGCACGCGCAAACGCTGATGAGCGAGAAGGGCTATACCTTCGTGCATCCTTTCGATGACCCCGAGATCATCGCCGGCCAAGGCACAGTCGCGGTCGAAATTTTGCGGCAGCATCAAGGCGCCATCGATGCGATTTTTGTGCCGGTCGGCGGCGGCGGCCTGATGGCGGGCGTGGCCGCCTACATCAAATATGTTCGGCCATCGGTGCGCGTCATCGCCGTGGAAGCCGAGGACTCGGCCTGCCTCGCAGCCGCAATGAAAGCCGGTAAGCGCGTCACGCTGGACCAAGTGGGCCTGTTTGCGGATGGCGTTGCCGTGAAGCAGATTGGCAAGCACACCTTCGACATCGCCAAGGTCTGCATCGATGAAGTCATCACCTGCTCGACCGATGAAATGTGTGCCGCCATCAAGGACATCTTCGATGAATGCCGTTGCATCAGTGAGCCCGCTGGCGCGCTGTCTCTCGCCGGCCTAAAGAAGTACGTTCAGCGCGACGGCGTGCAGGGCCAGACCCTGATCGCCATCAACTCTGGCGCGAACATGAATTTCGATCGCCTGCGTCACATCGCCGAGCGCACGGAAGTGGGCGAGGGTCGCGAAGCGGTTTTAGCGGTGACTATCCCGGAACAGGCTGGCGCATTTAAAGCCTTTTGCCAGGCCATTGGTAAACGCAATGTCACCGAGTTCAACTATCGCTTCAGTGACAGCAGCGAGGCCCATGTCTTTGTCGGCTTGACCGTGCGCAATGGCGCTGAAGAACGCGCTGAACTGGTCGCAGGTTTGCAACGCAAAGGCTACGCCGTGCTCGACCTATCCGATGATGAAATGGCGAAACTGCACACGCGCCATCTCGTTGGCGGTCATGCCGGATTGGTCGATGAGTGCCTCTTCCGCTTTGAGTTCCCCGAACGGCCAGGCGCACTCATGGCCTTCCTAACCCAGCTTGGCACCCAGTGGAACATTTCCTTGTTCCATTACCGCAACCATGGCGCCGCTTATGGTCGCGTGCTGGTGGGCTTGCAGTTGGGTTCGCGTAGCCTCAAGGAATTGAAGTTGTCACTCGATGCAGTGGGCTATCCCTACTCCGACGAGAGCAGCAACCCAGCCTATCAACTCTTTTTGCGCTGAGATAAATCCATGTTGCCGCGCCTGCCCAAGCCCAATGCCGCTGTGCTCAAGCGCATTCAAGCGCAACCGTTGGACTACTGGCAGCATGTAGGCGACCCGCTGGCCGACTTGCTCTCCACGATCTACCCCATTGGCGATGCCGAGACCTTGCTCAAGCTCATCGAATACGAAGCCGAGCAGGAGCAGCCGCTATGCCTGCAGTTTCTGTCTCAAGAGAACGCCGTTTCTCGTTGGCAGGAGCCCCGCTTTCAAGCCGAGCTCGCCGCCTGGCAAGCCTATGTGCAGCAATTCCCATTAGCAGTACGACTGGCTTGGCAAGCTGGCGGGGGCCTGCGTCTGCTAAGCCAAGCGCGCTGGGCCGGTGCCTGGCCTGGGCCACTGAGCCCGTTGCAACGCTTTATGCAGCACTTAGATGACGCTTTGCTCTGCGAACATCTGCCCACGCCAGACACCCTGCGATTAATGCGTTTAGAGCTGGCGATTTTGCGTCGCGATGCCGAAGCTGACATTGACAAAAATCATCTCGGTGTTGTGCTCGCGCAAAGCGATTTAGCGACGCTAGTGATTTGTTTGTCAGAAGAAATGATGCGCAGCCTCGATGCGCTGGGCGTTGGCCTTAATGGCGCACAGCGCGCTGGCTTGCGGCACTGGGCCATTGGTTTCGGTCAGGGACTAGGGGTGGAGGCGCTGTGGTTGGCTAGCAACGAAGAGGAGGCGCATGCGCTTAGGCATGTATTGTTGCAGCCGCCATCCTCACTGGGCGCACCGCTGGTACTGCCGTGGTTACGCATGGTGGCATCGGCCGACACCCTGCCTGCTGCTGAACGCCGCACCTTGGCGCTGGCGCGCAGCCTGCTCGACCCCCTCACCGCCGACACACTGGGCCTGCCGCACGATGCCCTTGGCAGCTTATGGCGCAAGGCCAGCGGCTGGGTCGTCGAAAAAGGCCGACCCTTAGCCGGGCAAGCTCCGGCGGTGCTTAATTTGCAGAAGAAGGTGATGGCGCGCTGGCACTAGCGCATGACTGCTTAATCAGGTCAGCAGCTTAGGGTTGGGCAACCCTGACAGCTCCGAAGGGATCAGCACCGACAGCCGCTCATGGCGCAACTCGGGGCAGGCTGCCAGCAAGCGCTCCACGAAACTGTCATTGATCTGGTAGCCGGCCGGTGCCAGTAGCTGGCCGCCCCGGGTATGCACCGGCTGCATGAGCACCATGCCAGGCCGCAGCAACGCCATCACCAGCTGCACCTGCCGTGACAGGTCCGCCTGCGGCCCGAGCACATCGCGAAGAGCAGAAATCAGCTCGGATGTTGTTTCGGGCAGAGCCTCCAGCTGTTCAAGCGCCGCCAGCACCGGCAGGCCAGCCGCCTCCAGACGCACATAGCGACGCACCATGCGAATCAGGCGCGCCTGCTCTACCAGCTCAGGCGCTGATGACTCATCCTGATACCCGGCCAGTGCCGGCTCGATACGGCTGAGCAGCTGTCGTACCGGCTCGATGCGCGGCACCGAGGCCAACAGCTGCCAGGTTCGCTCTTGGGCTCGCGCCACATCATGCTGTTCCTGCTGGCTCAGCATCAGGCCAAACAGGACCTTCTCCTGAACCTCCGGTGCCAGACTGACCAGCCCGAGATTGGCGAGCATGGTCGCCATGGTCGCCGCCCACCCTGCGTCATGGCGACATTGACTGCTGACACGCTGTACCAGATCGACCATGCGTTGCGCCTGACCGAAACTGGCCGGACTGGCCATGGCTAGGGCATCGATTAACGCCTGCATGCAGCCCTTGATGGTTTGCTCAAGCAGCTCGCGCTCGGCATGAAGCAGACGATGCTGCTCGATACCGTCTCGCACCGCCTGCTGCAGCTCGTCACGCGGGCAGGGCTTGGCCAGGAAGCGGAAGATGCGACCCTGATTCACCGCACGCATGGCAGCCTCAATGTCGCTGTAACCAGTGAGCAGGATGCGCGCTGCGCTCGGGCAGTGCTGTCGGCACTGTGCCAGCACGACATCACCGGACATGCCGGGCATGCGCATGTCACACAGGACTACCGCCAGCCTCGGCAAGGAAGGCAACAGCGCCAGCGCCGCCTCGCCACCCGTGGCAACATGAACCTCGCCGAGCTGACGCAAAGACAGCTGCAATCCCGCCAGCACATCCGCATCATCGTCGATGCAGAGAATCTGCACGGCAGGCTGTGCCGAGGGCAGGCTCATGAGGCATCTCCCGATACCGGTAGTTCAATGACAAAGGTCGTGCCGCCATCCGCAACAGGTTCCCACCAGAGCGCGCCACCATGCTGTTCGACGATCAGCGACCGGCTGATGGCCAGCCCCTGCCCCGTGCCCTGACCCACCGCCTTGGTGGTAAAAAACGGGTCAAAAACCCGGTGCCGGATGGCCTCGTCGATACCGCAGCCATCATCGCTGACACTCAGACGAACCTGTTGTCCGTCCCCGTGCAACCGCAGCGACAGCGTGACATGCCCCTGACCCGGCCGCTGGCGCTGGCGTTCGGCGATTGCATGCGCGGCATTGGTCAGCAGGTTGATCAGCACCTGCAGGATGAGGTCGCGGCGACAACTCACCAGCGGCACCGACTCCAGCGCCAGCACCACCTCGGCCACTTGGCGCAGGTCATGCGCAGTCATGGTCACCGCCTGATCCATCAGCTGTGCCAGATCCTCGGGCACCGCGACTTCGCCGGGATGGGCAAAGCTGCGCAAGCTGTTAACGATGTCACGCATCCGGCGCACGCCATCGTGGCTACGTCGTAACGCCTGTGGCAGCTGCGCTTGCATGAAGTCGCCATCAAGCCGTTCTAGCGCTTGCGCCAAGGCACCATTCGGCACCGCCTCGCGGCAGGCCAGCGCCAGCACCGTCAGCAGTTCGCCACAGCTGTCATCAATGAAACCGAGGTTGTCGGAAAGGAATTGTAGCGGGGTGTTGATCTCGTGTGCCATGCCAGCCGCCAGACTGCCCATCGCTTCCAGCTTCTGGGCCTGACGCAATTGCAGCTCCATCTGCCGGCGCTCGCGCAGGTCGATGCCGACCAGCACGTACTCGGCCTTGCCGTCGCTGTTCTGCTCCAGCGCCATCGACAGCAGCACTGGCACCCATTCGCCATCGTAATGCCGGAAGCGGGTCTCCACATTGATGGCCCCGTCAGGATGCGCCGCAACCTGGCGCAGCAGCTCAGCCGCATCCGGCAGCAGCTCGGCCAGCGGCCTACCCGGCAGGGCACGACACTGGATACCCAGCAGACGCCCAGCTTGCTCGTTGGCATGTCGCACCTGCTGACGCGCATCGACCACCAGCCAAAGACCAGGCACTGGGCTGCGCAAACCGCTGATGCGGGCATAGGCTTGATTCAGTGCCTGCGTCTGCTGCGCATCCTGCTCCGGCTGGGCAGCCAGCGCATGCTCAAAAAGCGCCACCTGCTGTTGCAGGAGCGCCTGGGCGTGCTCATCCTCGGAAAGGACAGGCGCAGCGGACAGGTCGGCCATCACGGTACCCGGGAACGAAGGAATCTCTCCCTGATATCGCCCCGGCTACCGATTTCTTGAGCGGAATTAGATCGGCAAGACCCGCGCAAACACCGCTTTCAGGTATTCCGTTTCCGGAATGGCTGGATGAATCGGATGGTCCGCGCCCTGATGGCCGTGGTGCAGAATCTGCGCCTGACGGTCAATGTGACGCGAGCTGGCACGAATCACATCCACTAGCTCTTCGCGAGCGAGATGCATCGAGCAAGAGGCTGACACCAGCAGACCATCACGGGTGAGCAGGCGCATGGCCAGCTCGTTGGCCCGGCGGTAGGCCTGCAGGCCAGCCTTGTGATCCTTGCGGCGGGTGATGAAGGCGGGCGGATCGAGCACGATGACATCAAAACGCTCGCCGTCCTGCTTGAGTGCGGTGAGCGCATCGAAGGCATCGCCCTGCAAAGTCTGAACTTTGCTTTCCACACCGTTCAGCTTGGCATTACGCATGACCTGATCGAGCGCCTTCTCCGAGCCATCCACACAATGCACTTCGGCGGCACCAAAGGCTGCCGCCTGCACGCCCCAGCCACCGATGTAGGAGAACACGTCGAGAACGCGCTTGCCGGTGACCAGACCCTTGAGCTTGGCGCGAGCCTCGCGATGGTCGTAGAACCAGCCCGTCTTCTGGCCGTCGCGCACCAGCGTTTCAAAGCGCACGCCATTCTCGGTCAGCGCCAAACGCTCGGGCACTTCGCCGTAAGCGACTTCAACATACGAGTCGAGACCTTCAACCTGACGCATCTTGCCATCGTTCTTGAGCAGAATACCTTGCGGCTTCAGCACCTTGACCAGGGCATCGATCAGCGCGGCTTTTTCACGCTCAATACCGGCGGTGGAAATCTGCACCACGAGGTGGTCGCCAAAGCGATCCACCACCAGGCCGGGCAAGCCGTCGCTGTCGCCGTAGACGAGGCGGTAGAACGGCTCGGGATACCAGGTCTCGCGCACGCTGAGGGCAATCTGCAGGCGGTGCACGAACAGCGAAGTGCTGAGCGGATGAGCAATGTCACGATTGAACAGACGCGCGCAGATCAGTGTATTCGGGTTGACGATGGCCAGCCCCAGACCCTTGCCCTTGCTGTCTTCGACCACGACCTGCTGGCCCGGCTCGAAGCCCTTCAGCGGCGTCGCGGCAATATCCACTTCATTGGAGAAGACCCAAACATGGCCCTCGCGCAGACGGCGTTCTTCATTGGCCTTTAGGCGCAGGCGGGGCAGGTCGGTCATGGCAATCTCATTTTCAAAGGCGGGAACTGCAATGCAATTCATGGGCGGATTTTAGGGCGCGATCATCGTTGACGACCTGGCTGCCGTCAACGCGCTTCAGTCAGGTAGCCCCAATCCTGAAAACGCTGCTGCTCGGCAGGGTCATCGGCAAAAGCCAAAAAGTACAAATACTCCGGTGCTACATCCAACTCGCCGGGCCAGCTCAAAGAGCCGTGCGCCAGCTTGTACTGGCAGGCAAAACTTTCATTGGCGAGCCCCGAAAATAGGCCCTGCGCATAGCTCAGCAAAGGCCGCGCACTTATATTGCCGCGACGACCGTTGCTGAACATCAGTTCAAATCGCAAGTCACCGAGGTAGGTGGCTTCTTTGACGGTTAGCATATGAGCTCGAAACACTTAGGTGAGCGGCGCAATGCGCCTGAATTCACCGCTAGTTTGCATCCAGTGCCAGTTTTTCAGCAACTCGTCCTGATGCAGCGCGGCCCATTCAATCACCAGACTCAAAATACGCGGAGCCAAGCGACCCTCCATCAAACACAGACGAGCAATATCAATCGATGCGCTTTGCTCGCCGTATTCGGCATGAAAATGCGGCGGATTGTGCTCTCGGAAATACATGAAAATCACGATACCGAGAAACCGCGATATCTCCGGCATGTCGGTCGCTCCTTGACCTGAAAACATGCCTTAACTATGGACACAGATTCGCGGTTTCGCGACCCCGACTCAGCAATAAATTACGCCGACGGCTTCCAAACCAAGTCCAGCTCACGCGCAGCGCGAACATCATCCAAACGACGCACCGGCATGGTGTGCGGTGCGCCCTTGACCAGCTCGGGCTGCGTGCGGGCTTCTTCGAGGATCTTCACCAGCGCATCGGCAAAGCCGTCGAGCTCGTCCGGCGATTCGGTTTCGGTCGGCTCGATCAGGAAGCATTCCGGCACCAGCAGCGGGAAGTAGGTCGTTGGCGCGTGGTAGCCGTAGTCGAGCAGACGCTTGGCGATGTCCATCGCGCTCACGCCCAGCTCCTTGGCCTCTTTGGCGAAGGTGATGATGAATTCGTGCGAGGCACGACGCTCCGGGTAGGCGAGCTGGAAGCCCTCCTTAACCAGACGCTGCATCAGGTAGTTCGCGTTCAGCGTCGAATACTCGCCAACACGGTGCAGACCTTCGCGACCCAGGGCATAGGCGTAGTACGCCGCGCGCAAGAGCACGCCGGCATTACCCATGTAGGCAGACAAGCGGCCGATGGTTTTCGGAATGTCTTTCTCGGTCAGCCAGCGATAGCTGCCATCGGCCTCTCGGCCGGCAATCGGCGTCGGCAGATACGGTAGCAGACGCTCACCCACACCCACGGGGCCGGCACCGGGACCACCACCGCCATGCGGCGTGGCGAAGGTCTTGTGCAAATTCATGTGCAGCACGTCGAAACCCATGTCGCCCGGACGCACTTTGCCGAGGATGGCATTCAGGTTGGCGCCATCGTAATAGAGCAAGCCGCCCGCCTGATGCACGGTCTCGGCAATCTCTTTGATCTGCTGCTCAAATACGCCACAGGTCGAGGGGTTGGTCATCATCAGACCGGCCGTTTGCGGGCCGACCGAGGCCTTCAACGCCTCCAAATCGACATCGCCATTGGCCAGCGTTGGCACTTCACGCACCTTGTAACCACACATCACGGCGGTAGCTGGGTTGGTTCCATGAGCAGCTGACGGAATCAGCATCTCGGTGCGCTCGAAATCCTGACGACCTTCGTGATAGGCACGAATCATGGCAACGCCGGCAAACTCGCCCTGCGCGCCGGCCATTGGCGTCAGCGACACGCCCTTCATGCCGGTGACTTCCATCAGTGTTTGCTGAAGATCGTAAATGCAGGCGAGATAGCCCTGCGAATGCGATTCCGGCGCCAACGGATGGCGATTCAAAAAGCCCGGCAGCATGGCGGCACGATGCGCGCCACGCGGGTTGTATTTCATGGTGCAAGAGCCAAGCGGGTAGAACTGCGTATCAATGGCGAAATTCTTGCGCGACAGGTTGGTGTAGTGACGTACCACCTGAAGCTCTGATACTTCCGGCAGCAATGCGCGTTTCTTACGCAAAAAAGTCTCTGGAATATCGCTTAAGTCCTGGCGTACGGCCGGGGCCTGCGAGGTCGCGCGACGACCACTTTCCGAACGATCAAAAATGAGAGTCATGTCTTACTCCGAACGCAAAGCGTGGGCGAGCGCATCGGCATAGCGCTGAATATCGTGAGCGTTTTTGGTTTCTGTTGTGCACACCAAAAGGGCATTGCCCAGCTCAGGGTAATCCGCACTCAGATCAAAGCCACCCAACACGCCTTGAGTCGCCATGCGGGCCAATACCGGCGCAACGGGCACGGGCAAGCCCAGCACCTTTTCATGAAATACCGGGCGGTTAAACAGACGCGATACGCTGCCGCTTTTGCTCGTTGCCTGCGCTAATTCGCGGATGTTTTTGTGGCTGGCCAACGCGACGCGCTCCAGACCTTCCGCACCGAGCAGACTCAGGTAGATGGTCGAGGCAGTCATCGCCAGGCCTTGGTTGGTGCAGATGTTCGATGTCGCCTTGGCACGACGGATGTGCTGTTCGCGTGCCTGCAAGGTCAATGCAAAGCCCGGCTTGCCTTCGAGGTCGACGGTACGGCCAATGATGCGGCCCGGCATCTGGCGGATGAACTCCATCTTGCAGCACATGAAGCCGCAGTACGGCCCGCCCGACGACAGCGGGATGCCGAATGGCTGAGCTTCGCCGACCACGATATCAGCACCGGTCGTGCCCCAATCGCCGGGCGGCGCAAACAGTGTCAGCGCCAGCGGATTAACACAGGCAATAACCAAAATGCCTTGCGCGTGCGCCCAATCAGTCAGCAGATCCACTTCTTCCAGCACGCCGAAGAAGTTCGGCTGCGGAATGACCAGCGCAGCGAAATCCTCGCCCTCATAGGCTTTCAGGCTGACCGGATCGAGATGGCCACCCTGACGGTGATAATCCAGCTCAATCAGCTCGATGTCCTGGCCTTCAACAATCGCCCGTACCGCCGAGCGATACAGCGGCGAAACCGTGCGCGGCATCAAGATGCGGCGCGACTTCGATTTCTTGTTGGCACGAATGGCCATCAGCACGGCTTCTGCCAAACCAGAAGCGCCGTCGTAGACCGAGGCATTGCTAGCATCCATGGCGGTCAGGTGCGCCATCATGGATTGGAATTCGTAGATGACCTGCAGCGTGCCTTGCGACGCTTCTGCCTGATACGGCGTGTAAGCGGTGAGGAACTCGCCACGCGACGCCAGATCCCATACGGCTGCCGGAATATGGTGCTCGTAGGCACCGGCACCGATAAAGCACAGTGCACCGGCATCTTGCTCGCTGCGCTCGCGCATCAGACGCGTCACATCCATTTCGGAGAGACCGTCCGGCACACCGGTCAATGGCTGGCAACGGATCGCGGCAGGAATCTCGTCAAACAGCGTATCAAGCGTGTCGGCACCGGCACCGTCGTTGAGGGTGTCGAGCATGCGGCGGACATCACCGCGCGTATGGGGGATAAAAGGCATATCAGACTCAGCTCAAAGGGCGTTAGCGTGGTCGGCGGGTACCGACCACGCGCAAATCAGTGGGCTTGCGCAGCGTATTCATCCGCCGTCAGCAGCTTGTCGAGCTCGCTAGCGTCGCTGATGCGGATGCGATAGAGCCAGCCATCCGTGTAAGGCGCGCTGTTAACCGTTTCAGGCGTGTCTGCGAGCGCTTCGTTAATTTCAACAATCTCACCAGACACCGGTGCATAAATATCGGATGCCGCTTTCACGGACTCGACCACACCGGCTTCGTCGCCAGCCTGCACAGAGTCGCCAACGCTGGGCAGCTCGACATACACGAGGTCACCTAGGGCTTCCTGGGCATGATCCGAAATACCGACGGTCACAATATCGCCGTCAAGACGCGCCCATTCGTGGCTGCTGGCGTACTTCAATTCTTCGGGTGTGTTGCTCATGGTGATCACTCAGGCGGCAAAAACCGCTCACAGGGTTAACGTTAGATTAGCGCTTTGCCATTTCGAGCAAAGACGGGTTTAACAATTTGGGCAGGCAATAGCTTGCCGCGAATATCAACAAAAGCGTAGGTCGCATTCGTGACCGGCACTCGCGCAAAGGCAATCGCCTTTTCTAACGTGGGTGAGAAAGTGCCCGATGTCGTTTCGCCGTCGGCAACTCCCTCAATCACCACACGCATGTGTGAACGCAAGACTCCCCGACCTTCTAGCACCAAACCGACCAGCTGATGACTGACCCCGGCCTCACGCTCAGCCAGAAGCGCCGACTTGCCGATAAAGTCATGCTCCCAGGCGATGCTCCACCCAAGATTCGAGGTCAACGGCGAGGTATCGTCGTTCATATCATTGCCGTACAGCGGCATGCCGGCTTCTAAGCGCAAAGTATCGCGCGCACCCAAACCACAGGGCGTCACGCCAGCGGCCAATAAACTCTGCCAAAAGGTGGCCGCTTGCTCGGCGGGCAAAATCACTTCATAGCCCGCTTCGCCGGTGTAACCGGTGCGCGCAACAAACCAGTCCTGGGCCACTTCAGCACCCTGAAACACCGCAAGCCCTTGCAGCGTCTCGGCATGTTCAGGCAGGACGGCATGCACAACAGCGCGCGCCTGCGGGCCTTGTACTGCAACCATGGCCAAATCGGTTCGCTCGATGAGCGCCACGCGAAAACTTGCGGCTTGCGCCTGCATCCACGCCAAATCTTTGTCATGCGTGCCGCAATTGACAATCACGCGCCATAGTTCGGGCTGTTCTGGTGTCGGTGCGTAAACAATCAGGTCGTCAATAACCCCGCCGCGCTCATTCAACATCACGGAGTAAAGCGCTTTGCCGGGCAACGTCAGCTTAGCCACATCATTGGCCAACAGGCGCTGCAAATAAATCACCGCATCTGGCCCCGTCAGCTCAAGCAGTGTCATGTGCGATACATCAAACATGCCCACGGAGCGACGCACGGCATGATGCTCTTCCAAGACCGAGGCGTACTGTACGGGCATATCCCAGCCGCCAAAATCGACCAAGCGCGCATTCAACGCGACATGCTCATTGTGTAGCGACGTACGCAGTCCCATGTCGGCTCCAAAGCGGTTGGATGAGCAAAATTGATGCGCATTTTACATGGGCACGACCGCTCATGGCGAGCGACAGCTAGCGGTCGATTTTCGACATAATTTGACATATAATGCCCGCAAATTGCTCACCAAGCCCGCCGTAAGTGCCTGATTATATTAATGGCTTTTGTTTACGCACCGGCTAGCAATCCCCTATTTCACCTATAGAGAGTTGTCATGACCCACGCTGCAGTGCAAGCTCCCGCCTTTGTCAAACACCCACGCCTGATTGCTTGGGTAGCCGAAATGGCCGCCCTGTGTAAGCCCGCAGCCATTCATTGGTGTGATGGCTCAGAAGCCGAATACGACCGTCTTTGCCAACTGTTGGTTGATGCCGGCTCATTCAAAAAACTGAATCCTGCAAAACGCCCTAACTCCTATTTAGCGTGGACCGATCCTTCTGACGTCGCGCGCGTAGAAGATCGCACCTACATTTGCTCTGAAAAGAAAGAAGACGCTGGCCCCACCAATAATTGGATGGATCCGGCTGACATGCGCAACACGCTAAACCCACTGTTCGACGGTTGCATGGCAGGCCGCACGATGTATGTTGTGCCGTTCTCCATGGGTCCACTGGGTTCGCCTATCGCGCATATCGGCGTTGAGCTATCCGACAGTGCCTATGTCGCCGTCAACATGAAGCACATGACGCGCATGGGCCAAGCCGTATACGACGTACTCGGCACCGATGGCGAGTTCGTTCCTTGCATGCACACCGTTGGTGCGCCGTTGGCTGCTGGTCAACACGACGTGGCGTGGCCGTGCAACCCCACCGTTAAGTACATCGTGCACTACCCAGAAACCCGCGAAATTTGGTCTTACGGCTCCGGCTACGGCGGCAATGCCCTGCTTGGCAAGAAGTGCTTCGCGCTGCGCATCGCCTCGACCATGGGTCGCGACGAAGGCTGGCTGGCCGAACACATGCTCATCCTCGGCGTGACCAACCCGCAGGGCAAGAAGTACCATGTTGCGGCCGCCTTCCCGTCGGCCTGCGGCAAGACCAACTTCGCCATGCTGATCCCACCGGCCGGCATGCCGGGCTGGAGCGTCAGCACCATCGGCGACGACATCGCCTGGATCAAGCCGGATGCCCAGGGCAACCTGCGCGCCATCAACCCGGAAGCCGGTTACTTCGGTGTTGCGCCTGGCACCAACATGCAGACCAACCCCAACTGCATGCTGTCGCTGAACAAGGACGTGATCTTCACCAACGTCGCGCTCACCGATGACGGCGATGTCTGGTGGGAAGGCCTTGGCGATGCGCCAGCGCATCTGGTCGACTGGCAGGGCAAAGACTGGACGCCGGAAGATGGCAAGGCCGGCCGCAAAGCTGCCCATCCCAACTCCCGTTTCACCGTATCCGCCACCAACAACCCGGCATTAGACAGCGAGTGGGACAACCCGGAAGGCGTCGTCATTGATGCGTTCATCTTCGGTGGACGTCGCTCCAACACCGTGCCGCTAGTGACCGAAGCCCGCAACTGGGTCGAAGGCGTCTACATGGCCGCGACCATGGGTTCAGAAACCACCGCTGCAGCCTTCGGTGCGCAGGGCGTTGTACGTCGCGACCCGTTTGCCATGCTGCCGTTCGCCGGCTACAACATGAGCGACTACTTCCAGCATTGGCTGAACTTGGGCGCCAAGCTCGAAGCTGCCGGTGCCAAGCTGCCGCGTATCTACAAGACCAACTGGTTCCGCAAAGATGCCAACGGCAAGTTCATCTGGCCGGGCTTTGGTGAGAACACACGCATCCTGAAGTGGATGATTGACCGTATCGAAAACGAAGCCCAAGGCGTAGAGCACGCTGTCGGCATCAGCCCGCGCTATGAAGACATACGCTGGAATGGTCTGGACTTCTCGGCCGAGCAGTTTGATCTGGTCAGTGATATCAATGCTGCTGACTGGGCTGAAGAGCTGAAGCTACACGATGAGCTGTTCGAGAAGCTGGCGCACAACCTACCAGCCGAGCTGACAGCAGCAAAGGCAGCACTGGCTGAGCGTTTGGCATCGTAAGCTCACGCAACGTTGACGCATAAAAAAACGGGCTAAGCCCGTTTTTTTATGCCCTTCAATTGACGCTCGCCGTTAACGCTTTAGCGGCGCCAAAGAAGCGTCAATGATAAATCGGCCGGCAGGCACGCGAACCTTTAGCTCACCGGCCAACAATCCGCCCAACGCTCCTAGTTTGGCGGTCAGTCGAACAGGATCCTTGTTCGACAGCTGTACCGTTAAACGACCATCAGGCAAGAATTTGACCTCGCCTTGCGCCACGATGGAACGCGAACCATTGGTGAGAGTGGCCGTTGAGCTTAAGTCATCATTACTTCTGACTTTATGCTCAATGGGAATCAAGCCAATACCCAATACGCTCGCCTGAGCATTGAGTTCTGGAATATCGGTGTACAAATCCAGCTTGGCTTCTAGCATGAGCTTACTCACGCCATTTTCAGTAATGGAGAAAATGCGCCCTTCAATAGGGCCCTTGTCCACAGGGTAGCGCATGCGGAAAACCAATGGTCCCGTGTAGATCTGGCCTTCCGGCAATTCGGTGTTGGTTGCGTCTTTAGCACCAATCGGGAGCAGTCCATCCACTAACCCTGCGCCGGTATTGATCAATGCCGATAAAGGCCCCCCCAACCCCGGTATGGCACCGAGCGCACCAAAAAGTGCTTGGGTGAGTGGACTGGCATCGGGCGTAATCCCCAAGTCAGCAAAGATATAAGCACCTGACGTCACTACAATGGAGGGGCTGACCAGCACGCGAATCGCTTTACCTTCGAGATTTCCTTCGCGCATATCGTCCAAATTGCCATTCAAGCGCGCATTAAGCGCCGCTGAAATCAACAGGAACTGATTGCCTTGGCAGTCACGACCAACGTTTACGGGACCTTCATCTTCTGAGCCGACTCCATTATCGCAACCCAGTCGAAACCGGGTGGCAGCTCCAGAGAATGAACTACCGGTGGTGATGCGGTCAGGCTGAAGCAGCGCACCATTCGAAGCCAAGCATCGACCCGTAGTGACTGGTCCATCATCTCGCCCTGAGTTACACAAGCCCGGCTCACCAAATTTGGCGGAACGTCGTTCGCTGGGATCCAGGCGGAAGTTAGCATTCACATCCAAGACGGGCAGCACGCGCAAACCAATGGTGCTACCACCGACTTCGGGACCGCCACGGAAAAACACTTCTAACGGCGGGCCGCCTCGTTGTGGGTTCCTCGCATCCGCTAATGTTTGTGCAATGAGCTGCGTCTGCAAGGGCAGGCCATTCAAGCCACAAATCGCCTGCGAACCCGTGCAGTTTGCTGCCGAGCTGTTCAGGTCATTATTCGAATGCAGGACATAGCGGTATAGCTGCCCCACGACCCAAGGTTGAGCGGGGATAAATTGCAATGTGCGTGGCTGTGTCTTCAGTGTTCCCTGCACCACTCCCAGACAATTACCGGATGCATCTACCCGCTCTACCCTAACACTGCCGATGCCATTACAAAGCACGGCACGAGTCACACTGTTCGGATTAATCGATTGCGAGAAAACGGCCTCAATCGCGCGATTAGGCTCGATCAACGGTAGCGGCAAATCATCATCTGCAGGGCCATTGCCATTCGCACTTAACCGACCACCGGCACATTTACCCTGTATTCCTGCCGACACATTGCGTGTTCCTGCTGCAATTGGGCAAGGGTAGCCCGGATAGTTTGAGAGCACGATCGGCGGACGAATTTTAGTTGAGTCTAAGCCTGGAATACTAAAATCGAAATTCTGCAATAACCCGCCTTTCAAGGCATTACCAGCAAAGTCTTTCACGCTAGGCGCTAATGCCAAGCGATAATTCTTACCATGCTCCCAAGGCGCATTGGGCGTGACAATTAACGACACGCCGTCTAATCGCCAGGTGAATGGCTCGGGCACATTGTTTTTAAGCAGCGATACGACACCGGCAGGCTGAAAAGACTTGATGTCCATGGCTTCGTTGAAGTTGACCAGCAGAGGGTCGCCTGGGCGGATGAACTCACCACCGGGCAAGCCATTAACGGTTTCTCCTGGAACCCAGGACTGGACTTCGGGAGGCACGATATCGGCAACGGCACTACCAGCCGGTCTCTTTAGCTCTGTTTTTAGTTTCAGCGCTAGCACACCTACCGCGTTATCCACGCCGAGAATTTTGAGCTCAATCGTGCCTACGGCTTCGATGGTGAGTTCTTGTGTCATCTGATCAAGGGTCGCCAGCCCGACCACCTGAACATGTGATATATCTTGGGTAAAGGCGCCATTCGAGGTGCCGTTTTGCGCCGACACATTGATGTCCATTTCCAGCGTCACCAATGCGGGAGCCGCTAGCGAGGTGCTGTAACGGTTTGGCAGGAGCAAGCCATTGGCATCGGAAATCAGCGTGATGGTCAACGCGCCAGTGTTTAAGTTTGCGGGCACTACGCCATCGAGTTTTACCGATAAATTGCCGGCTTTCAGAATATTGCCGCGAGGCACACGCAATGGTGTGATACCAGGAAATTGGGCGAAGTTAGCGGGTAAGGCCAAGTCTGCAAACAACTTACCTTCGGCTTGTGGCTTGGGAGCACGGTCTTTCTGGCCCAATAACGGCGACGCCACAGGCACTTGGTTGATACACGCATTGGTCAACTGGGAACGTAGCGTACATTGATTGCCACTTTCGTCCGGATTTGAGGTCAACACCTGAACCTCAATCCGTGAGGCTTTATTCAAATCTGGATCGGCGTCGATTCCAGAGCTCAACGGCATGAAGTTATACGCCGCGAACTGTCCCGGCACTAAGGCTTTATTGAGCGTGCTTTTCAGGCCGCTCGTTAATGACAGCGTGTAGCTTAGGTTGGGATTTAAGTCAGCTTCCGGATCTATACTGAGGTGGTTGCCCTGCACTAACACGCGAGCAGGCACCAACGTTGTGCCTTGTACCAGACGTATGGTGGTGCCGTATTGCACCGTCTTGCTGTCGATGGGCTGGGTCATCAACAAGCGTATCGTAGAAAAGTCGATAAGTCCGAGTGGCTTACTACCAATTAGAAAATTCGTTGGCGCAGGCGTGAATTGTGCCACCTGAAAATCGGGTGTTAGCGATTGCAGGTCGGTGGGGCCTTCAAAGGCGGCACGCGTGGTAAAGGTCAGCGGCGGATAGGATGGGGGCTGCAACGCCACATTGCCACTGGTGAGTGGAATGGTTTGGCCAACAATGGTGTACTGCGTTTTCGGCTGTAGCGGTGCTTTTGGTGTTATCACCACACCTTTACCTTCATCCACAGCCTTTACATCAAAGTCTTCGCCCACGCTACTGCCCGCAGCTCTAATAGCAAAAAGAGACTTTAGGGTTTGACCCTGCGCTAGCATCAATGGGTGCGAGAAGCGCAGCACGATGGGCGCAGAAGGCACCACATCCGTCTGCCCCAGCATGGGATAGGCATAAACTAGACTACGCTCAATATCCGTAATCTCCGCCGATGGCCCTGGCATGGTCGGTACCACTGGCGTTTGCTGGCGCCCACTACCGCCGCTGCACGCACTGAGCAGAACGATCAAACTACTCGCAATAAGTTTTTTCATATCGTTACTCATCAGAAGGTGAGGTGAATTGCGGCGTTAAGCACGCTGACATCACCACCCGTCGTTGCATTTTCACAACGCACATTAGAAGTTCCACCCGAATTATTTGGAACACTTCCACAGCTTGCTGTGCCACCTTGGTTACCTGCCGGTGCTGTTGTGCTGATTAAGAAGTCTCTTTCTTGGAGTAAATGGTATTGGTAGGCGAAGTCCAGTCGTACCGGCTGAGACAAGAACAAGGCCTTTTCAATTAAATAGGAAAAGCCAACACCCATAACCACTTTGTCATTATCGACGTAGTTAACATTCAGCGACTCGGTGCTCTCCAGCGGTGACTGTTCGTAACTCACGCCACCCAGCACGCTGAATTCACGATTAAGACGGTACTCAAAGCCTGCACGTGGGATTAATACGTCTTTGAATTTGAGCTGACCAACATCCTTAATCGTGTCATTTTTAAACTGCTCATTAGCACCTGACCAGAGTGCGTAGTCCATGGAGGCCCCTAAGCGCAACTTATGCATATTGTATTGAATGCCGGCCGTGAACGTTTCTGGCTGATAGCCATCTAAAGTATTCACAATTAAGGGCAGCTGCGTAATCAGGTTGGGTACAACGGCATTCGCGTTAACGGTGGTGTTGTATTTGGACTCATAGCGCCAGCTCGCGGCCGTTTCCAAGCCTTTCGCCCAACAGTATTTTTGATCCGGGCAGAGAATATCGCCCCAATTTAAGTTCGCCGACAGAATCGGTTGAATCGATGGCGCCGCAGTGACTTGCAGGCTCTCAAAACCCGTCTGGCCACTGACTTGAGCTTGAGCGCCGAGGTTTGCACTGGCATTCAACGTAATGCGTGTCGATGCACCGACGTCAACGCCTTTAAAGAGATTTAAACCCGCACCTAAACTCAGAAATAACGATTGCTGACCATATTTTAAGGACTGCGCGGTTTGATCCGACGTGGAACTAAAAGCCAGCAGGTTGGTGCCTGTTCGCTCTGCACCCAACATAAAACCCAGCACAATGGCGCGATCATCTTTGAGCATTGTGCTCAGATCGGTCTTGAAGCCGAGCAGGATGTTGTAATTCGAATCGTCTTCAATAACATCGTCTTTCACAACATTGTCTGGCGTGTTCCAGCCTTTTGCGGTCAGTGATTGCTCCGTAAACAACATCCCTGCACTCATCGCTCCTTTTCGGTCGCGTGCCAGATACGCCGGGTTGTAGTACACCGCTGAAGGCTGGTTGGAGAACATCGATAAGGACTGAGCTGAGGCCACGTCATTCGGCAATAAACCAAAATTCGAGCCAATATGGCCTAGGCTGGCCTGGGCTACCGAGGCACTCAGTAACAATAAGGAGCTCACGCCGAGACGTATTGTGAGTTGTTTCATGGAACCACCCTCATTTTTTTATATGCTATCGATTCGTGATCGACATGTATTTTTATGTTGTCGAGAAGTTACTCGACCTTGTGGTCATCTTGCCAGTTAACGCGTGTACCGTTTTTGTAAACTGCCCATAAAAAAGCCTCCCGAAGGAGGCTTTTTTCACACGCACTGTGGCTTAGCGAAATACGGCCACACTGGCGATTTGCACTAATTCAATTGCGGGCTCTGGGTAAATACCGAGCGCAAACATCAACACGGCCATGGCGATGACCATGATGCCGCCGAGACGAACGCCCCAGAAAGTATCGGCTTCCATGCGACGCATGCCCGGCGTAGGCATAAACAACGCCACGACGACACGCAGGTAGTAGAACAGACCAATGGCGCTACCGATAACCAGTGCACCGAGCAGCCACCAGAGCTTGGCATCAACACCAATGGCGGCAATATAGAACTTGCCGATGAAACCTGCCGTGAACGGAATGCCTGCCAAAGACAACATCATGACCGTAAGCACTGCCGTTAGGTAGGGACGACGCCAGAACAGCCCACGGTAATCAAAGATCGCATCGGCATCTTTACCGTTATAAGGACTGGAGGTCAGTGCGACGACGCCAAAGGCACCAATGGTAGTGACCACGTAAGTGAGCAAATACATGTTGATGGCTTCAAGCGACAACGCGCCACCGGCAATAATTGCGACCAAAATGTAGCCAAAATGCGCGATGGAGGAGTAGCCCAGCAATCGTTTCAGGTTGCTCTGATTCAGCGCTAGCAAGTTACCCAGAGCGATGGACAAGAATGCCAGTACCGTTAAGAAATTGACCCAAATTCCCGTATGAGCCACAGGGACTTCCACAAACAATCTCAATAGCACCGCAAACACGGCCACCTTGCTGACCGTGGCCAGGTAAGCACCCACTGGCGCTGGCGCCCCCTCGTATACGTCGGGTGTCCACAAGTGGAAAGGGGCCAAGGACAGCTTGAAAGCCAAGGCCATCAAAATCATTGCAAAGCCAGCCAGCGCGAACGGGCTAATAATACCTGCGGAGGCCAGTTGAGCACCCAGACCACCGAAATTCAGTGCGCCAGATTCGGCATAGAGCAGAGCCATACCAAACAACATGAATGCAGATGCCGCTGCTGACAGTATGAGGTATTTAATGCCGCCCTCGAGTGAGCGTCGATTACGGAAGGTGTAGGCCACCAAGCCGTATACAGGAATCGACATCAACTCCAAACCAATAAAGAGCGAGGCCAAGTGACGCGACATGATCAGTACGATCGCACCCAATGCCGACAGCACTAGCAGCAAATACATTTCTTCGCGATTGCCGTTGTAGCCCTTTAAATAAGCATGCATCAGCGTGCTACAGGCCAGTGTGGCAAACAGCACTAAGCCAATAAAGAAGCTGGCATGACCATCCATTTGCAACAGGGGCGTAATGAGCTGCGGACCCACGGCGTGAGCGAAAGGCACGGAAAACAGCGCCAAGTTCAGGCCAATTACTGTCAGGGTGGCATTAAGGTCATGCTGACGACGTATGGCGATGGAGAGCATCACCAAAATAGCCGTGGCCCCTGTGATGAGGAGGGGCAGCATCGCAAGAATCATTGGAGTCGTGATCGTCATGGCGGATTACAAGGCCGGTTGCACAGGCAGTGCAGCCTGTGTGAACAAGAAATGGAGGTTCTGCATGCTCACCACTGACGTGTCGAACACGGGCTGCGGGTATATCCCGAGCCAGAGCAGAGAAACAATTAAGCTAAGCATGATGAGCTTTTCGCGACCATTCAGGTCGGCCAACGCGTGATCGGATTTAGCCGGACCGTAGAAGGCCTTTTGCATCATCAGTAGGCCGTAAATAGCCGCCAGAATCAGACCGCCCGCCGTCACCGTAGCGACCACGGCGTTCGCCTTGAAGCTTCCGAGCAGAATCATGATTTCGCCCACAAAGTTGCCCATGCCCGGCAAGCCCAGCGAAGCGGCCGCAAAGAACAACATGATCGGTGGCAAGAAGCGCATGCGCGACCAGAGGCCACCCATTTCGCGTAAGTCGCGGGTATGCAAGCGCTCATAGAGCTCACCGCAGAGGATGAACAGCGCGCCGGCCGAAATACCATGCGCCAACATCTGCACGACAACGCCCTGCAAAGCCACCATATTGCCGGAGTAGATACCGACCAGGACGAAGCCCATGTGCGATACCGAGGTATAGGCAATGAGGCGTTTAATGTCGGTCTGGGCACAGGCCAAAATCGCGCCATAGAAAATGCCGAAGACGCCGAGCCACATGGCGATGGGTGCAAACTCAATAGAGGCATTGGGGAACAGCGGTACGCCAAAACGCAGCAGACCGTAGCCTGCAGTTTTCAGCAGCACACCGGCGAGATCGACCGAGCCCGCAGTGGGCGCTTGCGCATGAGCATCAGGCAACCACGAGTGAAATGGCACAACGGGCAGTTTCACGGCAAAGGCGATGAAGAAGCCCAACATCAGTACCATTTCAACGGCCGGCGCCATGCTGGTTCCCAGCAGATCATCGTAGCTAAACGTGAGTACGCCGGTGTTTTGTGCGTGAACCAACACGAGACCAATGATGGCAAGTAAGAGCAGCAAACCACTGGCCTGGGTGTAAATGAAGAACTTCGTGGCGGCACTGATGCGGCTGCGGCCGTTAGCCCCCTTGTGACCCCAGAGGGCGATCAAGAAGAACATCGGGACCAGCATCATTTCCCAGAAGAAGAAATACAGGAAGAGGTCAACGGCGAGGAATACACCTACTACACCGCCCAAATTCCACAGCAGGTTTAGGTAGAAGAAGCCAACATGGTTTTCAATTTCGCGCCACGAGCAGGCAACCGCCAACGCACCGAGGAAACCGGTGAGCAACAGCATCAACATCGACAGGCCATCTAAGGCGAGGTGGAAGCTAATACCAAAGCGGGGAATCCAGTCACGCTGGAACTCCAGCTGCCATTGCGGGCTTCCGCTGATGGCGGTGGATAACGCCTCACCGTGATAGTCACCCTGCAGCCACACCAACACAGTCAGACCAAAGAACGCCACCATGGTGATTAAGGCGATCCAGCGTGGCGTGTTGGGGCTGAGGCGCTCAGCCTGCCAAGCCAGCAAACCGCCCGCAAAAGGAATCAGCAGTAGCCAGAGCAATATGGATGAATCAAACGTGACCATGGCTTACACCAACACAAGCAAAGAGAGAATGATCAAGGCAGCCACAGCAAATGACGCGGCATACCAACGAATCTGACCGTTTTCAGTCGGCACCAAGAGGCGGTTACCTAGTCGGGTCAGGCGCGGCAATAGACCGATGCCCTGATCTGCCGGATCGTGGCGTAGCACATGCACCAAGAACATGAATGGCTTCACGAAAACTCGGTCGTAGAGCCAATCAAAGCCCCAGGCGTTGTACCAAAGTTTGCTAATGGCACGTGCCGGTGCGAGCTCGCCTAACGCGGTGACGAAGCGGCGCTCGCCCAAGAATAGGAAGGCCGCTAAGACGATACCGAGAATCGCGATACCGCCAGAAATCATTTCGAGCTCATGCTTGCCGTGCTCACCCGCGGTTGCCGATGGCATGGCTGGCAATACATCGGCCAGTGGCTGTTGAATCAGTGCGCCAACACCCGTGGAAAGTACCAGCAGAATGGCCAAGGGCAACCAGTACGACACGCCTTTTAGGGCATTCGCATGAGTTTTTTCTTCACCATGAAACACGATAAAAATCAGGCGGAAGGTATAAATCGAGGTCAGGAAGGCACCTAGCAAGCCTGCGAGCAGCAAGTTCGAATGGCCGCCAGCATAAGCCTCGAAAAGAATTTCGTCTTTCGAGAAGAAGCCAGAGGTCACAAATGGCAGGGCCGCCAGCGCACCGCCACCGATCAGGAAGCAGGCGTACACGAAGGGAATCTTCTTACGCAGACCACCCATCTTGAAAATGTTCTGCTCGTGATGCACAGCAATGATGACCGCACCCGCCGAGAGGAAGAGCAGCGCCTTAAAAAAGGCATGCGTCATCAAATGGAAAATAGCGGCCGACCACGCGCTGACACCCAGGGCCAGGAACATATAGCCAATTTGGCTCATGGTCGAATAGGCGAGGATACGCTTGATGTCTGTCTGAACCAGCGCGGCAAAGCCCGACAGCACCAGCGTAATCGCGCCAATGATGCCCACCAGTGCCAGTACATCGGGAGCTAACTCGAATAATCCGTGCGTACGGGCAATCAAGTACACACCGGCAGTAACCATGGTAGCGGCGTGGATGAGTGCGGAGACAGGGGTTGGGCCTGCCATCGCATCCGCCAACCACGTTTGCAGCGGTAGCTGTGCAGATTTGCCGACAGCACCGCCGAGCAACATCAGCGTCGCCATGTTGATCCAGAACGAGCCGCTGGCAAAGTGTTGCGGTGCCAGCACCATCAGTTCCTGAATGTTCAATGTGCCGAGTTCACGGAACAAAATCATCATGCCGATGGCGAGGAAGGTGTCGCCAACGCGGGTCACAATGAAGGCCTTGCGTGCGGCCAGACCGTTGGCCGCATCTTTATAATAGAAGCCAATAAGCAAGTAAGAGCAAAGGCCCACACCTTCCCAGCCGAAGTATAGGAATAGCAGGTTGTCGCCGAGTACCAGAAAAATCATGGAAGCAACGAACAGGTTCATGTACGAGAAAAAGCGCTCGTAGCCATCCTCTCCGCGCATATACCACGATGCGAAGATATGAATCAGAAAGCCAACACCGGTGATAACACCCATCATGGTCAGGGATAGGCCGTCTAGACGCAGGGCGAACTCGGCATTCAGGCCATCCACCGCCAGCCACGTCCATAGCACCTGAGTGAATGCGCCGCTTTCTGGTGTGTTGGTCAGAAAATCGTAGCCGACCCATGCCGTGGTGGCCGCCGACAGACCGAGCGAACCCACGCCAATGAGTGCCGCCACATTTTCTGAGATACGCTCACGCGAAAGCGACAGCAGAATGTAGCCTAAGAGGGGAAATACAAAGGTCAGAAAGAGCAGGTTCATCCGCGCATCTCACTGGCAGCATCAATGTCGAGGGTTTTGAAGCGACGGTACAACTGCAGCACGATGGCTAGGCCTACCGAGGCCTCGGCGGCGGCCAAAGTGATGACAAAAACAAACATGACTTGACCATCTGCCTGCGCCCAGCGTGCACCGGCCACGACGAAGGCCAATGCGGTGGCATTCATCATGACTTCCAGTGACATCAGCACAAACAAGATATTGCGGCGCACCAGCAAGCCGGTCAGGCCGAGTACAAACAAAATGGCGGCAAGAGCCAAGCCATGCTCCATGGGTATTCCGGTCATTACACTGTCCATCCCGTCAAAACCTGTAGCAGCCAATTACGGCTGATCATCCGAACGGCCTAGGTGGTATGCCGCCACCATAGCGCCCAACAATAAGAAAGAGGCCAGCTCTACCGCGAGCAAGTAGGGGCCATATAAGGCCACGCCCACTTCTTTCGCGGACACTGGCGTCAAGCCCGCCGGGTGCTGACCCATGCCACTCAATACATAGCCCAAGGTGCCGAGTAAAGCCAAGGCCAGCAAAGAGGGCAGCAGCCACACACGCGGCGTCATCCAGGCCTTTTCCTGGGCCATGGCGGCATCGTCCATATTCAGCATCATGATGACGAACACAAACAGCACCATGATGGCACCGGCATAGACGATGATTTCCAACATGCCAGCAAATGGCGCGCCGAGGGCAAAGAAAATCACCGCCACCGCCAGTAAAGATACGATAAGGTTGAGCAACGCATGCACCGGATTGGTGTGCGTGATCACGCGCAGCGTAGCCAGGATGGCAACAGCAGCAGCAATGTAGAAGGCATATAGCACGGCATTCACTCTCTTCATGCGCCAACCGAAGCCGGCGCCGTTGTTATCCGCCGATTACGGCATCAGACCCTTAACGCTGACCGGCTCGGCTTCATGCTGCGCCGCGCCTTTCGGCTTGCCAGCAATAGACATACCGGCGACACGGTAGAAGTTGTAATCCGGGTTTTTGCCTGGGCCAGAAATCAGCAGATCTTCCTTTTCGTAGACCAGATCCTGACGCTTAAATTCCGCCATTTCAAAGTCGGGCGTGAGCTGAATTGCCGTGGTTGGGCAGGCTTCTTCGCACATACCGCAGAAAATGCAGCGCGAAAAATTGATACGGAAAAACTCGGGGTACCAGCGGCCATCGTCTGTTTCGGCTTTTTGCAGCGAGATGCAGCCTACGGGGCAGGCCACTGCACAGAGGTTGCAAGCCACACAACGCTCTTCGCCATCGGGATCGCGAGTCAGCACAATACGGCCACGATAACGCGGCGGCACGTAGATCGGCACTTCCGGATACATGAGCGTGTCGCGCTTACGGAACGCGTGCGAGAACACCATCACCATGCTGCGGATCTGGGTGAACGCGCCGACGATAATTCCAGTCAATGTCATCTTCAGTTCCTCAGGCGGCCGGGGCGTTTAGCAAGGCAACCGCAGCCGTCACCAACATATTCAACAAACACAGCGGCAGGCACACCATCCAGCCAAAGGTCATCACGCGGTCGTAGCGTGGACGCATGAGCGCACCGCGCACGAGCACAAAAATCATGATGAAAAAACCTGTCTTGGCGGCGAACCAGAAGAACGGTGGAATATTTTCCAGATAGGGAATTGGCAGCGGTAGCCAGCCGCCGAGGAATAGCGTGGCGAGCAGGGCTGAAATGACCACCACCGCAACGTATTCACCCACGAAGAACATGCCCCACTTCAGGCCGGAGTATTCGATGTGATAACCATCGGCCAGTTCTTGCTCGGCTTCCGGTTGGTCAAAGGGATGACGGTGAGTCACCGCAATGCCGGCCACCAGGAAGGTACAGAAGGCAAAGAACTGCGGCACGATGAACCACATATCCTGCTGTGCCAGCACGATGTCACGCAGGCTGAACGAGTCGGCCTGAATGACCACGCCCATGAGCGCGATGCCCATGAACACTTCGTAAGACAGTGTTTGAGCGGAGGCGCGCATGGCACCGAGCAAGGCGTACTTGTTATTACTCGACCAGCCGGCAAACAACACGGCATAGACCGCCAGTCCAGCCATGGCGAGGAAGAACAAGATACCGACATTGAGGTCAAACACGCCCCAGGTTGGGGTGATGGGGATGACGGCCATCACTGCCAGCAAAGATGAAAACGCAATTGCGGGGGCTAACCAGAAAATGAACTTGTCGGCAAACGGGGGCGTCCAGTCTTCCTTAAAGAACATCTTCAACATGTCGGCAGCGAGCTGGAACAGGCCAAACGGGCCCACCCGATTAGGACCATGACGATCCTGCCAGAGCGCCAGCAAGCGACGCTCGACGAAGCTCAGGAAGGCCCCGGCGAGCACGACCGCAAGCAAAATGACCAGTGCTTTCATGACCGCAAGGAGGATCTCGGCGAGATCAGGTGTTAGCCAAGCCATGCTCATGCTCAGAGGCCTCCCTGCAAGGCAATCGTCGCCCAACCCTGACGCGCGACCAAAGGCTGATCGGCCAAGCCCACAGGCAGACCGAGCGTACCCACAGGCAGGCTGTCATCAATGCGGATAGGTAGTTTGGCAGCACCCGCACCCGCACGGACTAGGACCATGGCATCTGCACCCACGGTTAGCTGCGCGGCAGTGGCACTGCTCAACGCAACATACGCGGTTGCATTACGCGACTCGGTGACAGGCGCTTTTGCGGCCATTTCGTCGCTACCAAAGAGGTGGTAGATCGGCAACACACGTAGCTCATTGGTACGCACAGCAAAGGCTGCGGGCACATCACCAAAGTAGCTCATGGCCTGACCTGCTGTGAAGACGCGAACGCCTTGGTCACCTGCCTTCAGGCTGCCACCAACTTCATCTTGGAATTTATTCCATGCAGATGGCGAGTTCCAACCCGGCGCCGAAGCAAACGGCACGATGGGCGACGACTCATTCGGACCGGCATAGCCTTCCATGGAGAACGCCAAGGCCGAGTCTGGATCTTGCGAGGCGCGTGGCTCATGCACGGAAATATTGGCACGCATGGAGGTGCGGCCCGAGTAACGACGCGGCTCACGGGCAATTTTCAGGCCGTGAATACGGAAGTTTGCATTCGGTGCTGCCGCGACAATGCTGGAAAGTGCAGGGATGCCGGCGGCTGTTGCAGCTACGGCATCATCGAGCAAGGTCCACTGCACGTCTTTGTCTAACAGCGTGCTGTGCAGGGCATGTAGCCAGCGCCACGACTCTTTAACCAGTACGGCTGCGTCGTAATAGCTGGCATCAAATGCCTGGAAGTAGCGCTGTGCACGCCCTTCTTGGCTGATCACAGTGCCATCGCCTTCGGCAAAGGTCGCCGCCGATAACACCCAGTGTGCCTTATCGGTGGTGGCAGTCTGCTGATGGTCCACCACAATCACGGTGCTTGCGGCATTCAGCGCGGCATCCACGACAGCGGTGTCGGCGCGACGGTAGAGATCATTTTCGAGCACCACCACCGTGTCTGCCGCGCCACTGGCGAGCAAGCTGAGCGCTTGATCCAGCGATTCGCCGCCGATCAGGGTGCTGCCCACGGAATTGACTTCGCTGAAAGCGAGCACGATGCCAGCGTCTTTTTCACGCTTCAACAAGGCCTGAGTGATGTTGGCGGCAGCCTGCAGCACAGCGGCATCGCCTGCACCGACGCCGGAGACGACCAGCGGCTTCTTAGCTGCTAACAATTCATTCGCGATGGCCTGTGCCAGTGTCTGCGTAGCCGCATCGAGGCCACTGACCGCAGGCGCCGTGGCATCAATGGCGTGCGCCACGGCAAAGCCTAAACGCGCAATGTCTTCAGGCGCGGCACGGTGAGTCGTCAGTGCCACATCATCCAAACGCGTCGCGCTGACGCTGGCAATAAACAGCGGCGACAGGGCACGCTGGCCAATGTCACGCACCCCAAGGGCATTCCAATCTTGGATGCGCTTGTCCGCACTCATCTGCACCGGCTTGTTCTTGACTGACTGACGCAGTGCGAGCGCGAGGCGCGCAGAGGTTTGCGTCACATCTTCACCGAGCACAAAAACGGCATCGCAGGCTTCAACATCACGCATGCCCAGTACGCGCTCAGCGTGGCGTTGCAAAATGCTCAGAGCGAGTTGGTCAAGTGCTTGATCCGCAGCATTAACACCGGCAAAGAAATTGTCGGCGCCGACCAGCTCGCGCAGCGCGAAATTGGCTTCGAGGCTGGCACGCGGCGAGCCAATACCAATGGTGCGTTTAGCGGCTTTGACGGCGGCAGCGATGCCATCCAATGCCGCATCCATGCCACGCTTTTCAAGACCGGCAACGGTGCGCTGCAAAGGCTGGCGTGGGCGGTCTTCGCGGTTAACAAAGCCATAGCCGAAACGACCACGGTCACACAGGAAATACTGGTTCACGGCGCCGTTGAAGCGGTTTTCGATACGGCGCAGCTCTCCATAACGCTCGCCCGGGCTGATGTTGCAACCGGCCGCGCAGCCTTGGCAGATGCTAGGCGCGAACTGCATGTCCCACTTACGGTTGTAACGCTCGCTGTGGGTTTTATCGGTGAACACACCGGTTGGGCAGACCTCGGCGAGGTTGCCGGAGAATTCGCTTTCCAGCGTGCCGTCTTCAACACGACCAAAATAGACGTTGTCGTGCGCACCGAAAACGCCGAGATCCTGGCCGCCGGCGTAGTCGTTGTAAAAACGCACACAGCGGTAGCAGGCGATGCAGCGGTTCATTTCGTGTCCGATAAACGGACCGAGATCTTGATTCTGGTGCGTACGCTTCTGGAAGCGATAGCGACGGGTGTTATGGCCCGTCATCACCGTCATGTCCTGCAAATGGCAGTGGCCGCCTTCCTCACACACCGGACAATCGTGCGGGTGGTTGGTCATCAACCACTCGACCACCGAAGCGCGAAATTCCTTGGCTTCAGCATCATCAATGGAGATGAAGGTATTGTCGGTGGACGGCGTCATGCACGACATCACCAAGCGACCGCGCTTGTCATCGGCGTTGGCGTACTGCTTGACCGCGCACTGGCGGCAGGCACCCACGGAGCCCAGCGCCGGATGCCAGCAGAAATAGGGAATATCGAGGCCGAGCGAAAGACAGGCACGCAACAGGTTGTCGCTGCCGTCTACATCGTACTGCTTGCCATCTACATGGATCGTTGCCATTTCAGACCGTCTTCAAATTCGCGAAATGAGAGCGCTCAGGCCGTCAAGGCTTGAGCGGGCTGCGAGACGACACCGGCGTCGAACTCGCTGCGGAAATACTTGATGGCACTGCCCAACGGCTCGACCGCACCTGGCGCATGCGCACAGAACGTTTTACCCGGACCCAAGTGACCAACCAGCTGCAATAACGTCTCAACATCGCCAGCCTGACCCTCGCCACGCTCCAGCGCACGCAGAATCTTCACGCTCCAAGGCAGGCCGTCACGGCAGGGCGTACACCAGCCACAGGACTCGCGCGCAAAGAATTCTTCCATGTTGCGCAGCAGCGAGACCATGCTGATGCTGTTGTCAATTGCCAGCGCCAAACCGGTACCCATACGCGTTCCCACTTTGCCGATACCGGCGGCATACATCTGCGCGTCAAGGTGCTCTGGCAGCAGGAAGCCGGTGCCGGCTCCGCCCGGCTGCCACGCCTTCAGCGTGAAACCGTCGCGCATGCCGCCTGCATAGTCTTCAAACAGTTCACGCGCGCTGATGCCGAAGGGCAGTTCCCAGACACCGGGGTTCTTCACCTTGCCGGAGAAGCCCATCATTTTCGTGCCGTGATCTTCGCTGCCGGGACGCGCCAGCGATTTGAACCAGTCCACGCCATTAGCCACGATGGCCGAGACATTGGACAGCGTTTCCACGTTGTTCACGCAGGTGGGCATGCCCCACACACCGACCGCCGCTGGGAATGGTGGCTTGGCGCGCGGATTGGCGCGACGGCCTTCGAGCGAGTTGATCAGCGCGGTTTCTTCGCCGCAGATGTAGCGACCGGCGCCGGTATGCACATACAGCTCGAAATCAAAGCCGGAGCCCATGATGTTCTTGCCAACGAGACCGGCAGCGCGGGCTTCATCGAGTGCGGCATTGAGAATGCGCGCCGCATCCACATATTCGCCACGCAGGAAGATGTAGCCAGTGGTCGCTGCCAAGGCACGCGCGCTGATGACCATGCCTTCAATCAGCAGATGCGGCAGCTGCTCCATGAGCAGGCGGTCCTTCCAGGTGTTCGGCTCCATCTCATCGGCGTTGCAGAGCAGATAGCGCGGTGACTTGCCGTCGCTGGGCGGCATCAGGCCCCACTTCACACCGGTCGGAAAGCCGGCACCGCCACGCCCCTTGAGGCCGGAATCCTTGACCTGCTCGACGATCTCGGCCGGGCTCAGCTCTTTCAGCGCCTTGCGCAGGCCGGCGTAGCCGTTCTTGCTCTGGTATTCGGCGAGGCCGACGGTGGCACCGTCATCCCGCAGGCGCCAGGTCAGTGGATGCGTCTCGGCCGTGCGGGCGATGCGGTTGGCCGGACCGAATGAGGACAGGATCATTTGTATTTCTCCAGCAGTGCCGGGATCTGATCGGGGGTCATGCCGCCGTAGGTGTCATCGTCGATCATCATCGTCGAACCCTTATCGCAATTGCCCAAGCAGCACACGGGCAGCAGCGTAAAGCGGTCATCGGCACTGGTCTGACCCAAGCCGCAGCCCAGTTCGGCGCTGAGTTTTTCGAGTATTTGCTCATGACCATTGATGTAGCAGGTCATGCTGTCGCAAAGGCGGACCACATGACGGCCAACCGGCACACGGAAGATTTGGCTGTAGAACGTCGCCACACCTTCGACATCCGGTGCCGGGATGCCGAGCACCTCGGCAATGGCCGGGATCGCGCCATCAGGCACATAGCGATAGTTGGCCTGGACGATTTTGAGCGCATCGATGCTGGCCGCGCGCGCGTCCGGGTAATGCGACATGGCATGCTCAATGTCATGACGCTCTTGGGGCGACAGCTGGAATTTGCTGGTCGCGATGAGTGGGGCGCTCGCTGTCGAGTTTGCTGTAGTCATATCAGTCAACATTTATCGGTCAACACTTATCGGTCGACATCGGCCATCACAAAATCAATGGACGCCAGGTAAGCAATCAAATCCGGGATCATGGATCCGCGAATCACCGAAGGAATCTGCTGCAAATGCGCGAACGACGGCGTACGAATACGCGTGCGATAGCTCATCGTGCTCTTGTCGGACGTCAGGTAGTAGCTGTTGATGCCCTTGGTGGCTTCGACCATGAAGCTGGCCTCGCCAGCCGGCATCACCGGCCCCCACGACACGCTGGTGAAGTGGTGAATCAGCGTTTCGATATCTTGCAGCGTGCGCTCCTTGTTGGGCGGCACGGCCAGCGGATGATCAGCCTTGTATGGGCCGGACGGCATGTTCTTCAGGCACTGCTCGATGATGCGCAGCGACTGGCGCATTTCCTCGATACGCACCACAGCACGATCGTAGGCATCGCCGTTTACTGCCAGCGGCACATCAAATTCAAAGTTTTCGTAGCCCGAATACGGACGCGCCTTGCGCAGGTCGAAATCGATACCGGTGGCACGCAGACCAGCACCGGTTACGCCCCACTCGATGGCTTCGGCGCTATTGTACTGAGCCACACCGATGGCACGCGCCTTCAGCACGCTGTTACGCATCGCAGCCTTCTCGTACTCCTTCAGGCGCGACGGCATCCAGTCGAGGAATTCGCGCACCAGACGATCCCAACCCTGCGGCAGGTCGTGGGCAACGCCGCCGATGCGGAACCAGGCCGGGTGCATGCGGAAACCGGTGATGGCTTCGATGACATCGTAGGCGCGCTTGCGGTCGGAGAACATGAAGAAGATCGGTGTCATGCCGCCAAAGTCCTGAATATAAGTACCCAGGAACAACAAGTGCGACGTGATGCGGAAGAATTCAGAGAGCATGACGCGAATGGTCTGCACACGCGCTGGCACCTGAATGCCCGCCAGCTGCTCGACCGCCAGCACATAGGGCATGTTGTTCATCACGCCACCGAGGTAATCAATACGGTCGGTGTAGGGAATGAAGCTGTGCCAGGTCTGACGCTCGGCCATCTTTTCGGCACCACGATGGTGGTAGCCGATGTCAGGCACGCAATCGAGAATCTCTTCGCCATCGAGCTGCAGCACGATACGGAAGGCACCGTGAGCGGACGGATGGTTGGGACCGAGGTTGAGGAACATGAAGTCGGACTCATCCGAATGCTTCTTCATGCCCCACTCTTCCGGATTGAAGCGCAGCGCTTCCTGTTCGGCATCCTGACGCAGTGCGGTCAGGTGGAACGGATCGAATTCGGTGGCGCGCGCCGGATAATCTTTACGCAGCGGATGACCGACCCAGGTACGCGGCATGAGCAGACGGAACGGCTGCGGATGGCCGGCAAAATTGATGCCGAACAGATCCAGCACTTCGCGCTCGTACCAGTTCGCGTTGGCGAAAACCGGGATCGATGTCGGCAGGTTCAGGTCACCTTCGGAAAGCGCGACCTTGATGCGCACATCCGAGTTTCGATCAATCGAAATCAGGTGATAAAACACCGAGTAATCTGCAGCTGGCAGGCCGTAACGGTGCTTACGCAGACGCTCGTCAACGGCCGACAGGTCATACAGCATGGAATAAGGCTTGGGCAGCTGCTTCAGAAAACGCAGCACATCCAAAATCTGTTCGCGCTTGACCCAGAGTGTCGGCACTTTGTCGAGCGTGGCCTGGAAAATCAGATTTTCCGCGCCAAAACGCTCGCCAAGTTCGCGTACTACCGTGAACTCGGCGCCGGGGGCCGTTTGTTGTGCAAGGACGTCGTCAGCCATCAGTCTCGTCGTCAGCAAAAAGTGAATGCTTGCGTTGAGCGCGAGGCGCTCAACAGAAAATTATCAGACCTGGTCTGGCGTACGTAGATTGACGACCTGAATGCGTTCGTCGTGTTTACGCTCGCGCATCGGTTCCAATTCTGGTTTGTACACGCCCTGATCACCGACCGTCCAAGACAGCGGGCGACGCTCTTTGCCCACTTGCTCCTGTAAGAGCATAAGTGCCTGAAGGAAGGCTTCCGGTCGCGGCGGGCAGCCGGGAATATAAATATCGACAGGCAGGAACTTATCTACACCTTGAACCACAGAGTAGATGTCGTACATGCCGCCGGAGTTCGCACAAGCACCCATGGAAATAACCCATTTCGGCTCCAGCATCTGTTCGTATAGACGCTGCACCACGGGAGCCATTTTCATAAAGCAGGTGCCGGCCACCACCATGACATCGGCCTGACGCGGCGAGGCGCGGATCACTTCGGCGCCAAAGCGCGCTACGTCATGCGGCGCAGTAAAAGCCGTGGCCATTTCCACATAGCAGCAGGACAAACCAAAGTTGTACGGCCAAAGCGAGTTTTTGCGACCCCAGTTCACTGCGCCATGAATCATGTCTTCAAGACGGCCGAGAAAAATACTCTTATTAGCCTGCTCTTCTACGGGATCCATCACGCCCGTTTGAGTCTGCTGAATCGGGTAGCTGTCGTTGGCGGCGTTGGGGTCAATGCGTGTCAGGGTATATTTCATGAACCACAGCCTCAGTGATCAGAAGGTTCGGCCGCACGGCGCGCAGCGCGACGTCGACGAGCTTCCGGTGCCCAATCCAATGCGCCAATGCGCCAGAGGTAGAACAAGCCGGCCAGCAGGACAAAAACAAAGAAGCTGACTTCAAAGAAGCCGACCCAACCCACTTCTTTTACCGAAATGGCATAGGCGTAGAGATACAACGCTTCAACGTCGAAGATCACGAAGAACATCGCCACTAAATAAAACTTAGCCGACACGCGCAGGCGTGCACCGCCACGAGAGACGATGCCTGATTCGAAAGGCTCGTTTTTAGCACGACCCCAATCGCGACCACCCAGCAACCAAGGCACAAACAGCATGAAGCAGCATATGCCCACGATGCCGACCAAGAAGGCACCAAAGGCCCAATAGCTGGCAACTTCAGTAACGCCCGTTGTCATGGCGAACTCCTATTAATACGTCGCGGCGGAGTGCCAGACCCAAAAGAGCCGACTCACCCAATGAATGGGGCGCAGGATACTCGTTGAAGCGCCTAATTTCCAGACTCCAAATGCGGCCTATGCGTCTAGCGTCAACTTTTCAACTCGCTTGTCACGCCATAGACCTGCTCGAGTTCATCCAGCGCTTCCCCTAAATAGACGGCGAGTTTTTGCACACTCGGCAGGGCGACTCTACAAGCCGTGAAGCCAAAATGCATTTGGCCATCGTAGGACAAGATCGTGATATTGAGCGCCTGCCCATTAAAAATCAGTGAAACCGGGTAGGCACTGACCAAGCGCGCGCCATTCATATACAGCACCTCGGATGGGCCCGGCACATTCGACACCATGGTGTTGTACATCGGACGGCGAGCTCGGGCACCCAAACCGGTCATCTGGCCAATCAAGAAAGGTGCCATCAGCAAATTGGTATAGAGTGTCATGGCAGGCTTGGAAAGCGTGGCTAATAAGTTCTTATTGGCCTGCATGGAGGCCTTGATTGCCTCCAATCGAGCTTTCGGATCCTCGATATGACTTGCCAGTGATGACAGCGCCAAGCTAATACCGTTGCCTTCTCCCGCTTCTTCACGCGTGCGCAATGACACCGGGATAGACGCCAGCAAGGGCTTTTTCGGTAGGTCGTTAATTTCCTGCAGGTAGCGGCGCAAGGCGGAAGAGCATGTCGCCAAAACGATATCGTTGAGCGTGCCACTCGCTTTTTCAGCCACTCGCTTCATGCGCTCAATAGATAAGCTCTGCGTAGCAAATCGGCGTTGCGGGCTGATGCTGCCATTTAATGCGCAGGCCGGTGTGCGATAGGGACCAATTAATCCACTGGCCGGCGATGCCCGTAACATCCTCATCCAAGCCATAAAAGCCTGGCTCAGCACATTAAGCACGGTGGGTCGCGCTAACGCCTGCGCCGACTCGATGATTGCTTTCGGAATGCCGGTGCTGCTGCGCGGCAAGGGTGGCATAGCCCAAAACGCCGGCATGCCACGCTCGTCTGGATTAGAGCTTAAGCAGCGACTCATAGTGCGCGAACCCGACATGCCATCCATGAGCGCGTGGTGGATTTTGAAATAGAGCGCAAACGTACCGTCATTCAGCCCCTCAATAAGGGTGCATTCCCAGAGCGGACGATTCTTATCTAAAGGCTGGCTGTGCAGACGTGACACCAAAATACCCAGCTCACGCTCACCACCCGGCTTGGGCAGCGCCGCATGACGCAGGTGGTAATCAATGTCGATGTCGTGATCAACCTCCCAAGCGGGAACCACCTTACCGACTAAACCGGGCTTCAAACGCAAATTAAAGGGAGGCTGATCGACGGCGAATTGGCGCATCCGCTCAAGCTGCTCACTAACCCAATTTTCGCCGCCATCACGGGGAATTTCGTAACGATGCAGCATGGCCACATGCATATAGGCATCGCGAGATTCCGCGTTAAGAAAAAACGCATCCGCTAAATTAAGGCGCTTAGCCATGACCCAACCCGTCCATTGTTATTTTTATTGGAGGGAAGTATGCACCCCTGCAGGTTTCATCGCCACGCTCATAACTGCCTGTTTTAGCAAATGGTTATTGTCAAAATGGCGCATCCCTAGGTTGCGTAAAATCCGCCACGCCGGTGATTGCTGAGCAAACAACCATTCAAACCCGGTCATGCTATTGAGCAGCAAGGCATTATGGCCACGCCGTTGGCGACTGTATTTGCGCAAAGCCCGTGTATGGCCAATGGGCAGCCCCGCCTGAAGCGCAGCCAGTAATTCTTGTGCTAACGATGCCGCATCGAGGAAACCCAAATTCACCCCCTGACCCGCCAAAGGATGAATGCTATGGGCGGCATCACCGATAAGCACCAAGCCCGGCTCGCAATAACGCTCCGCATGCCTAGCTATCAGTGGAAATGCCGCACGCGGGCCGACCAACTCGACCGCGCCCAGGGTGTTTTCAAAGGCTTTTGCCAAAGCTTGCTCGAAGTCGCTGGGTGACGCGGCCAGCATGGCCTCAGCCTGGGTAGTTGGCAGCGTCCACACAATAGAGCATTGATGTGCGTCGGCGAGGGGAAGGAAAGCCAAGGGCCCCTGAGGTAGAAAGCGCTGCCAAGCGGTGGCGTCGTGGGGCTTTTCTGTACGTACCGTGCAAACCAAGCCGTGCTGTCCATAGTCTTGCACGCTTGTACTGATGCCGGCCGCTTCGCGAACGCGCGACAGCGCTCCGTCGGCACCGACCAAGAGCGCGGGCTCTATGACACTGCCGTCATCTAAAGCCACCTGCCAACCTTGCTGCAGACGCTGTATCGACAGCACGCGGGCGACCTGCAAGCTATCGCCCAACGCTTGCATGAGCAGCGCTTGAACAGCGGTATTTTCGACCAACGTGCCCAGATGCGTCGTTTGAATATCCGCCGCACTAAAGCGCACCTGTCCGGTGCCATCAGCATCCCAAACCTGCATATGCTGGAAGCGGCACTGACGCAACCGAGCATAGCCTTGCGCACAACCTGCCTGAGCAATCACCGCCTCGCTGCTTTGATTCAGCGCGGATACCCGCAAGCCAAAGTTCGCTTCCGGCGCCGGGGTTTCACTGCGCTCTGCATCTACAACAACCACATTAAGCGCAGGACTACCCAGTTTCAGCAGCAGCGCAAAGGCACTGCCCACCATGCCGCCACCCACAACTAACACATCGACACGTTTAGACATGACTTAACCCCATGGCGTATCGAGCGACTAGCGGCTTGGCACCGGGCAATAAATCAAACCCTAATAAGCCGATATTACGCGCCAGCTGCAACAGCGGGTTGGCATTGGAAAAGCCACGAACGAGGCTATCTGAGAAGCGGATGATTTGCTGCTGATCCGCCGTACGCTTTGCTTCATACGCCTGCAAGTGCTGGGCGTTTCCTAAGTCAGTCCCTGCAAGCATCGACTCCCTCAGGCTTTCAACGAGCACCAGCACATCGCGCAAGCACAGGTTAAAGCCTTGGCCCGCCACGGGATGCAGGCTATGCGCGGCATTGCCCAAAATCACCGCACGCGGCACGGTTTGTTGATGCGCGACCATGAGCTGCAAGGGATAGGCATGTCGCTGACCCACGCGGGTAAAGCGTCCTGCACGACGACCAAAAGCTTGCTGAAACTCCGCTAAAAACTCCTCATCAGACAACGCCAGCACGCGCTGTGCTGTTTCGGTTTTTAAGGCCCACACCAAGGAGCGTCGCGTTTGAGCGGGCTGATCACGGGCATCGGGCAGCGGCAGCAAGGCAATAGGTCCATCCGCTGTAAAGCGCTCAAAGGCAATATGTTCATGGGGCAAGGAGGTGGCGATGGTCGTGACCAAGGCCGTTTGGCCATAATCGTGCCATCTAGCACCCAAGCCTAACCACTCCCGACTGCGTGATTGCGTGCCATCCGCAGCCACCACCAGCGGCACACATAGGGTTGTGGACGCATCGTCCCCGCGCTGCAGCGTCAGTGTGGCTGCCTCAGCCGATGTTGCTAGCGCCGTGACTGCCACGCCGTCACATAAGGTCACCGAGGGGCAGGCTTTCAGTGCCGCCAGGAGAACAACACCCAACCAGGCATTTTCCATGACCTGACCAAAGCTCTCGACGTGCTCTTCGTCGGCACGCAGGCGCGACAAACCGAAATGGCCCCGATCGGAAATATGGATTTGATGGATAGGTGTTGCATGCGGCTGTAGCTGCTGCCATAAACCTAGGTCGGTAAATGCTTGAACCGTCCGGCGAGATAGTGCGGTATTACGCGCGTCAAAGCCTGCGGTGTAGGGCAGGGGCTGGCTCAGATCAAGCACCGGAAAACGTTGCCCTTCAATTAACACCACGCGCAATTGCGGCAGCTCACGGGCCAGCATCAAGGCCAACGTGACGCCGACCATGCCGCCACCAATGATGGCGATGTCCGCCTGCGTCGGAAGCGCCGTCATGCCGTACCCACCAGTGCTTCAATTTCCGCAATGGTCTTGGGCGCATTCGCACTCAACACATGATGACCCTGAGCCGTGACCACCACATCATCTTCAATACGAATGCCGATGCCCCGCCAATGCTCGGCCACCGTCTCATCGTCGGGCGCGACATAAAGACCGGGCTCAACCGTGAGCACCATGCCCGGCATCAATGGACGCCACTGGTCATCCACCTGGTAGTCACCCACATCGTGCACATCCATGCCCAGCCAATGCCCGGTTCGGTGCATATAAAAGCGGCGGAACGCGTTGCTTTGAATCAGGTCATCCACACTGCCTTGCAATAAACCGTGCTCGACCAAGCCCTGTGTTAGCACGCGCACGGCAGCATCGTGAGGCGCCTGCCAACTGGCTCCCGGTCGCACGGTGGCAATCGCGGCCAATTGCGCAGCCAACACGACTTCATAAAGGGCTTTTTGCGGGCCACTGAAGCGGCCATTTACCGGGAAGCTGCGCGTGATATCGGCAGCGTAATGGTCTAACTCGCCGCCCGCATCGATCAGTACCAAGTCGCCATCCTGCATGCGTCGGTCATTTTCACCGTAATGCAAAATGCAGGCGTTAGCGCCAGAGCCCACGATGCTGCCGTAGGCTGGGGCAGCGCAACCCTGCCGGGTAAACGCATGCAGCAGCTCGGCCTCGAGTTCATATTCGTAGCGTCCGGGCCGCGCCCATGCCATGGCACGACGATGGCCCTCGGCACTGATATCCGCCACCCGCTGCATGATGGCGATTTCAGCATCAGACTTAATCAAGCGCAGGGGATGCAGCACGGTATTCAAGAGATGCAAGGCACTGGGGGCTCGAACACCGGCGCGCGTTTTGGCGCGGACAGCACTCAGCCAGCCCGACAGGCGCTGATCAAAATCGGGCTGAACACCCATGGGCGCATAGACGCGATCGCGCCCCGCCAACAACGCTGGCAGGCGCTCATCCAGCTCTGCGATAGGAAATGCTTGCTGTGCGCCAAAATCCTTTTCTGCGCCTTCGGGTCCGGCGCGGTAGCCATTCCAAATTTCCATTTCGCGATCACGAGGCCGACAAAAAAGCACGAACTCGCCCTCTGCTCGGCCGGGCAAAAGCACCAATAGCGCTTCCGGCTCAGCAAACCCACTGAGGTAGTAAAAATCAGAGTCTTGTCGAAAACGGTATTCGGTATCGCGATTGCGTCGGTAGTGCAGTGCCGCAGGCACCACCGCGACAGCATCACTCCCCATCTTGCTCATCAGCTGGGCACGACGGTGCGCGAACTCCGTAGCGGAAATTAAGGACTTCAGTGTCGCAGTCATGGCTTAGTGCACCGTTGGCGGGAGATCTACTGCATCATGACCATGCTCTTCGCGCGGCGCCAACTCTTCAAACAAGTGAATCACTCCGAGCCGAACAAACTCATGCAGTTCGGCATAGGCCAATTCGCTCTCTTCATCGGGCTCATCCACACTGTCGAGCTGAGAGATATTGACGATATCTTGCAGCGTCTCACGCACAATCTCACCGGCCAGCGCCGGGTTATTCGCTTGCACCGCCAAACCAAAGCCAGCCAGTAGCCCGCGCGCAAAATCTGCCAGCGCCATCACACGCAGGTTCAAGTCGTCGTCATCGTCTGGCAGCAGCGGCTGAAAAAGCAGATCGTCTGCTCCCAAGTCTTCTAGGGTTTTCAATTGCAGCTGCCAAAGCGAGGCGATCATTTCGTCAGCAAAGGCTGTGCTGACATCGGCATGAGCCTCCAACGACTTCATTAGCGCACTGCGATTCATGCGCGCACCGCCCGCCAGCATACCTACCATCACGCCATGCAGCTCGGCAGCCGAGCAGTCTGCTTGCACCTGATCCAGCGCCAAACTCAAGGTATCGTGGGTAGGTACAATTACAGCTTGCATAGGAATCTCCTGTTGGCATCGCGAGGGCATCGCCCTATATTAGCTGCTCGACAACTTCACGGCGAACCGGACATGCTTGAACAGGACTTCCACGCGATTTCTCGCCAAGTAGATGCCCTGCTCAAACAGCTGCGTGCATTGCATGCCGAAAATCAGCGCCTCAAACAGCAACAGTCAAATCTATTTGCCGAACGTGATGAGCTACAGCGAAAAAATGAGCTAGCACGTGCCCGTGTTGAAGCCATTATTCTGCGCTTGCGTGCGCTTGAAGCTCAGTCTTAATCGAATCCCGCGTTAATTTATTTTCACAGGCGATGCCATGAATCCGGAAGTCAGCACCCTCGATGTCTTCATCCTGGACAAAGCCTACAAAATTGCCAGCCCTTTGGCTGAGCAAGACAATTTGCGTCGTGCCGCGCAATACCTCGATCGCAAAATGCGCGAAATTCGAGGCTCTGGCAAAGTCTTGGGCTTAGAGCGCATTGCCGTCATTGCCGCCCTGAACATTGCGCATGAATTGCTGAGCTTACGCCAACAAACCTCGGGTGAAGCGGTGAGTCCTGCCGATATCGCGCTGTTATTGCAACGTATGGAAGCAGGTCTTGCGGAAACTTCTGAGACAGAATTACGCTAAGCGAACGACGCTTGATAACAGATTGTTCAGTTCAATTTACGTCGAGCTGATTTATAATGAACGCCTCTCTGGGGTGTTCGCCAGTCTTTCAGAGCCCCTGAGCCGATGCTACATCCTTTGGGATGCGTTCGTCTTTCGTGGTGTGCATGTCCGCCCGTCGGAAAGCCTTAAATGATTGCGCCGCATCCCCCTTGAACCCGCTGGGTTCAAGGGCGACGATGGACAGCGGCACCTTCGGAGAACTCTTCCTGATGATGGGCGACACCCTATCCGTCGCGACTCAGCAACAGCGACAACAGCTTAGACGCCAACTCCGGCAACAACGCCGTGCTCTGAGCCCACAAAAACAAGCTCTTGCCGCGCGCACGCTATGCCACTCGTTACAAAAAAATCCCCGCATTCACCAGGCAAAACACATTGCCGCCTATGTTTCGAGTGATGGGGAGATAAATCCGCTTCGTTTTATGCGTTGGGCCCAACGCCACGGGAAAACCCTCTGGCTGCCGGTCGTTACCCCCACACATTCATTGCATCGCGGCGGCTTGCGCTTTGTTAAAGCCCCTGCGATGCATGCACGACGGGGCTGGCGTCGGAACGCCTATGGTATTGCCGAGCCCATCTCAGGTCAGTCCCGCTCCGCCAAGGCTTTAGATATCGTATTGATGCCCTTGGTTGGGTTTGACGCTCAGGGCAACCGCTTAGGCATGGGCGGAGGCTATTACGACAGGCTACTTGCCAAGCTCAGCCAATCACCTCGCCGTCCACACACGATGGGCCTAGCCCATGCCTGCCAACACGTCGCCAGCCTGCCTAAAGCAAGCTGGGACCGCGCAGTGGATGCGCTCATCGTGGTGTAAGCCCGCGCTTTTATGATTATCTGACAGCGGTTGTTTCTGCGATTTCGGGCTGTTAGCCTCAAAACACTCTAATAAAAACGCTCCCGCCATGACGGTGAGTTCTCGTGCTCCACTGGGCCTGAATCCATGCACGCTTTGCTTCTACACGCACGTCGCTCTCCGCTGACGATATTCATTGTGCTTGGCCTTGTGCTATTCGGCATCGATCGATTAATCCAAGGCATCTCCGATCCTTACGCAGACGATCAGTACACCATTCATGTTTCCAGCGCCCAACAACTGGCGCTTAGCCAGGCGTTCCAGGCCGAGCATGGCCGCCCACCCAGCCCAGAAGAGCTACAGGCCAAACTGGCGTTCTGGCTAGATGAGCAAATGCTCTATCGCGAAGCCATGGCACTCAATCTGGATCGTTCTGACACCATTGTTCGTCGCCAGCTCGCACAAAAAATGCGCCTGCTGTTAACCCAGCGCACAGCAACCACAGCTGTCTCTGAAGAAGCCCTGCAACAGCATTTGGATACCCATCCGCAACGCTATGGAACCCCGGCAGCCATAGATTTCGAGCAAGTCTTTTTGAGTCGCGGCAAACAGGGGCAGGCCTTACCGGCGGTGGCGAGTAAAACCCACGCTGAACTTCAGGCTCATCCCAAGGAGTGGCAACACTTAAGTGACCCCTTTGTCAGTGGCCTAAGTTTTCATCGCGCCAGCTTAGTCAGCTTACGTAATGACTTTGGCCGAGACTTTGCCCAAGCGGTTTTTTCGATCACAGAAACAGGCTGGCAAGGTCCTATTGCCTCTAATCTTGGCCTACATTTTGTTCGCGTCATTAGCCGCTCCGCCTTTCATCCGGTGCAATTAGATGACGTTCGCGAGCAAGTTCTGACGGACTACCGCCAAGAACAGCAACGACTCGCCACGGATAAAGCCTTAAACGAGATCAAGGCGCGTTACCGAATTCATTTCGATGCGGTCGAATCATGAGCCGGTTAGCGCTAACGCTTTGCCTACTTAGTGGAGTTTTGCTCAGTCTCGCTAGCCAAGCGCATGAGTTGAAAACGGTCACGCTGCGCTTCGATGAGTTCGCTCACGGGGTGACAGACGCTACGCTGCGCGTACCGCAAATGGGCGAAGAATCTCCACACAGCGTGGTGCCGGCATTTGATGATCGCTGCGTGATACAAGGCCTAGCGCATACCCGGCGCGACAGCGGAACCATCGAGCGGCGCTGGCGATTGAACTGTCAGTCCGGCCTAGCCAACACCCGCATACAATTGCATGGCCTTGATCCGCGCATGCCGGAAGCCTTAGTTATTGCCAACTTTGCCAGTGGCGCCCAAGAAACCTTGGCCATGGATCGTCATGATCCGGTACGGCGCTTAGGCAGTGGTGAGCATCACGCCGATCAATCGCTCAGCCGCTACGTGCTGATTGGCATCAGTCATATTTTGCTAGGCCCTGACCACCTGCTTTTTGTCTTTGGCCTGATGCTGATTATTGCCGCTCAACGCCGAGGCGCAGCCACGCTGATTGCCGCCATCACGGCATTTACCCTTGCCCATAGCCTAACCCTGGCACTGGCCTTATTTGGCGTTTGGGGCTTGCCGCCCAAGCCGGTAGAAATACTCATCGCTGGCAGCATTCTGTTACTAGCCTATGAGTTACTCACTCACGATCCCGCAAAGCCTTCCATCAGTTTTCGCCAACCGTGGCGGGTTGCCTTTGGCTTTGGCCTGCTCCATGGCTTTGGCTTTGCCGGAGCCCTGAGCGAAGTCGGCCTACCAGCAGAGTCCAAGGCCTGGGCCTTGCTCTACTTCAATCTCGGCGTCGAAATAGGTCAACTCGCGTTCGTGCTGGTGCTTTGGCAATGCATGAAGCGCTTTCGTTGGGGCAACACCCATCCATTCTCACCTGGGGCCGCCATCGCCTTGGGTGGCATCGCGTGTTATTGGCTTCTTGATCGCACGTCAGACTGGCTAATCACCCACTACCAATACCTGTCGCTGGGAGGCCTGCAATGAAACCTCAAGTCCTACTCTTCGTGCTGCTAACATTGATGGTGAGTGCCTGCGGCCAGGATCAGCCCTCAAAACCGCGCGTGAGCAACCCTCCGAATACCCCCGTGGCCAACGACGACAAACCCTGTGTTGGCGCCAGTGGCAACCGCAAGCAAGCCTACTTTGGCGATTTGCATACGCACACCGCATTTTCACTCGACGCGTATTTCTTTAATGCCACCAATGACCCCCGCGCAGCCCATGAATTTGCTCAAGGGAAGGATGGCCACTTACCGACCCTTGGCAGCGACGACCCCTATACCCCGGCGCGCGCCGTCACGATCGGCCGGCCGCTGGATTTCAACGCCGTCACTGATCATGCCGAGTTCTTAGGTGGCTTCTCGAACACCTGTGGACGAAACGGCATGCTGCAAAAGCAATGCGACGAGCGCATCGGTAAAGGCATTCGCGATGATGTGATCAACATTGCGGCGGGCAATACCTCGCTTCAGCAGCAATTACTGCAGTCATTAGTCGCATTTGCGCCTACGAGTATTTCCGCCTGGCAAAACACCAAACAAATCAACGATGACGAGTACGTCCCCTGTAAATTCACCACGCTACATGCCTACGAGTTCACCTCAAATGAAGACTCGCAGATGTTCCACCGCAACGTTATTTTTAAGGGCGACACCACGCGCATTCCGCTCATCGTCTTTCCGGCGGTACGGCCAGACACGGCGCTCAACCCGCAAAATGGCAATGATGACTGGGATCTTTTCGATCATTTGAAGATCGTCTGCAAATCCATTCCTGGCTGCGACGTGCTGACCATCCCGCACAACGGGAACTTGTCGGACGGCCGAATGTGGCTTCCCATGGAAGCCAATGGCGTGCCCTTGGGCCGAAAAATTGATTCCACCGATATTTACCTGCCGATGACTGCCGCCGATGCCAGCTTGCGCCGCAGCATGGATGTGGCAGTTGAATTGACACAACATAAAGGTCAGTCCGAATGCGCAGTTGGCCTAGAAGGACCGTACCTTCAGGGTGAGGAGACTGCCTGCACCTTCGAAACCTTTAAAACCGTCTGTCATGGTCGTGCGGATGATCCAGCGACCTGCGCTAAGTTCTGCAAAGGCGACCCGCTCACCGATCCGAATTTCTGTAACCACCGCAGCTTGGGCGACAATATTGTTGATACCTGCCTGAATCCGGGCCCCGATGGCCGCTCGCGACCGTCCAGAAATCCCTCTGCTAGCGGCACCGAAAACTGCACAACTGCCTTGGACTATTACCGCTACGCCATGGCCGAAGGCTTGGCGATTCGCAAAACCTTGGGTATTAACCCCTACAAAGCCAATATTGTGGCGGCGTCCGACACGCATAACGGTATTTCCGGCAATGTCGGTGAGCGCGGCTTTGTCGGTCATGGCGGTGTGCTCGACGATGAACCCAAAGAATTGCTGGGCTTTTGGAATTGCACCGGCGGCGGCGATCCTGCCGACCCCACGAAGTGTGTAGGGCGCAAGTTTCAAGACTTTGCCCGCAGCCTCAATCCAGGCGGACTCACCGGCGTCTGGGCAACCCAAAACAAGCGTAACGAGATTTGGGATGCGATTCATCGAGGTGAGTCCTGGGGCACCTCTGGGCCACGCATCAAAATCCGTTCGATTGGGGGTTGGAAACTCCCCGCCAATACCTGTGATCGTTTAGCCGCTGGGCAAAACCCAGTTGACCTCGGCGAAACACCGGGCGCGCTGATGGGCGGCGACCTGCCGTTACCGGCGATAGGCGCACCGCAGATCGCCGTGTGGGCACAACAGGATCCGGAGAACTATCCCCTGCAGCGCATCGACATCGTTAAAGGCTATGTTGATGCCAGTGGCAAACCCCGTGTCAAAGTATTTGAGAATGTGGCGCGCACCAAAGACACGGTGAAGCGTCCGTCGATGACGGACTGCAGCGTTGAAATTGGCAATCACCCCGAGCAGCTCTGTGCGATCTGGAAAGACCCCGAGTTCAATGCATCTCAAGACGCTTATTACTATGCCCGTGCGCTCGAAGTCCCTTCCTGCCGCTGGTCGTCGTACATGTGCAATGTCGATAAGAAGGTCGATTGCAGCCTGCTCAATCCGGTCAATGGCATGTTCCCAGCCAGCACAGGCTTCAGCGGCTATGAAGGCTGCTGCGCAACCACCGGCACTACCGGCAGCTTTAAGGGCCGCAACACCTTTAACACCATCGAAGAGCGTGCCTGGGCATCGCCCATCTGGTACGAACAAAAACTGAAATAACAGCGAGGCAATACCGTGAAAAATTTTAAGAACAAAGTGGCCTTAGTAACGGGTGCCAGCAGCGGGATTGGTGAAGCCATTGCCATTGCGCTGGCCAGTGCCGGTGCAACCGTCATTCTGACTGCACGTGATCAGGACAAGCTCGACGCCGTGCGCCTGAAATGCATCAGCGCCGGGGGCAAGGCCTGGGTCTATGTTGCCGAAGTCAGTGATGAGGCGCAGATGCAAACGCTAGCCGATGCGGTACATGCGCAGTTTCCCGCCATCGACATCTTGGTGAATAACGCCGGTGTGGTTATGGGCGGCTTTACCTGGGAAGTCGAACCCTCCGACTGGAAGCGTCTGCACGACATCAATGTCATGGGCGTGGTCTATGGCATTCGCGCCTTTGTACCGAAGATGATCGAGCGCGGCCAGGGCGGCCATGTCGTCAATATGGCGTCGGTGTCCGGCTTTTTCGGCGCACCCGGCATGAGCACCTACAGTGCCAGCAAGTTCGCAGTCGTTGGCCTGTCGGAATCATTACGGCTGGAACTGCATCGCCACAAGATTGGCGTCAGCGTGATCTGCCCTGGCTTCGTGAATACGCCAATTCAAACCAAAGTGAAGCTGGTCGGCAGCCTAAGCAGTGAGAAAGCGCGTGCGCGCGTCGCCAAAGACTTCGAGAAGACGTCGCTGACACCCGAGCAAGTGGCTCAGCGTACGCTGCAGGCAATTCTGCGCAATGAGGCCGTGGCCGGCATAGGCAAAGAAGCTGTGCTGGTTGGTGCCCTGAAGCGTTGGGCGCCGGCCGTGCTCGAACGCTTTATGCGCGCAGGCTGATACAGGGCCAGCCACGCTCCTGTGCGATGCGGGTGAGGACCTCATCCGCATCCACCGCCACCGGATGCGCCACCACTTCCAATAACGGCAAGTCGTTGCGCGAGTCGGAATAAAACCACGCACCGTCCAGCGATTCGCCGCGCTCGGCCATCCATTCCTGCAGGCGCGTGATTTTGCCGGCTTGGAAGCAGGGCGTTCCAGCGAGCTTGCCGGTGAAACGGCCATCTGGCGTTTGCTCTGGCGTGGTCGCAATCAGGTGCTCAACGCCTAAGCGCTCTGCAATCAATTCAGTGACGAAATGATTCGTCGCGGTAATGATGACCAGCGTGTGGCCCATGTCGCGATGCTTCGCCAGCAGGTCAAATGCCTTTGGCAATAACAGGGGTGTGATGCACTCGGCCATGAACTCATCGCGCCATTGCTTCAACGTTGCCAACTCATTTCGAGCCAGCACCGCGAAAACAAACTCACAGAACGCTCGAATATCGAGTGTGCCAGCGCGGTAGTCGGCATAAAAACCGTCGTTAGCCAAGCGATACGCCTCGGCGTCGACATGTCCGCGCGACACCAAGAACTCCCCCCACGCATGATCGGAATCGCCGCCCAGCAGGGTGTTATCAAGATCAAATAGGGCCAGCGTCATCGCGAGATGCTCCAAGGGGGGCGGAAAATGGCGATGATACCGACAGATAACGAAAAAATCCGCCGTCTAGCTTGCCCCGCTTCGGGGCGTCAGGTAGTAATGGCAGCAATAACAAATTGTTTTTTAAGGAATCACCGTGATTGACGAGGATGGCTTCCGACCCAATGTCGGCATCATCGTAGCCAATGCCGCCGGACAAGTTCTGTGGGCACGGCGCTACGGCCACGACGCGTGGCAATTTCCCCAGGGCGGCATCGCCGATGGCGAGTCGCCGGAGCAGGCGATGTATCGCGAACTACACGAAGAAATTGGCCTGCAGCCGCAGGATGTAAAAATTCTCGCCCAGTCCCGCGGCTGGCTGCGCTATCGCCTGCCACGTCGCTTTATTCGTCACGATAAGCCACCGATTTGCATCGGCCAGAAGCAGCGCTGGTTCTTGCTGCAACTGGTGGGGCCGGAGTCACATGTGAAGCTGGATTGCCAGAAGCCGGCCGAATTCGATCGCTGGCGCTGGGTCAGCTATTGGTATCCGCTGGATCAGGTGGTGTCATTCAAACGCGAAGTCTATCGTCGCGCACTTAAGGAACTGCTGCCGCGTCTGCCCGTTCAAAACAGTTCAGCGTTGGTAGGTTGATATGCCCATAACGCCGACCGAACCGAGCATGCTGGAAGTCTTGCGTCGCATCGTCCAAGAAGTGGACAACGCACCCAGCTTTCAGGCCGCCCTCGATGTGCTGGTCGCGTCCGTGCGCGAAGCCACCGACACCGAAGTGTGCTCCGTCTATTTGCTCGACGACCGCACCGAACGCTTAGTGCTGATGGCCAACGAAGGCTTTAATCCAGCGTCTATCGGCGTGGTCAGTCTCGGTTTCAGCGAAGGCTTGGTCGGCCTCTGCGCCACCCGCGAAGAGCCCATCAACTTGCAGGATGCCGCCACGCATCCGAGCTATGTGTATTTCCCGGAAACCGGCGAGGAGCGTTACAACGCCTTCCTCGGCGTGCCCATCATGAATCGCCGTAAGGTCTTGGGCGTTCTCGTGGTGCAGCAGCTGGAAAATCGCCGCTTTGACGAAGGTGAAGTCGCGTTTTTGGTGACCTTGTCTGCTCAGCTCTCCGGCGTCGTGGCGCATGCCAAAGTCATGGGTCAACTGGAAGTGGTGCGTGGCTCCCGCGCCACGCCCACGCAGATTTATCAGGGTATTACCGGCGCCACGGGCGTCACCCTGGGCCGCGCCGTGGTGCTCTACCCGAAAGCCGATTTGGAGCAAGTGCCCGATCGTGCGGTAGATGACATTGATAGCGAACTGGCCTTGCTGGAGAAGGCGCTAGAGTCAGTCCGCGAGGAAGTGAAAGCGCTGGATCTGCGCATGGCTGGCACCTTAATGCCCGAAGAGCGCGCCTTGTTTGATGTCTATCTGCGCATGCTCGACGACAACGCCTTGGGCGGAGAGATTGCCGAACGCATTGAGGCCGGCAACTGGGCTCAAGGCGCTTTGCGCGAAGTCATTGACGAGCACATGCAAAGCTTCTCGGCCATGGAAGATCCGTACCTGCGTGAGCGCATGTCGGATGTGCGCGATCTCGGCCTGCGCTTGCTGGCGAAACTTCAGGATCAAGAATCGGAAGAAATCCGCGAATTCCCAGAAAATAGCATTTTGGTCGGTGAAGACATTTCCACCGCCATGTTGCTAGAAGCCCCGTTAGATAAAGTTTGCGGCGTCGTCTCCGCCACCGGTGCGGCGAACTCGCACATGGTCATCGTGGCACGTGCACTGGGCATTCCCACCGTCGTGGGCGTTAGCGACATTCCGGTCACCACCCTAGACGATGCCGAGATGATTCTCGATGCCTACCTTGGCCGCGTCTTTGTTCGCCCCTCCCGCGTGCTGCGTAAGCGCTACAAAGACATCATCCGCGAAGAGCAACAGCTCGTTGCCGGCCTCGATGCCTACAAACAGCGCGAAGCCGTCACTCCCGATGGCCATGCCATGGCGCTCTGTGTGAACACGGGCCTGATGGCTGACGTGGCGCGCGCGAAAGATCGCGGCGCTGAAGGGGTTGGTCTGTATCGCTCGGAAATTCCGTTCATGCTGCGCGAACGCTTTCCTGGCGAGGAGGAGCAACGGAAGATTTACCGTCAGCAGCTCGAAGCCTTTGCGCCCAAACCCGTCACCATGCGCACATTGGACATCGGTGGCGACAAGGATTTGCCCTACTTCCCCATTGAGGAAGACAACCCCGCGCTGGGCTGGCGTGGCATTCGCATCACGCTCGACCACCCGGAAATTTTCATGGTGCAGGTTCGCGCCATGCTGAAAGCGGCTTCCGGCCTAAATAACCTGCAAATTCTATTGCCCATGGTCACCACGGTGGGCGAGGTCGACGATGCCGTGGCGCTGATTCATCGTGCCGTGCATGAGTTGAAAGAAGAAGGCGAATTCGAGGTGTCGCTGCCGCGCATCGGTGTGATGGTTGAGGTGCCTGCCACGGTGATTCAAATTGCCGACCTGGCTCAGCGCGCCGATTTCGTCAGCATTGGCTCTAACGACTTAACCCAATACTTGCTGGCGGTGGATCGTAACAACACGCGCGTGGCCGACCTCTACTCGCCGTATCACCCCTCCGTGTTACGCGCGGTGCGTTATGTCGTTAACGAAGTGCATCGCGTGGGTAAGACGGTGAGCATCTGCGGCGAAATGGCAGGTGATCCGGGCACGGCGATTCTGCTCATGGCCATGGGCTTTGATTCGCTGTCGATGAGCGCCAGCAATCTGCTGAAAGTCCGCAAAACCGTGTGCATGACACCTCTCACCGAAGCCAAATTACTGCTCGATGAAGTGCTGGCCTACGACAACCCCGCGCAGATTCGGGCCACCGTTGAAGCGAAATTAACCTCGCTGGGACTGATCGATTTGATTCGGCCGCAAGGGGCGCGCACTAGCTAAGGCGCGTCAGCTCGAACCGATGATGCCGCTCTTCGTTATAGTCCTGTTCGTGCCAATACACGCCGTCGCGCGCAATCCGCAGCCAAGTGGAATTGCGCGTACCATAGGCGGGCGTACGAATACAAATGGGCGATAACACGCGCTCCATCGCCAATCCCACGCCGGTGTTCGGTAGCTCAGTGTCTGGCGCGGGCGTTATGTCCGCTAGCAGAGCGAGGTGGGCTTCCGGTACATTCACTTGCTGCTCAGTGAGCGCCTGCGCGCCGCCCAACAGGCGCATCAGTTTCGGCCAAGGGGCATCGAGCGTGGCATTGGACAGCCCATGCCAGCCGGCGGCGACTTCCATTGGCTCGGACTGATGGCTCCCGACGCACCACAGCGTATCGGCATCTGCCAATAACAGGTTAAATCCGCCATAACGTTCGCGTTCGGCGTGGACTTGCTGTGCGAACGCAGCTGCAGGCAGGTCACCACACAGATACGCTGCCGCCAACTCGCCCCGCGAACGCGCAGCCGCCGGCATGTTCGGATCTCGAACATTGGTCAGCGCCGCAAATCGGCCGTGCAGCGTGACGCCCATCCACGTACCGCCGCCTTGTAAATCACGCCCAGCCAGCACGGTCTGTGCCTCAGGCCAGAGGTGCGTTGCCTGCGCCGGGCGCGCCAAAAATTCGTCGCGATTAGCCCATACCTGAAGCGGCAGGTCGGATTGTGGTTGCCAATGAAAAGCTAAAAGGCACATGTGTCATCTCCCAAGAGGCTCGCTGATCATGCCCGACACAGCTATGATGCGTCAGCGCTTTTCAACTTCGTGATGCTGAATCTATGAGCCTACTATGTTGATCTACCCCCACATTGACCCCGTTGCTCTTGCCTTAGGGCCTCTGAAAATCCATTGGTACGGCCTCATGTACCTGTTCGGTTTTGCGTCGGCCTACGGCCTAGCCCTGTGGCGCGCCAAACGCATGGGCTGGTCGCAGGACCAAGTCGCCGACCTAATTTTTTACGGCGCCATGGGCGTGATTCTTGGCGGCCGCATCGGCTACGTATTTTTCTACGGTTTTGATCGCTTCCTCAACGATCCGCTCTGGCTATTCCGTATTTGGGAAGGCGGCATGAGCTTCCACGGCGGCTTCTTGGGCGTTCTGGTTGCTGGCGTTGTATTTGCTCGTCAGTACAAAACGCCTTGGTTAGAAATCACCGATTTGCTGGCGGTGATTACGCCACCGGGACTATTTTTTGGTCGCATCGGCAATTTTATCGGCGGCGAACTTTGGGGCCGCCCCGTCACCGATCCCGACTTCGCTTGGGGCATGGTATTTCCTCATGTTGATGCGCTGGCACGTCATCCCTCACAGCTCTACGAGGCCGTCTTGGAAGGCTTAGTCCTATTTATCGTTATGATTTGGTTTACGCTGAAGCCACGACCCCGCATGGCAGCCTCAGCACTCTTCCTCATCGGCTATGGCTGCGCTCGCTTTACGGTCGAATTCTTCCGTGAGCCCGACGCCGATCAAGGTTTCGTTTTATTTGATTGGATGACCAAAGGGCAAATGCTCACCGCGCCGATGATTGTGGCCGGTGTTCTGTTGATGCTAGTGGCTTATCGCAAAGCGGCGATGGTGAAATAAGATGCAAGAGTATCTCGATCTTTTGGCGCGAGCGCGCCATGAAGGCAGCTTCAAAAGCGACCGCACGGGCACCGGCACTTACTCCGTATTCGGCCATCAGATGCGCTTTAATTTGGCTGACGGCTTTCCCATGCTGACCACCAAAAAGCTGCACTTGAAATCCATCGTCCATGAGCTGCTGTGGTTCTTGAGTGGTGACACCAACATCCGTTACCTGAAAGAAAACGGCGTACGCATTTGGGATGAATGGGCCGACGAGCAGGGCAACTTAGGCCCCGTCTATGGCTACCAGTGGCGCTCTTGGCCGGCACCGGATGGCCGCCATATTGATCAAATCGCCAACGTCGTGGACATGATTAAGCGCACCCCCGACTCCCGCCGACTCATTGTCAGTGCGTGGAATCCGGCCTTGGTCGATGAAATGGCGCTGCCTCCCTGCCATGCCCTGTTTCAATTCTATGTTGCTCCTTCGGCCGTGCCGGGCGAGCCTGGCAAGCTCAGCTGCCAGCTCTACCAGCGCAGTGCCGATATTTTCCTCGGCGTGCCCTTCAATATCGCCTCCTACGCGCTCTTAACCCTCATGGTGGCGCAAGTCTGCGGCTTACAGCCCGGTGATTTTGTGTGGACCGGCGGCGACTGCCACCTCTATAGCAACCATCTCGAACAAGCCGATTTACAGCTCACACGTCAGCCCGGTACCTTGCCGGTCATGCGCATCAACCCCGAGATCACCGATTTGTTTGCTTTCCGTTTTGAGGACTTCACGCTGGAAGGTTATGACCCCCAACCACACATTGCTGCCAAGGTGGCCGTATGAGCCAGCCCAGTGATCACATGCTGACCGGCACTGCCGGAGATGATTACGCCACGCTACCGGACGATACGGTACGTCTAGCACTGATTGTTGCCATGGCTGAAAATCGCTGCATTGGGGTAGGCAATAATTTGCCCTGGCGCCTGCCCGCTGACCTGCAATATTTCAAGCGCATCACCAGTGGCAAAGCCATTGTTATGGGTCGCACCACCTATGACTCTCTGGAGCGACCGCTGCCGAATCGCACGAATATCGTGGTCACACGCAACCCAACCTGGGATGGCCCCATCGGTATCCGTTTAGTGCATTCCTTAGAAGCCGCTCTCGCATTGGCTGAAGCCGTAGCCGTGGTCAACGCCCAAGACGAAGCATTGATTATTGGTGGAGCGGAAATCTACGCACAGACACTGAGCCAGGTCTCGCGTATGTACATCACGGAAGTTGAAACGACGGTAGACGGCGATGCCTTTTTCCCCGACTTTGACCGTAGCCAATGGCGCGAAACCAGCCGCGAACGGCATCACGATGAAGCCAGTGATCTCTGGTTTAGCTTTGTGGTGTATGAGCGCGATTAACGGCAGTCCGCACGGTCATCGAGCTAAAAGCGTGTGACTACGGTCAGCGGCCAGCCCTTACGCTGCCATATCTTTTGCACCGTCATCGACAACTATGGTGACCTCGGTGTTTGCTGGCGCTTAGCGCGGCACTTAGCGCAAGTGCACGCTGCAGCCGTGACGCTATTTGTGGATGACCTGAACAGCTTCCAACACCTTGCACCCGCGCTTGACCCCAAGCGGCCAGTGCAACGCTTGGGCGATATCACCATCCAGCATTGGTCTTCGGACTTTCCCGCAGCTGCGCCGGCCGACCTCGTCATTGAGGGCTTTGCCTGTCACTTGCCTGATAGCTACATCCTCGCCATGGCGGCCTGTTCGCCGCCACCCATCTGGATCAATCTGGAGTATCTCAGCGCGGAAGACTGGGTCGAAGGGTGTCATGGCATGGCGTCTACGCATCCGCATACGGGACTGGAAAAGGTTTTCTGGTTCCCCGGTTTTTCGCCAGCAACCGGCGGGCTGTTGCGTAGTCCGCTTGAAATGCAACTGTTCGCTAAGGTTCATGAGCAGCCAAAAGTCGGTCGTCATATTTCATTATTTAGCTATGAGAACCAGGCTATTGCCGGGCTATTAACGGCGCTGGCTAGCGACTCCATTGCAACCACCCTCTCTGTGTTCTCCGGCCGCGCACTGACCGACGTCAGCGCCTGGCTAGGTCAGCCGCTCGTCATTGGCGATACCGCCCAGCGCGGCGCGCTCAGCATCCATGTTTTACCCCTGCTCAATCACGCCGATTACGATCACCTCCTGGCATGCAGCGACTTGAATTTGGTGCGCGGTGAAGACTCCTTTGTGCGCGCCCAGTGGGCGGGTGCGCCCATGCTTTGGCATATATATCCGCAGGAAGATGGAGCGCATTTAATCAAACTGGCTGCCTGGCAAGCACGGGTAGAGCGCGTCGCTGCAGCGTCCGGCACGCCACTGCCGCCCAGTTGGTCACAGGCGTTAGCGGCATGGAATTGCCACGCCGAGACCGCTAGCGCTCCACCCGAAAATCACTGGGCACAGTTGCTGGCCGACTTACCCGCCGTCCGTAACGCCATGCGAAGTTGGCGAGACCATTTATTGACGCAGCCCGATCTTGCTACGCAGCTGATGCGTTTTTATGCAGATCAGGTAGAATCGCGGCCAAAATAATCCCGCACTCCACTATTTTCGGAAGCACACGATGAAAACCGCAATGGAATTCCGCGCCGGCAACGTGATCGACATCAATGGTCAGCCCATGATCGTCATCAAGACCGAGTACAACAAGTCCGGCCGCAATGCTGCCGTCGTTAAGATGAAAATGAAAAATCTGCTCACTGCGCAGGCGCAGGAATCGGTTTACAAAGCCGACGACAAGTTTGACCAAATCATCTTGGAACAGAAGAAGGCCACCTACTCATATTTCGCTGACCCCATGTACGTGTTCATGGACGAAGAGTTCAACCAGTACGAAGTGGAAAAAGAAAACCTGGGCGACACCATCAACTTCATCGAAGAAGGCATGGATGATGTTTGCGAAGTCGTGCTCTATCAGGGCAAGGCCATTTCCGTAGAACTGCCCACTACCATCGTCCGTGAAGTGGCTTACACCGAGCCGTCTGCTCGTGGCGACACCTCCGGCAAGGTCATGAAAATGGCCAAGCTGAACAACGGCTTCGAACTGCAGGTTGCCGCCTTCATCGAATCTGGCGAGCGCATCGAAATTGATACGCGCGATGCCACGTTCAAGTGCCGCGCCAAGGGCTAATGCCGCCCTAAGTAGCCTTGCAAAACTCGAAAGAACCGGCCTTTGTGCCGGTTTTTTCGTTTATGCAGATGCCGAAGCCGACGGCCACGCGCGGCTCACTAACAAGGCCAGCAAGATGACGACGCAGCCGGCGAGCTGCTGCGATGTCATGCGCTCACCTAACCAAATTGCCGCCAGCGAAGCCGTCCAGACCGGTTCTACAATCATGATGACCACGCCATGACTGTGTGAGGACAGGCTTTGCGCGTAGGTTTGAATCAAGAAGCGGGCAGCCGAGCCTAGCAAAGCACTGGCCAGTACCCACATCACCAACGTGCCACTCACCGTGCTGAGCGTTGGCAGCCAAGGTTCATAAACTGCTGACAAGACGGCGGTCACCACACCCACCGTGAGCATGACAATGGTGGTCAGTGCTAAAGCAGGCACTTTAGTCACCGCACCTTCCGCATGACTCGCTCGATGATTGGCCGCGCGCGTGTTGAGAGTGTAATAGAGCGCAAAGAGCGCCGCTGCCAGCACGAAATACCACTGCCCCGACGCCAGCGTGAAGCCATCGTGCAAGGACAGCAAAGCAAGGCCTGCGGCCGCAATAGGCAAGGCGACCCAGGTACTCATCGGCACCTGCTCAGCAAACACCCAGCGACCAATGACGGGCACCAGCACTACCCCTAAGCTGGTCAGGAATGCGCCTTCCCCTACATGCGTGCCGTGAAACAAGCCCAAAATCCACACGCTCATCCCCGCAGCAAAGCACAAGCCGACGCGCAAGCTCCGGCGCCACTGCAAGGCATTCAATCGACGCAGCTGCGGTAAGCCCCAAAGTGCTAGAAACAGCCCGGCCAATAAGAAGCGGACGGCCATAAATAAAAAGGGCGGCATTAACCCAATGGCTTCTTTCGAGAAAAGCCAACTCATGGCCGCGAGTAGTGTTACCAAGATCAATAAGATGTCGGCCTTTCGTGCGTTCGATAGCGCCACAAGAAACCCCAAATGCCATAATGCAGAACGAACAGTTTACGGCAGGTCATCATGCAAACGCTTCCATCAACACAAGAAGTTACCCCAAAAAATCGGGTGCTTTTTGCCAGCTTGATTGGCACCACCATCGAGTTTTTTGATTTCTACATTTATGCCACGGCCGCCGTTCTGGTTTTTCCCATTTTATTTTTCCCGGCCGATGACCCTGCGGCGGCGACGCTACAGTCGCTGGCCACGTTTGCCATCGCCTTTTTTGCTCGCCCACTAGGGTCTGCCGTCTTTGGTCATTACGGCGACAAGTTAGGCCGTAAAGCCACTCTCGTGGCTGCGCTGTTAACCATGGGCCTATCTACCGTTGCCATTGGTCTCTTGCCCACCTATGCGCTGATAGGAGTCTGGGCACCATTGCTGCTGGCCCTGTGCCGTTTTGGGCAAGGCCTCGGCCTTGGCGGGGAGTGGGGCGGAGCCGTTCTGCTGGCCACCGAAAACGCACCACCCGGCCAACGCGCTTGGTATGGCATGTTTCCACAGCTCGGCGCGCCCATTGGTTTTATTCTCTCGACCAGCCTGTTCTTACTGCTGACTAGCCTGCTCAGTAGCGAGGACTTTATGTCGTGGGGTTGGCGTATTCCTTTCCTTGCCAGTAGCTTGCTGGTCTTGGTCGGTCTCTATGTGCGCTTACGCATCACCGAAACGCCAGCCTTTCTAGCGGCAAAAGAGACGCAAGAGGCCGTGGGCGTGCCCTTGGTCAAGGTGTTCAAAGATCACAAAGTCGCCATGCTCGCTGGCACGCTCATCGCCATTAGCGCCTTTGTAATTTTCTACCTGATGACGGTGTTTACGCTGAGCTGGGGCACCAGTCAGCTCGGTTACAGCCGCGAGGAATTTCTAAAATTTCAGCTCTTTGGCGTGGTGTTCTTTGCCCTAGCCATTCCGGTTTCTGCGTATTGTGCCGACCGTTTTGGCTGGCCCGTGACCATGCGCTGGGTCGCCATCATCATCATTCTCTTTGGTGCCAGCTTCTCGGTGCTCTTTGGATCGGGCCATATCGCCGGCGTGCTCGCCACTCTGGCCTTAGGCTTCACCTGCATGGGCCTTACCTACGGCCCCTTGGGCACTCTGCTCAGCGATTTATTTCCTACCCATGTGCGTTACACCGGCTCATCACTGGCCTTCAATCTCGCGGGTATTCTGGGCGCATCCATTGCCCCCTTTACCGCCACATGGCTGGCTACCCATTGGGGGCTGATGGCTGTTGGCGCTTACATCGCGCTGGCGGGTGCCTTGGGGTTACTGGGGCTTAACAGTCGCGCAGTGCGGTACGCGCGCGGTGACTGACCCGTCCAGCGGCGAAAGGCACGTCCAAAATTGGATGGATCAAGATAGCCCAACTCCGTGGCTATCTGATCGACCGACAAGCCGCTGTGCAGCAAAAGCTCGACGGCGCGGCCTCGCCGTAACTGCTCCAGAATCATTTGAAAGCTGGTCCCTAACTCGGCCAAGCGTCTGCGTAAGGTGCGCGGCGACAGATGCAGATCATTGGCCACAGACTCCAGCGTAGCGGTTTCAGCTAAACGCAGCTTGATAATACGGCGAACATCCGGCAACAGGCCGCCTTCATCATGGAGGCGCTGTAACTCTGCCTCGCATTGCACCTTCGCCATCGCCAGCAACTGAGGATCCGGCAGGCCTAAGGGAATCTGCAAACCAGCACGAGGAAAGCGCACCTGCGTAAACGCACAGTCGAAACTTAGGCGATCACCCAACTGGGCACGTAACTCGGCGTGATGAGCTTGCTCTGGGTAGCTCAAGCGAATTTCCGCATTAAACTTTCGACCAGTCACTTGCTGTCCGCACACCATAAACAGACTAATAATCGCATCGAGGACCATGACTTTGATGGACCCTAAGGGCACCCGCTCATCCAGCTGAATGACCGCCATTTCGCCCTCGCGAAACAGCCGAATTTCTAACAAGCTAGTGCGTGTGCGGAAGTAACGCACCGCTAGATCGGTCGCCTCACCGATGGTGCGACTGGACAACACGGCATAACCTAAAAAGCCGTGACTGCGAATATTTAACATCTGCCCCAGGTGCAGCCCGAGTCCTGGGTCGGGCAGCAGTCGCTGAGTATTGGCAAAGACCTTTAGGCAAAGCGCTAAAGGCACTTGACGATTAGGCTGCTCCAACTCTGCTAAGCCTAGCTCCGTACCTGCCAAGACCTGCTCAGAACTAATACCGCGCGTGTGCAAATGCTGACACAGCAGCAAGAGATAGTGGGCCGACAGTGTTTCTTCCGTTAACCTGCGTGCCGTGGTCATTGCCACTGGCCTCCAATGACCGATTTCGCGGAAAATATACCCTGCAAAACGGCCGAAGCCCAGCGCTGAAATTCATCCGGCCCAGAATGCAAAAAGCCCCAGCTTTCGCTGAGGCTCTATGCACAAAAATAAATGGTGGCCGGGGGCGGAATCGAACCGCCGACACGCGGATTTTCAATCCGCTGCTCTACCAACTGAGCTACCCGGCCACGGGAGGGGCGTATTAAAGCGGGGCAAAGTGGATGCGTCAAGCCTTGGTGGAGGGTTGCGTAGGTTTTTCTGAAGTTTTTACCTTCTTTAAGGCAGAGGCGCCGGGGAAACCTGGCCAATTACGCCGCCACAGGCGAAGCAACCAGCGCTCAATGAGCACTAACTGTACAACAAACCACAGACTGGCAAACCAGCATAAAGCCGCCAGCGTGAGGCTCAGCTCAACCGAGGTCGTGCCCCAACTGACTAAGACATAACCGGGATCTTGTCGCAGTGCGACTGCCATTAAGATCAGCAGCACGGAGATACTGAAGAGCGCACCCAAATGCCGGCTCACAGTCGCGTCTCCGCTGTCTGCATGAGCGAATCTAACGCGGCGCGTGTGCTCAGAGAGGGCAAAGATAGCTGCACTTGCAGAGCCTGTAAGGCGGCCAGTTCATCCAAGAGTGGCACGAGGGTCGCGCTGGGTAGTGCCGACAGTTGTTGCTGCACACGCAAACTCAACGTTTCTAAGGCGGCGCGATAAACCACGCCATCGCCACGCAACAGGGCCAGTTCGGCTTGATTGATCAGCAGGCTCAGTTGATCGCGCAACAGCTGGAGTCGCGAGGCGTCCAAAAGCGGCTGCAAGGGCTCGTCATACTGGCGAATCACAATCAGGGCACGAAACTTGGCTAAGCCCTGCTGCCACAGATTTTCCATTTGATCCTGAGCATTCACTGCCTGCGGCACTTGGCGCCCAGCCTCGCGAGGCAGCGCCAATGTGGTGACGCGGCGATCTAAGTTTTGCAGACGCAGATAAATACCGGCCACATCCACACGCGGCAGTCCGGAGAGCACACTCAAGTCTTGCTGTAAGGCGCGTCGTAACGGCATCAATGAAACGTCTGCCTGACCCGCCAGGAGTCGGTCCGCTGCTAACAAGGCTTGTTGAGCCTGTGCCGCATCATGATTAATGATCAGCGCTTGCTCGGCCACCGCCACACTGTCTGCTACGCGACTGGTGAGCCAGCGCTGACGTACTTGCGGGCCCTGTGCCAACAGGCTATCCAAACGTGCTTGTTGGAGCTTGAGCATTTCTTTATTAAGCCCGGCCTCGGTCCGCAACACCGACATTTGCTTACTGAGCTCGCCATGCTCGGCGCTCAGTACTTTTACCGCTTGCTTGGCGCGGCGGTGTTGTTTTTCGCTATGCCAGGCCACCGCTGCGGCTGCAATCGCCAAAATCGCTACGATGCTGAGCAATACCTTAAAGCCCGGCGTTAACGGTCGCTTAATAGACACCGCCGTCACTAACGATTGCCGACTGTTGCTACCCACCATGTGCATTCCCTATGTTGGCTACTAAACGTCCTAACACTCAGATGACGCCCTGAATTCCACCGCTGTATTCTGCCATTGCTGCAATGCCTGCAACCAGGCGTCTGGTGTAGCCCCGTGACTACATAACACCCGAGTTGCACCGGCCGCACGCACATGTGATGCCAAACGCTGACTAACGGCAATTAACACGGGCTTAATGGCAAAGTCACCTGCTACTTGCTGCCAATGCTGCCATATCAGTGTGCTGGAGAGCAGCACCACATCCGGTCGCTGGCTTTGGTTTCGCCAGATGGCATCGGTGCCTTCAGGCAGCCTGCGCGTATAGAGCGGCATCACATCCACGTGAGCGCCTCGTGCACGCAGCGTATCGGAGAGCAATTCTCGTCCAGCATCGCCCCGAAACAATAACACGCGATGGCCCGCGACGTGGCTTAATGCGGGCAATGCCAGCATACCTTCACTGTCTTCTTGTTCCGGCGCAATGGCATTCAAACCGGCGTCATTCAACAAAGATTGCGTGGCGGGGCCCACGGCAACGACCGATACACCCACTGGCCACTGCGGCCAGTAATCGGCGACCGCTTCCAAACCTAATCGCGCGGCATTGGCACTAACAAACACGACCGTTTGGTAACGATCAAGATCCATTAAACAGTGTTTAGCTGTGGCGTCTAACGCCAGCGGTACTATTTCCAATAAGGGCAACGCTAAGACGTTAGCACCGGCACTGATGAGCGCCTGCGACAGCGCCGCTGCCTGACGCGCGGGCCGTGGGTTTAGCACACAAACCCCCGATAGACTCGGTGCTGGCTTAGGGAGTGACATGCCCATGCTCACCATACACGGCGGCCAGAATATCGGCTGCACCGGCCGTCAATAATTGCTCAGCAACCCGCTCACCTAGAGCGACGGCTTCGCCAATCGGAGCGACACTGCTGGCTTCCAGTAACTGACTGCCATCGAGACTGCCGACGCGTCCCTGCAGGAATAACTGCCCCTGACTTAAGGTGGCAAAACCTGCGATAGGTACCTGACAGCCACCCTGCAATCGCGTATTCATGGCGCGCTCAGCGGTCACACACAGCGCGGTATCGGCATCATTTAAAGGCGCCAACAAGGCGCGCGTGCGAGCATCATCGAGGCGGCACTCTATTCCAACAGCACCCTGGCCAACCGCTGGCAACAATACGGCCTCTTTAAGCGCAGCACGAATGCGTTCAGGCATGCCCAGTCGTATCAACCCGGCACTCGCCAAAATCAGCGCGTCGTACTCACCGTTGTCTAATTTCGCCAAACGCGTGTTCACGTTGCCGCGCAAATCTTTAATGACTAAATCCGGGCGATGGCGGCGGAGCTGACATTGGCGACGCAGACTGGAAGTACCGACCACGGCACCCTGGGGCAAGTCATCCAAACTGGCAAAATGATTACTGACAAAAGCATCGCGTGGATCTTCCCGCACACAGATGGCCGTTAGGCCTAGGCCCTCGGGAAAGGCCATGGGCACGTCCTTCATGGAATGCACTGCAAGGTCCGCGCGGCCTTCGAGCATGGCCACTTCCAGCTCTTTAACGAAGAGGCCTTTGCCACCAATTTTCGCCAACGGCGTGTCGAGAATTTTATCGCCACGAGTCACCATGGTGAGTAATTCGACGTTCAGGCCAGGATGATGTGCACGCAAGGCATCTGCCACGTAATGCGCCTGCCAAAGCGCTAAAGGGCTTTGTCGTGTGGCAATTCGCAGGGTGTCAAGATCGGGAAGGGAAGAAGCAGAAGATGTCATAAAAACCTCAGGGCCGGCCACTGCGCGCAGTGTAACCAGCCCTGAGGTTTGTGTAACGCGAGAAGCGCATCAAACGCGATGCAGCGTCTCACGCAATTCGGGCAAATGCCGGCGGCTCACCACGAGGCGCTCGTCCAAGCCGCGAATACGCACGCGATACTGACCCGTCGCAATCAGCTCTAAGCCTTCGAGATAGGTAAGCGACAGCAAGGCATTGCGGTGAATACGAATGAAACGATCGCCAAACTCTTCCTCGAGCTCTTTCAGCGTTTCATCAATCAAGACCTCACCATGCTCATGACGCACCGTGACGTACTTGTGATCCGCAAGGAAATAACGAATTTCATCGATTGGAATCAATTCAATGCCGCGATGCGTGCGCGCCGTAATGTGGCTGCGGCACGAAGCCGCTTGCTCGGCTGCCACCGGCTGTTGGCGCATGCTTTCCAATTGCAGCTGGTTTACTCGGCAGGCTCGGGCCAGTGCTTCGCGGAGACTTTCACGGCTCACGGGCTTTAACACATAACCCGAGGCTTGCACCGAGAATGCCTCCAGTGCGTGCTCATCGAAAGCCGTGCAGAAAATAATGGCGGGCGGAGCGTCCATCAGTCCGAGTTGACGGGCGCAGGTCAGGCCGTCCATCACCGGCATACGCATATCCATCAGGATTATGTCTGGCTGATAGTCTTGTACGAGCTTCAAGGCAGCTTCGCCGTGCTCAGCCAACCCCACGAGTTCATAGCCACCAATGTCTTCCAGTAGCCGCACTAAACGTTCGCGGGCTAAACGTTCATCGTCACAAATAATGACTCTTGGTTTCATCTGCCTTACCCTCTGTTTTTATTTTTATGTCCGATGTTTTCCTATCGTCGGCTCTTTTGTTGTGCCGGACTTTGTCCGTGCGGATAACGCAAATGCGTCACAAACATCCCGTTGCTCGCGCTGGCTTGCAGACTAGCCTGCTCACCGAAACGCGCTTTCAACCGCTCCGTCACATTACGCAATGACATTTGATTGCCGCTGCGCGTTGCGCCTTGAGCCACTGGATTGGTCAGTTTAATATCAACCCATTCAGGGCCACAAACCACCTTTAGCGTAATGTCGCAGCGAACGGCGGAAAGTTCAACACCATGTCTAATCGCATTTTCTAAAAGCGGTTGTAAAGAAAGGTGGGGTATTCGTAATGACTCCACGCCCGCGCCCACCTGCCAATCAATCGCCAATCTATCACCCAAGCGCAATTCTTCGATATTGGCATATCGCCGGCATAAGGCAATTTCTTCTGCCAAACTGACATCGACGGTATCGCGCAAACTGGCGCGAAACAGCGTAGCTAGGTCCTCTACTGCCTGCTCCGCCTTGTCGGGGTCAACCGCAATTAAGCTGGCGATAATATTCATCGAGTTAAATAAGAAATGCGGCTGAATACGCGCCTGCAACGCTTCCAATCGCGCTTGCAATGCCGTTTTCTCACGTATTCTGAGTTGCGCCTGCAGGGCTAAGTAGCGCAAAAATAAACTGGCAAACAGCGCGACAATAATTAAATGCCGGGCCAGCGTGCTGTATTCGTTACTGACAAACGACATCAGGGGCAGCTGCAGCCAGTCCAGCAGATAAATCCCCAGCACACTCAGCCACACCAAATTGAACATAATGAGCGCAACGGACGCCACGCCGATAGTCAGGTGCGACCAAGACGCCATAGCCACGCGCCAACGACAAATCAGAGCAAAACTAATGGCAATGACCGCGCCGGAGAGCGTTGCTAGCAGAAAAAAGTCCCACAGCGGGAGAGGCCAGAGACTCGGCGCCTGAGCCACTAACAGAATGAGTGCAATAAGGATGGCCAAACTGGCTAAACGACGCGCCGCTGCCGTCGAGCAAAAGTCGGGCAGCCAAAAATCGTTTAGTTCGTCACTCTTTTGTCCGCTGCTGGTCGCTGCGACGGGTGGGTTTGTTGTTTTTATTGACATATCGCGAGTCTGCACGGACACGAGCAGCGCGGCAAGCCTTGTCGAGCTGCTATAATGCGCGCACTTTTTGACCCGCTAGCTGAACTGCAGGCTAGCGAAACATCGGGTTATTTCATGAGCAATACATCCTCATCCATGTGGGGCGGCCGTTTTTCTGAGGCCACCGACCAGTTTGTCGCCGAATTTACGGCCTCTGTGCGCTTTGACCAGCGCATGTATCGCCAAGATATTCGCGGCTCTATCGCACACGCCACCATGCTCGCCAAAGTCGGCGTACTCAGCGTGGCCGACCGTGATCTGATCATTGCGGGTCTCGAACAGATTCTCGGCGAAATTGAAGCCGGACAATTTGAATGGCGTGTCGATCTCGAAGATGTGCACATGAACATCGAGCACCGGCTCACTGAGCGCATCGGCATTGCTGGCAAGCGCCTGCACACCGGCCGCAGCCGCAACGACCAGGTCGCCACGGACATTCGTTTGTATGTGCGCGATGAAATCGATGCCATCCGCGCGGAACTCAAGCGCCTGTTGACCGGCTTAATTGACCTTGCCGAACGAGAAGCCGACACCATCATGCCCGGCTTTACGCATCTACAGACGGCGCAGCCGGTGACCTTTGGCCACCACCTGCTGGCCTGGTTCGAAAACCTCAAGCGTGACGACGAGCGCCTCGTGGATCTGCGCCAACGCGTTAATCGCCTGCCGTTGGGCGCTGCTGCCCTGGCCGGCACGACTTACCCGATTGATCGTCATTACACTGCCGAGCTACTGGGTTTTGATGCCGTCTGCGAAAACTCGCTGGACGCCGTGTCGGACCGAGACTTCGCGATTGAGTTCAGTTCCGCCGCCGCACTAATCATGATGCATCTGTCGCGCTTCAGCGAAGAGCTAGTGCTGTGGGCGTCGGCACAGTTTCAGTTTGTTGATCTGCCAGATCGCTTCTGCACCGGCTCTTCCATCATGCCTCAGAAGAAAAACCCGGATGTCCCCGAGCTGGTTCGCGGCAAGGCCGGGCGCGTCTTTGGGCATCTCATGGCGCTGCTGACCTTAATGAAAGGCCAGCCTTTGGCCTACAACAAAGACAACCAAGAAGACAAAGAACCGTTATTCGATGCGATCGACACCGTGCGTGGCTCGCTGCGCGCCTTTGCCGACATGGTGCCTGCACTGCAACCGCGTCGCGACATCATGCGTGAAGCCGCCCGTCGTGGCTTCGCCACGGCGACCGACTTGGCCGATTACTTGGTCAAGCGCGGCGTTGCTTTCCGTGATGCCCATGAAGTTGTCGGCAAAGCCGTGGGGTATGGCGTGCAGACCGGCAAAGACTTAGCGGAAATGACGCTGACCGAGCTACAACAGTTCTCGTCCATCATTGCCGATGATGTATTTACGGTACTGACACTGGAAGGCTCAGTCAGCGCCCGAAACCATTTTGGCGGCACTGCACCGGCTCAAGTCCGTGCCGCCGTTGAGCGCGCCCGCGCTCGCATTAACTAATCAAGGAGTTGTTCATGCGTGTTTTATCGATACTGACTTTGACCCTTTTGCTAGCAGCTTGCGCAACAGTACCTGCCGGTAATGGCACAGCACCCGCGGCTAGCAACACTGCAACGCCTACGCAAACGCAATCGTTTTTGGCAGCCATGGAAGCCAAGCGCGGCAGTGCGTTAACCCTTGCAGAGCGCTTGCAGGTTCAAGGCCTTACTGGGACTGCCAAGGTTGGTCTGAATAATGCTCAAAACAACTTCCTCAACAAAGTAGGTGCTCAGGTCGGGCTCGATGGCGCCATCCTTGCGGCACTTTTTCCAGAGGCGGGCAAGCCTTTAAGCGAAAATGCAGTGGTTGCCAAAATTGAGAGCAGCCTCGGCAAAAAACTAACCGCTGCCGATCAAGCCGCCGTGAAGTCAGCCACCGTGTTGCGCAATAATTCTTTAGTCAACCTGAAAACTGGCCTAGCCGCTAGCATCGGTAGTCGAACAGGTATGAGCACTGAAGTTGTTCTGGCACTGATGCCCCTGCTAGGCCTGTAAGCCAAGCAACCCCGGAGAACTGTCATGAGTCTGCCTTCAGAAAAAGTCACCGTCGGCACGCAGGAAGCGCCCCTGCTGTTCGGCTACGACCGTTACTGGGCGGAGTGCTATGGCACAGCTCCGTTTCTGCCGATGTCGCGCGATGAAATGGACCAGCTCGGCTGGGACAGCTGCGACATCATCATCATTACCGGCGATGCCTATGTCGATCACCCCAGCTTCGGCATGGCCATCATCGGCCGCCTGCTCGAAGCCCAGGGTTTCCGCGTCGGCATCATCGCGCAGCCGGACTGGCAGTCGGCCGAGCCGTTCAAGGCGCTGGGCAAGCCCAACCTGTTCTTCGGCATCGCCGCCGGCAACATGGACTCGATGATCAACCGCTACACGGCCGATCGCAAAATCCGCTCCGACGATGCCTATTCGCCCAATGACGAGGGCGGCCGTCGCCCGGATCGTGCCAGTCTGGTCTACGCCCAGCGCGCGCGCGAAGCCTATCCGGACGTACCGCAGGTGCTCGGCGGCATCGAAGCGTCACTACGACGCATCGCGCATTACGACTACTGGCAGGACAAGGTGCGCCGTTCCATCCTGCTCGATGCCAAGTCCGACATCCTGCTCTACGGCAATGCCGAGCGCGCCATCGTCGAGATCGCGCACCGTCTGGCGCGTGGCGAGAACATTCGCGACATCACCGATGTCCGTGGCACCGTCTTCCTGCGCCGCGACACGCCCGAGGGCATGTTCGAGCTGGACTCGACGCGCGTTGATGCGCCGGGCAAGGTCGACCGCATCCTTAATCCGTATGTGAACACGGCCGATCTCGACGCCTGCGAGATCGAGCAGAAAAAAGGCCCTACCGAATATGTCGGCGGTGCCAGCTTTGCCGGCGCCAGTTTCTCGGATGGCAGCAGCACGGGGCTGACCATGCCAGCCGCGAAAGACATTGGCGCGCCGATTGAAGTCACGCCGGGTGCCTGGGGCGAGCTGACCGCGCTGCCGGAAGACACCACCGTGGTCACGCTGCAGCCTGCCAAGTTCAAGATGCCGCCGCGCGACAAAACCGTGATCCGCCTGCCGTCCTACGAGAAGGTCAAAGCCGACCCGGTACTCTATGCCCACGCCAACCGCGTTCTGCATTTGGAGACGAATCCGGGCAATGCCCGCGCGCTGGTGCAGCGTCACGGCGACAGCGATGTCTGGCTGAACCCGCCGCCGATTCCGCTGACCACGGAAGAAATGGACTATGTCTTCGACCTCGAATACGCCCGCGTGCCACATCCCGCCTATGGCGATGCGCGCATTCCGGCCTATGAGATGATCCGCTTCTCGGTCAACATCATGCGTGGCTGCTTCGGCGGCTGTACCTTCTGCTCGATCACCGAGCACGAGGGGCGGATCATCCAGAACCGCTCCCACGAATCGATTCTCCACGAGATCGAGGAGATGCGCGACAAGGTGCCGGGCTTCACCGGCGTGGTCTCCGACCTCGGCGGGCCGACCGCCAACATGTACCGCATCGCCTGCAAGAGCCCGGAGATCGAGAAGCACTGCCGCAAGCCGTCCTGCGTGTTCCCCGGCATCTGCGAGAACCTCAATACCGACCACAGCTCGTTGATCGAACTGTACCGCAAGGCCCGCGCCCTGCCGGGGGTGAAGAAGATCCTGATCGCCTCGGGCCTGCGCTACGACCTCGCGGTGGAGTCGCCGGAGTACGTCAAGGAGCTGGTCACCCACCACGTCGGCGGCTACCTGAAGATTGCCCCGGAGCACACCGAACGCGGTCCGCTGGACAAGATGATGAAGCCGGGCATCGGCAG
>NZ_JBXMRC010000027.1:0-275694 GCF_057084925.1 Perlucidibaca sp. | reverse complement strand
GCGCCGCGATGAAGACATCGCGGCGCAAGCCATGACGCTGCGCAAACGCGTCGGAGACGAGGAGCGAGGCCGCCGCGCCGCAAGTCGGCGGGCAGGCCATGGAACGGGTCATGACGCCTGGCCAGATCAGCTTCTCGTTTAGGACCTCTTCGGGCGAGACCACCTGCCGGAACAGCGCCAGCGGATTGTTGGCGGCATGGCGGCTGGCCTTGGCGCGGATCTTCGCGAAGGTCTCTATCTTCGTGCCGTACTTGCGCATGTGGCTCTGGCCTGCTCCCCCGAAATAGCGTAGCGCCAACGGCAGATCAACATCCACCAACGCATCGGTGACTGCGTCGAAATCCGCGAAAGGGCTTGGGCGGTCGGTAAAAACGCTGCCGATGGCGCCGGGGTTCATCTGTTCGAAACCAACCGCCAGCACACAGTCCGCCACGCCACTCGCCACCGCCTGTCGCGCCAAGTAGAGAGCAGTGGAGCCGGTGGAGCAGTTGTTGTTGACGTTGATTATAGGAATACCCGTCATGCCCAGCGGGTACAGCGCCTTCTGCCCGCAGGTGGAGTCGCCGTAAACATAGCCGGCGTAGGCTTGCTCGACATGGGTATAACGAAGGCCGGCATCGTCCAGCGCCAACTGGACCGCTTCTGCTCCCATCTCGTGATAGGGCCTGTTCTGGCCAGGCTTTACGAACGGGATCATGCCGACACCGGCGACAAATACCCTTTGTTGATTCATTTTCGACATCTCCGCTGATCTTTTTGGTCAAATGACCAAGAACGCGATTCTGTGAGTCCATCACCAGAGTTGTCAAGATGCTGTCATTGCCCCCGCCGATCTTATAAAACAAAGGCTACAAGCCGACCTTGGTCAACTGGTCAAATACTGCTACTTTTATTTTTATTGAGCGTCCAAGCGTCAAACCACGGGGAATTAAAGGCGGCTGCGACCGACAACTGGGAAAGGACTGTGAAGGACTTGCTACCAGCAGCCTTTCCTTGAAGGGAATGGCCTATGACTTCCAGCTACTCGAAGTCAACGATGCCTTCTTCGCCCAGACCGGCTTTCCCCGTAACTGTGTCGGTCGGCCCTCTCTGGAATGGGCGCCCCGGCAATAAAGCATCTGGCAGGAAAATTACTGTGGCGTCGCCTTGAGCGGCCGGGCAAAACACTTTGTAAGTTTCAGCATCGAAACTGGCCGACGCTATGAGTTGTGCCGCTACTGTCCCCAGGCCGGACGCTTTGCCGCCGTCTTCCGTAATATCAGCAAGCATGTGCGGCTGGAGCAGCAGCTCTGCCGCGAGCATGAGCTGAACCAGAAAGCCCGCTCCAATGCTGGGCTGCGGGGGTTATTCAGGAACGACTGCTTACAATGGTGCCACCACTCACTCGTGCATGCGCTACAGCACTTTCACGCGGTACGGTTCGAGCACGGTGCAGTAGCCCATGTTATAGCGTCCCTCCCGGATGAGGCCGATGATACAAAACAGGATATGAATGAAAGGGAGGCGGTCACGGAGCCCGGCTTCGATCAGGCATACGGCATCCCTTCCGTTTTCATTTAGTACTCGTATGGACAAAGATACATCTTGCTACACCCCACAAAGATGTCGTCAAGTGCGATGGGATTGGGTTCTCGAATGTCTGATGGCATCAGCTGTCGCGTAAAATGTCAGGTCAGCCCTGGCCGAAAGCCATGTAGCGTTGGACATGATGGTCGCGATCGCCGAACATCTGCGCGTAGTGCGTGACACGCCGGAAGTAGTGCCCGATATCCAGTTCCTCGGTGACGCCTATACCGCCGTGAATCTGTATGGATTTCTGCGCGACCATCACGGCCGATCGAGCGATATAGGCTTTGGCAATAGAAATTGCCTTTTCACGATCTGCACATTCCTGCGTATCGCCTTGGAGGCCGGCCATCCAGACGAGCGACTCGGATTGTTGGGTTTCGATGAACATATCGACCAGATAATGCTGGATGACCTGAAAACTTCCAATTGCGACGCTGAACTGTTTCCGCATTCTGGCGTAATCTCGGGTCTTGTTCAGCATGGTTGATGCGGCCCCCAGCAGATCGGCGCATATTGCCGCGTTGGCCACGTCGATGGCTCTCTTGACGGCATCGATTGCTACGCATCCACGTGCCAGCACAGCGGTTTCAGGCAGCTTGACAGCATTCAGGTTGACTTCCGAGGCACGCGAGCCGTCGACGACACGGTAGTGGTTCAAGGATACGCCTGGCGCCGAGGATGGCACTGCGATCAGCATCGCTTCACCATTTGCGGCACATGCCGTTACCAGCAGTACGTGGGCATACTCTGCGCCGAAGACAACGGATTTCTGTCCGTCAATGCGTATGCCATCGCCATTCTCCGTGACCCGCGTTGCAATCAGTGTCGGGTCGTAATGGGAGTTGGCTTCCAACGCCGCCAGCGCCCCTCGTGTGGTGCCTGCTGAAACGCCTGACAACAATTGCATCGCATTGACACCACCTGCGAACTCCAGAACTTTGCCCGGGAGCACGGCGCAAGTGAGCCACGGGTCGGTGCACAATTTCTCACCAAGACGCCGTGCAATCAACTGGATGTCCACCAGTGAACCGCCAAACCCCCCAACGGATTCCGGGAAGGGCAGCGCCATCCAGCCCAGCTCTGCCATAGCAGTCCAGCGCGACTCGTCAAATGCGACATCGGCCGCGAGTTGCTTGCGGTAGAGATCAAAACTGTACTGTCCGGCCAGATACTTTGATGCAGACTCATCCAGCATGCGCTGGTCATCCGATAAGCGAAAATCCATCTTGATTCCCCTGTTTTGTAAGGTGTTGTCAGAGTCCGAGCAGCATCTTGGCGATGACGTTCTTCTGAATTTCGTTGGTGCCGCCGTATATCGTGGCCGCACGCAGGAAGTTGTAGCGCTCGCGGGTGCGATTGAAGGCAAAGCTGCCCACGGGTTCGCTGTTGTCCCACGTCAGGGACAGATGGCCGCCCAGCTCCACCATCGCTTGCGTGATGGCCTGCTGCAGTTCGGTTCCCTTGATTTTCAGTCCGGAGGACTCGGCTCCCAGACCCATGCCTTCTTCGGTCGCGGCAACCGTGCGGAAGTTGGTGTACTCAAGTGCGGCCAGATCGATCTCCAGTTCGGCGACCCTGCGGCGGGCAAAAGGGTCATCCCAGCGGGAACCGTTGCCCTGTTTCGTGTCCTTGAGCATCTGCTTAAGGCGTTCGATTTCCCGCTTCGAGTCGGCAACGCCGGCGATAGTGGTTCGTTCATGGGTCAGCAGGAACTTGGCAATGGTCCACCCCATGCCTTCGCTGCCGACCAAGTTCTCTACGGGCACCCTGACATCGGTAAAATACACCTCGTTCAGGTGGTGATGCCCGTCGATGGAGTGAATGGGCCGAACCTCGATGCCCGGCGTGTTCATGTTGATCAGCAGGAAGGAAATGCCCTGCTGCTGCTTTACGGATGAGTCCGTACGCACAAGGCAAAAACACCAGTCCGCCCAGTGCGCCTGTGTCGTCCAAATTTTCTGGCCGTTGACGACGTAATGGCCTCCGTCCAGTACGGCAGCCGTTTTCAGGGACGCCAGATCCGATCCCGCATTCGGTTCGGAATAGCCCTGACACCAGTGGACATTGCCGCTGATGATGCCTGGCAAGTGCTGCTGCTTCTGCTCGGCGGAGCCAAAAGCGCAGATGACCGGGCCGACCATGGAAACACCGAACGGCGACACCGGCGGTGCGCCCGCGCGAGCGCGCTCAAGGTCAAAAATGTATCGCTGTGTTGCCGTCCATCCAGGACCACCATGCTGGGCGGACCATCCGACAACCAGCCACCCCTTCCTGCCGAGCACTTGCTCCCATCCATGTTGTTCGTCCCGGTCCGGCATTTGGCCATTATCCGCACGCGATCTGAGCGAAGCAGGTACGTTTTCGGCGAACCACTGGCGCACTTCGTTCTGGAAGGCCAGTTCTTCTGTAGTAAACTCAAGATTCATGGTGTTTCCGTCTTGTTGGTTTTTAGAGATGAAAATTAGATGACGTCAGTTTTCAGCCGACGTTTCTCGACATGTCCTGCCAGTACGGTTTTCGCAGCTCCGTCTTCAGGACCTTGCCGGCGCCGCTTAATGGCAATGGCTCATGGCGGATATCCACACTCCGCGGGAGCTTGTAGCCGGCAATACGATCCCGGCACAGGGAAATGATGTCGGCCGGGACAAGGTTCACCCCAGGCTTGGGAACGACAATGGCGTGCACGCACTCGCCCCATTTTTCATCAGGAATGCCGATCACCGCGCATTCCTGCACGCCGGGATGCAGATGGATGGCACCCTCCACCTCCACGGAAAAGACATTCTCGCCGCCCGTGATGATCATGTCCTTGGCGCGATCGACGATGAACACGAAGCCGTCTTCGCTCATGTAGCCCAAATCACCGGTATGCAGCCAGCCATTGCGCAAGGTCTCGCGTGTCTGCTGCTCCAGTTGCCAGTAGCCCCGCATCACGTTCGGCCCGCGTACGCAGACTTCGCCGATGGTGCCGGGCGACACCTCACTGTCTTGAGCGTCAAGTATCCTGACATCCACACCATAGGCAGGCTGGCCCGCGCTCTCCAACCGGTCGCCGCCTGCGGCGTGCTGCTCGGGGGACAGGAAGGAGATAACCGGGGAGGACTCGGTCTGGCCATAGCCTTGGGTAAAGCCGACCCCCGGCATCTGCTGCATGGCGCGCATCAGTACGGCTCTCGGCATCGGCGAGGCGCCATACATGAGGCGGCGCAGGCTGGAAATGTCATAGTCGCTTATCTTTCCGGAACTGACCAGCAGATTGATCATCACAGGTACGAGCAAGGCATGCGTCACCCGCTCGCGCGCCATCGTGGACAGCACGTTCTCCACGTCGAAGCGCGGCACCGCGCAATGCGTCGCGCCCGCCATGGTGACGGCAAAGGTGCTGGCCATGTCGGCGAGGTGGAACATCGGCGCAGCATGCAGGTAGATCGTGCTCGCGTCATAGGCCAGCGCCGGCAGTACATTGAGCGCGTTGGCCAAGAGATTGGCATGGGTAAGCATGACGCCCTTAGACTTCCCCGTGGTGCCACCGGTATAAAAAAGGCCAGCCAGGGTATCGCCGCCGACTGCGGCATCGGGAACCACCGAGCCCGTCGCCACGAGCGCTTCGTAGGCGAGGTAGCCGTCTGGTACTGCGCCGTCACTCATATAAATGATGTGCTCAACCGTAGTCATGGCTGACCGCAGCGCCGCCAGTATCGGGGCAAAGGTCTCGTCGATGAAGAGCACACGGCTGCCGGAGTCGTTCAGCGTGTAGGCGATTTCAGCCGGAGTCAGCCGAATATTGACCGGATTACAAGCGGCTCCAGCCCAAGCGACGGCGTAGAAATACTCGACATAGCGATCGCTGTTGAGCGAGAGGATGGCCACTCGATCTTCCGAACCCACACCCAATGCGCGCAAGGCTCCGGCCAGACGGGCGACACGCGCCCCGACCTGGCGCCAGGTGCGGCGGCGCTCTCCGTCAATGGTGGCGAGTTGGTCACCGCGGGTCTGGATCGCGCGATGCAGACCTTGAGTCAGGGACATGGTGTACTCCTTGGTGGTGGCACTGGGCCGCCTTAATGTTGGTCAATAAAGGCCAGAATGGCATCCAAAAAGATGTCGTTGCGGTCGCCAGCGACCATGTGGCCAGCCTGCGCAATCTCGACAATTTCGGCATGGGGAATGAGTTCGCGCAGCTCGCGCACGCCTTCTTCGCTGACGATGTCGCTCTGCGTGCCCCGGACAAGCAGTGTCGGCACCTGAATGCGGCGTGCCGCAGCGATACGCCGTTCATGCTGCTGCGTCATCGTGGCTGGATCGGCTCGCTCCGCATGCTCAAGCAGGCGCGGATCCCAGTGCCAGCGATAGCGACCGTCGCTGCAAAGGCGCAGATTTTTGCGTAGACCCGAGCCATCGCCAGCCTGTTGGCGCTGCGGATTGTAAGCTGCTACGGCAGAGCGTGCCGTCTCAAGCGATTCAAAGCCATCCGGATAACCACGCATAAAGGCCACGATACGGGCCACGCCCTCGGGTTCAATGCGGGGTGCGATATCGACGAGCACGAGCGCGCGACAGGCCAGCCTCCCCTCACCCACGCCTATCAGCGCGGTGATGCCGCCCATGGAAGCACCGACGAGCACTGGCGCGCGTCCGTCCTGTTCCGGCAGCGCAGTCAGGTCGGTGACCAGCGTGTCAACGCTGTAATCACTATCAGGCGCCCAGTCGCTGTCGCCATGGCCTCGTGTATCGATGCTCATGGCTTCGTAGCCGCGTTGCGCGATGCGCCGCGCCGCGCCAGCCCAGGCATGGCGTGTCTGGCCGCCGCCATGCAGGAACAATACCAGTCCGTCACCGCCACGGCCCCAGCGCTCACCGTACAGGTGTACGCCGCCGTGCCCGCACCATTCGAACAGGTTGCCCTTGTCTCGGGAGGCCAGCGCCTGCGGTGCATTCAAGGCAAGATTCATGTCGTGTAGTACTCCTTATTCAGAGTCAGGCCAGCCGGGTCAGCAGGCGCAGGGCTTGCCCGTAACGGTACAGGCGCTGCACATTCGCTTCATGCCAACGCTGGCTCTTCGACCACCGGGGCAAACACGGTGAAATCATATTTTTCGGGCCGGAATGTCTTCGCGCGCAGGACATACTCGGACGCGAGTCCGGGAAAGAGTGCGTGGTTCTCGCCATTCGCATCGAGATACCAACTGCGGCAGCCTGAGGTCCACGAGGTATGCCGCATCCGCGCCTGCAACGCATCGTGCCAAGCATCTTGCTCACACTGGCGCACGTTGAGGTAGCGCAGATTACGCTCGAATAGTGTCTTGAGCGCCTGCGTGATGTAGCTGGCCTGCGACTCGGTGTAGACCAGCACTGAGGTATGACCGGGGCCGGTATTAGGCCCCAGCATCAGGAACCAGTTCGGGAAACCGCTGACCGCCATGCCAAGGTAAGCCTTGCTGCCATGCGCCTTCCACGCGTCGCTAAGCGACACGCCTTCCAGTCCGCGTACCTCGAAGGGCGCATTGCCAATGTCCAAGCAAAAGCCCGTGGCCAGCACGATGACATCCACCTCGTGCGTTGTGCCATCCGCCGTCACCACCCCCTGGGGAGTGACGCGAACGATGGCGTCAGTGATGACATCGACGTTTTCCCGCGCCAGGGCCGGAAAATAGTCGCTCGACAACAGGACTCGCTTGCAGCCGATATGGAAAGCCGGCGTCAATTTCCGGCGCAGCGCCGGGTTCTGTATCTGCCCGTTGAGATAGGTAGCCGCCGCTCGTTCGAGCAGACGGGAGGCCGGTGAATCGACGATAACGAGTGGTCCGAAAATTGCTTCGCTGGCCGCGAAAATACCGTTCCGTACTGCCCTCTGCAAGACAGGCAGCCGCGCAAACAGGCGACGGGTGCGCGCTGCCACCGCGAAATCGGGCTTGGGCAACACCCAGGCCGGCGTGCGCTGAAAGACTTTGAGTCGCGACACCGTCGGTTGTATTGCCGGAATGACCTGTATCGCACTGGCACCGGTACCAATGACGGCGACTCGCTTGTCCCTGAGATCAACATCGTGCCGCCAACGCGCCGTGTGGAATTGCTGGCCCTTGAAAGTCTCAAGCCCGGGAATGGTCGGATACGCCGGATTCAAGAGCCCGCCCACGACCGAGACCACCGCACGGGCGGTCAACTGACTGCCGCCCTTCAGGGTCAAGCGCCAGAGGCCGGCCCTGGCATCGAAGACCGCCTGCTGTACATTAGCGCCGAAACGCAGCCAAGGCATGAGATCGTATTTCTCCACGCAGTGGTGAATGTACTGGTGGATTTCGTGGTTGCCGGCGAAGCTGCGACTCCAGTCCGGCTGTTGCTCGAAGGAATAGGAATACACAACAGACGGCACGTCGCAGGCGCAGCCGGGGTAAGTGTTGTCTCGCCAAGTGCCGCCGACATCGTCCGCCCGCTCCAGAATGACAAAATCGGTGATGCCAGCCTGCTTGAGGCGAATCCCCGCGTTGATCCCCGAGAATCCCGCACCGATCACAATGACCCGATAATCCGCTTTTTGTGCCGACGTTGAATCGATCTGACTGCCACATCTTCTCATGCCAATACTCTTCAACTATCCAAGGCAGACCGAAATCAATTTCGCAGTATTTGGTCAATTGACCAAGATATTACTTCAAAACAGCCAAGGCCTGTCAAGAGTTGGTTGTAATGTCATCCGTATGCGTGACCAGTACCAACGACGCCAAGTTGACCGAGCAGGGATTGACAATGCGTTGGTCATTTGGCCAAATGTTAAGAATATAGTTGCACTCTACGCTTTTAAATACCGCAGTCGCGGCATTGAGACTTGCGCTCGAAGGAGCTTTAAATGAGAGTCATAGCCGCCCGCTCGCATCATTCCGGTATCATCATCGTGGCCGGCCAGCGCGCTAGTGCCAAACGGTGGACGCGCTTCGTGCGTGCCGACCAGATCCACCGCAATGCTAGGCTGGTGGGGGCAATTCGGGAAACCGCTGAGGCTCGCACCTTAATGTTAGAGTGCATGGAAGGCCGACCAGTCGTGACCACGGCGGGCCAGATCATGATCCTGCAACTGGACATTGATAGTCAGTGCTACAAGAGAGCCTACTCGCTGAGCCAGGCGCCCGTGTGCAACCGCTTTGCCGTCACCGTTAAGCATGTCTCGAGTGGCCATGTTTCGGCCCTTCTCAACGATCAACTCCTGATTGGAGACTCCGTCCAGTTCAACGGCCCAAGCGGCGACTTCACCCTGCTCTCCGCGTCTGCACCACACTATGTCTTTGCGGCCGCCGGGTCGGGCATTACCCCGGTGATGTGCTTGTGATTGCCAATAAGCTCGGCGCTTGCTATGCCGTGCCGCACGGTCGGACAAATGCCATGGCGCTGCCCCATGTCCTCAGATTCAATCTTCCCGCCCGCCAACCGCGGCTTGCCCGTCTGGCGCGAATGCTGGGAATGGCAGATCTGAGAGCGAGCGATGCTGCCGACGCCCTCATACAGCGAGTAGGTGCGCTTCTGGCGGCGCTGCCACTGCAACTTCCGCCACATGCAATTGCAGCGCTGCAAATGCATTCTTCGCTATCGAGGCTAACTTGTTTTCAGTCAGAAAATTCAACAGAGTACAGTCCTATTGCCTCATTACCGAACCATCATTACTTGATGATGGATGCTGCTAACTCTTCATCTCGTCCTCTTCATCTCGTCGCCGATAATTGCTGAACACGCCCCTAGCCGCGAGCAGGTGCTTACTGCTGGCAGCCCGGATACGGCTTCCACCCTCGACTAAAATGACCAAAGAAAAAGCGTAAATGAAAAGAACAATTCCCCCCCCCCTGCTCATTGTTGCTGCTGCCATAGCCCTTTGTGCCTGTCGCGAAGAGCCCCCTCTGTCGCCCCCTCGCCCGGCCAAGCTGATAACGGCAGGTGAAACCCAGGGCGTTAACGTGGCCGAACTCGCCGGGGAAGTAAAGGCCCGCGTGGAGTCTGGCCTGGGTTTTCGAGTCGGCGGAAAGCTCATCTCACGGCGTGTGGAAAGCGGCCAGCGCGTGCGCCGTGGCGAGGAGCTCGCTCGCCTTGACGCACGAGACTTCCAGCTCTCCGACCGGTCCGCCGACTCGGCGCTGACCGCCGCCACCGCGCGGGTGGAGAACGCGCGCGCCGACTACGCGCGTTATAAAGAGCTCGCCAAAAAAGGTTTCGTTTCCACCACGGACCTGGAGCGCAAGCGCGTTGAACTCTCTGCAGCGGAAGCACAAATGCAACAGGCAGAAAGCGACCTCTCGCTGCAAAAGAACCGCCTCGCCGATACTGTGCTACGCGCCGACAGCGACGGCATCGTGGTGGCGGTACTGGCGGATGTCGGCGAAGTCGTCGGGGCCGGCCAGCAGGTGATCCGACTCGCGCATGACGGCCCGCGCGAAATCGAAGTGGAATTCCCCGAACATCGTACGATGCTGGCCCGGGCAGCAAGGGCCGAAGTGTCGCTGTGGGCGCGCCCTGACATGAGACTGCCTGCCACGCTGCGGGAGCTCGCCGCCGCCGCCGATCCAGTCACCCGCACCTTCCGCGCCCGCTACACCGTGAAAGCGCCGGCCGATGCCCTCGCCCTCGGCCAGTCCGCCACGCTGTACCTGACGTTGCTCGCGCCGAAAAACGGTGGCGTGCGCCTGCCCGTGTCTGCGGTGTTTGGCAAGAACCGACAATCACTGGTATGGGTCTACGACGCGACTTCCTCCACCGTGAAACAACGGGCGGTGCAGATCGTCGGTGCCGACGGCAACGACATGATCGTGGCAGGCCTCGCCTTCGGCGAGCAGGTCGTGACGGCCGGCGTGCATATGCTCGCAGAGGGCCAAAAGGTCGTCCCGTTCACACCACCCAAGCGCTGAGCACGGGAATCTGACATGACGACCAACTACCCGCCTGCCCACCACAACACCGCTGCCGGCCGGACCGCCGAGCGCTTCAACCTCTCGCGCATCGCCATCCAGAACCCGGCGATCACTCTCTACCTGCTCATCGTGCTGCTTATCGCCGGCAGCGCCGCTTACTTCCAGCTCGGACAGGACGAAGACCCCCCCTTCACCTACCGCATCATGGTGATCCGCGCCTTCTGGCCCGGCGCCACCGCCACGCAGATGGCCCAGCAGGTCGCCGACCCCATCGAGAAGACGCTGCAGGAAATGCCGAGCATGGAAAGGATCCGCAACTATTCCAAGCCCGGCGAGACCACCTTCCTGATAGAACTCACGGACTCCACCCAAGCCAAGGACGTTCCTCAAATTTGGTATACGGTGCGCAAGAAAATCAGCGACATGCGCCAGCTCCTGCCAGCCGGCGTGCAGGGGCCGGTGTTCAACGATGAATTCGGCGATGTATATGGCGTCATCTATGCGCTCTCCGGTGACGGTTTCTCATCTGCCGAACTGCGCGATCACGCCGAACTGATACGTCAGCAGCTGCTGCAAGTGCCCACTGTGGCCAAGGTTGAGCTGCTCGGCCTCCAGCAGGAGCAAATCCATGTAGAGATATCGCAGCGAAAGCTCGCAAGGCTCGGCATCGGCCTGCCCGAGATAGTTGCCGCCCTGAACGCACAGAACGCTGTCGCGTTCGCCGGCGAGCTGCACACCCCCAGCGACACGCTACAGGTGCGCATCGGGGGCCAGTTCGACAGCGTCGAGGCATTGCGCGCACTGCCACTGCGCTTCAACGGCCGTACCTTTCGCCTTGGCGACCTCGGCACCATCATGCGCGGCTACGAAGACCCACCCGTGCCGAAAGTACGGCACAACGGTCGCGAGGTCACCGCACTGGCAATCTCCATGGCCAAGGGCGGCGACATCATCAAGCTGGGAGAAAGCCTGAATGCAGCCACCGCCGAACTGCGGCGGCTCCTGCCGGTTGGTATCGAACTCGAGCAGATGCAGTACCAGCCGGCGGCAGTAGCGCTTTCCGTGCACGAATTCCTGCGCGTGTTGGCCGAGGCGCTCATCATCGTGCTGGGCGTGAGTTTTCTCGCGCTCGGCCTGCACAAGAACCCTTGGCGCATCGATACCCGCCCCGGCCTCGTGGTGGCGCTCTCCATTCCCACTGTGCTGGCGGCCACCTTTCTGGTGATGAACTGGACCGGTATAGACTTGCACAAGATCTCGCTGGGCTCGCTCATCATCGCGCTCGGCCTGCTGGTAGACGACGCCATCATCATCATCGAGATGACAGTGCGCAAAATGGAAGAAGGCCTGGACCGCCTACGCGCTAGCACCTATGCCTTCAGCGCAACCGCCATGCCCATGCTAACCGGCACCCTCATCACGGCGGCGGGCTTTCTGCCCATCGGGCTCGCCAACTCAGCGGTGGGCGAATACACCTTCGCCATCTTCGCGGTGACCACGGCGGCGCTGCTGATCTCGTGGTTCGTTTCCATCTACTTCGTGCCCTATCTCGGCTACAAGCTTCTGCGCGATCAGCCGCACAGCCACGGCGAGGTCTTCGATACCCCCTTCTACCGCCGCGTGCGCCGGACGGTGGATTACTGCGTGCAGCACCGCTGGCTCACCATCGGCGCCACCGTCGGCGCGCTGGTGCTGGGCGTGATCGGCATGCAGGTGGTGGAGAAGCAGTTCTTCCCCGATTCCAGCCGTCCCGAGATCCTCGTCGACCTCTGGTTACCGGAAGGCGCGTCGTTTGCCGCCAGCGAGAACCTGGCGACTCGCGTCGAAAAGCGACTGAAAGACATCAAAGGCGTGACATCGGTGTCGTCATTTATCGGCTCCGGCGTGCCGCATTTCTACTTGCCTTTGGAAGTAATCTTCCCGCAGGACAACGTTTCCCAGCTCATTGTGCTGCCAGCCTCGCACGAGGACCGCGAGCGCATCCGCCGCGATCTGCCGCGCCTGCTGGCGCAAGAGTTCCCGGAAGTCCGCACACGCGTCCAGCTGCTGCCCAATGGACCGCCCGTACCCTACCCCGTGATGTTTCGCGTGGTTGGCCCGGACTCCGCGCAGGTACGCGCTATCGCCGAGAGCGTGAAGGGCGTGCTGCGCCAAGACGCCGACATGCGCGGCATCAACGACAACTGGAACGAGGAGATCAAGGTCCTGAGCCTCGACATCGACCAGGCGCGCGCACGGGCGCTTGGGGTCGACAACGCAGGCGTGGCCCGGGCCAGCGAAACCATCTTGGCGGGCCTGCCGATCGGGCTCTATCGCGAAGACAACCGCCAGCTTCCCATCGTACTGCGCCAGCCCGAAGCAGAGCGCAACACCATCACCGCTATTGCCAGTGCCTATATGCCGACCGCCAGCGGCACCTCCATCGCCTCGGCGCAGGTCAGCCATGCCCGCTTCGACTGGGAGCCCGGCATCCTCTGGCGCTATAACGGCAACTACGCCATCACCGTGCAGGGAGACGTGCGCGAGGGCATACAGGGTGCTACAGTGGCATTACGCTTGGATGAGCAGCTACAGGCGCTGCGGGCAAAGCTGCCGGCTGGCTTCCGGATCGAGATCGCCGGCACGGTGGCGGAATCCAAGCGCGGCACGAATTCGATAGCCGCGAAGGTGCCGCTCATGCTCTTCATCATCTTCACGCTGCTGATGCTGCAGCTGCGCAGCTTCGCGCGCAGCCTGCTGGTTTTTTTGACCGGCCCGCTCGGCATCGTCGGCGCCTCGCTCACCCTGCTGCTGCTCAACAAGCCCATGGGCTTCGTGGCCACGCTCGGCATCATCGCGCTGAACGGCATGATCATCCGCAACTCAGTGATCCTGATCGACCAGATCGAGCAGGACATTGCCGCCGGGGTGGATCGCTGGACCGCCATTGTGGATGCCGCCGTGCGCCGCTTCCGTCCCATCATGCTGACCGCGGCCGCTGCGGTGCTGGCTATGATCCCGCTGATGCACAGCGCTTTCTGGGGGCCAATGGCCGTGGCCATTATGGGTGGACTGATCGTGGCCACCGCGCTCACCCTGCTCAGCCTGCCCGCCATGTACGCCGCCTGGTTCAAGGTGAGGCGTGAGGGTTAAGGGCGTGTATCTGAGCATCTGCCCCGGTTGATCCACGATGCAACAGATGGCGACGCGCGCCTGAAGGGAGAGCCGGCTGGACGATTTCAGGTAGCCCGATAAGTGGATTGGCGGGCTGACTGGGGCATCATGCCCCCATTGATCAGGAGCTGTTCCATGACCCCGACGTTCCACCGTATTTGAGTAGCACGGCGCTTTGGAGTCCAATCCCACCCTGAGGAGATTGGACATGAAGAAGCGTTTCACCGAAGAGCAGATCATCGGCTTCCTGCGCGAAGCGAAGGCCGGTCTGCAGGTAAAAGAGCTGTGCCGTCAGCACGGCTTCTCGGAAGCCAGCTATTACCTCTGGCGTAGCAAGTTCGGTGGCATGAGCGTCTCCGACGCCAAGCGACTGAAGGAGCTGGAGGCCGAGAACCCGCGGCTGAAAAAGCTTGCTGGCCGAGTCGATCCTGGAAAACGAAGTCACCCGGGAAGCCCTGCGAAAAAAGTGGTGAGCGCGCCGATCAGCCGGCAGGCGCGGGCGCTGAACCTCAGTCGCCGCACCGCCTACTATCGGCCACAGCCGGTCAGCGACTGCGATCTGCTCTGGCAGGAAGGCACCGTGGTCGGGCGTCTGCGTGTCGGTACGCTGATGAGGCGCATGCATCGCAAGCCCAACACCAGCAGGCGTGGTTAACGGCATCCGATCTACCCCTACCTGCTGCGTGGCCTGGCGATCAATCGGCCGAATCAGGTCTGGGCCATGGATATCACCTACATCCGCATGGCGCGAGGCTACGTGTATCTGGCCGCCGTCATGGACTGGTACTCACGACGGGTGCTGTCCTGGCGGGCGTCGATCACGATGGATGTCGAGTTATGTCTGGCGACGATTGAAGAAGCGATTGCCCGGCATGGCTGCCCGGAGATCTTCAACACGGATCAGGGCAGCCAGCTCACCAGCGCCGCGTTCATCGGGCTGCTGAAGGACAACGGCATCCGCATCAGCATGGATGGCAAGGGCTGCTGGCGCGACAACGTGTTCGTCGGGCGGTTATGGCGTTCGGTCAAATACGAAGAGGTGTACCTGCATGCGTATGACACGGTCTCGGCGGCCCGTGCCGGCATTGGTCGCTATCTGATGTTCTACAATCAGCGCCGACCACACTCGAGCCTTGCCCGGCTGACCCCGGATCAGGTTTACTTCAACCAGCCACCCCTGACCCAGGTGGCTTGAACCTTGGCTGACAATCCACTTATCAGGCTGTCTGAAATCGTCCAGCCGGCTCTATGTGCTGGAGCTAGATACACGTCAAAATATAGTGGCTTAATGAACCCTCCTGAATTTTCCAGGCGCTATACCAGTCCAGCGCTTGAACGCATGCGAGAAGTTCGACAAATCGCTGTAGCCAAGCGAAGCAGAGATAGTATCCAGTGTCATTGATGCATCCATGAGCATCAGCTTGGCACGATCGCATAAGGCCTCCTCCTGCAGTTCGCTGAAGGAGGTATGACACTTGGTAAGCCGACGTTTTAACGTGCTTACCGACAAATTCAAGACGGCCGCCACATGATCAATGCTCTGCCGACCGTGCACCTTGGCTAGCAGGCTTCTGACATGACCAGCGACATCATTGTTAAGATCATGCTCATCAAGCTTGGCCTGCAGTATGGCTACGATATTTTTGTAAGCGACGGGGTCAGGAAAACGGCAGACCGAGATCAAGGTTGAATGTGGCACCTTGATGAAATGCATAGGCGCATCAAAGTGTAGCCGCCCACTAACAACCTCACGATGAGTCGCTAGGGCCTCTGGCATGGGCCAAGCGATATGGATGCTAAGCTCCGGTGACTCCTCCGAAATCAGGCGCAGCAAATGCATCAGCGCTGCGGCGCTGTAGAACAGCGGGATGCGGTCGAGCACCGCATCGCCAGAGTTAACCGAGAGCGTTACCAGCAAGGCATCTTTAGACTCTTGGATGCGCGCTTTAATAACATTTGAGATCAGCGGCATAAAAGCGAGCAGACGAATAACCTCATTAATCGAGCTTGCGCTGACCAGCGACAGACTTAATAGGCCATACGAAGTCAAATGAGCATGCTCACCAGCTGCATAGCCTATGCAAGCTGCCTTTTCGGCATCAAGCGAAGGATAAGCCTCTCGGAACCAGCGCATGGGAAGCTGTGCACCCGACGTAAGTATGGTCTCAGGGTCAACCCCATCTCGCTCAATAGTGGCACGCAAGCTCGACACCGCGTCAGCATCTAGAAAATCAGATTCGAGAAGATGTGCCATGAAATGAGCCGGCATGACTGGCTCTTGGCGCATCAAAGAAGGGATCATTTGAGCCAAACTCACAAAAAACAGACCTGATGCAACATAGCTGACCAGACACTCTGCGTGCAACATCAATTTTCTGTTTTTAATTAGCACGAGTCAGTTCATGAGCCGGATAATTTTCATCTCTCACGATGGTGAATGCCACGAAGCTGCGATTTCCGATGGCAAATCACTGATGCAAATCGCGACCAGCCACGGCGTCCCAGGCATCGACGGAGACTGTGGCGGCGTCTGCGCCTGTGGCACCTGTCATGTCATTCTCGACCCACTCTGGTTCGACCGCGTCGGCCCAAGTGCGATTGATGAAGAGCAGATGTTGGGCATGACCCCGGAGCGCCAAACGACTTCGCGCCTGGCCTGCCAGGTTACGGTCAGCGCCGACATGGACGGCATGACCGTGCGCCTCCCCGAGTTCCAGATGTGATCGCCCACGCCCTCCCTTCATCACCCAGGCAGATACCCGCATGAACGTCATCGACCCGATTCTCCGCAAGGCCCAGGCCCGCATTCCTATGGACCTGCAGATCCGCGGCGTGCACCTGTTCCACAAAGTCCGCCATGCCGTGCTGCCCGACAGCCGCCCGCCCGTGTTCAGCGAGCACCCGATTCCTGATGTCGCCGACGTGGCACTGGCCGACATCGACGTGAGCAACCCCTTTCTCTATCGCCAAGGCAAATGGCGCGAATATTTCGCCCGCCTGCGCGAAGAGGCGCCGGTGCATTACCAGCCCGAGAGTGCCTTCGGACCGTTCTGGTCGGTGACCCGCTACGAAGACATCCTCACTGTCGACAAGGACCATGAGCGTTTCTCGGCTGAACCCTTCATTGTGCTCGGCGATCCCCCTGTCGGCTTGAGCATTGAGATGTTCATCGCCATGGACCCGCCCCGACATGACCTGCAACGCCAAGCCGTACAGGGGGTGGTGGCACCAAAAAACCTCAAGGAAATGGAAGGTCTGATTCGCCAGCGCGTGCAGGACGTGCTCGATCACCTGCCCACCGATCGCCCCTTTGACTGGGTGGAACAGGTATCGATTGAGCTCACCGCGCGCATGCTAGCCACCCTCCTTGACTTCCCCTACGACCAGCGCCACAAACTGGTGTACTGGTCCGATTTAGCTGCCGGTGGCCCGGACACCACTGGCGGCCCACTCGACCTAGACGAGTTCTTTCAAGGCATTATCGACATGGCGCAGCACTTATCCGCGCACTGGCATGACAAAGCGGCGCGGCGTTCTGCCGGCGAGGCCCCGGGCTACGACCTGATCAGCCTGATGCAGAGCCATGATAGCACCCGCGACCTGATCGACCGACCCATGGAGTTCCTTGGCAACCTGGCGTTGCTCATCGTTGGCGGCAACGACACCACGCGCAACTCCATGAGCGGCGGAGTGCTGGCGCTGAACCGCTTCCCGGATCAGTTCGCCAAGCTCAAGGCCGACCAGACGCTGATCCCCAACATGGTCTCCGAGATCATCCGCTGGCAGACCCCGCTGGCCTACATGCGCCGCATCGCCACCTGCGACACGATGCTGGGCGGCCAGTTCATCCGGAAGGGTGACAAGCTGGTGATGTGGTATGCCTCCGGCAACCGCGACGAGCGCCAGTTCGAGAATGCCGACGACTTCATCATCGACCGGCCGAACGCGCGCAACCACATGTCATTCGGCTTCGGCGTGCACCGCTGCATGGGCAACCGTCTGGCCGAGCTGCAGCTGCGCATCCTCTGGGAGGAGCTGCTGGCGCGTTTCGACGACATCAGCGTGCTGGAAGAACCGGGGATCGTGCAGTCCAACTTCGTGCGCGGCTACTCCAGGATGATGGTGAAGCTGACGCAGAAGTCGGCGACATGACTACCGACCGCGTTGTCATCATCGGCGCCAGCCATGCAGGTGCCCAGCTCTGCACCAGCCTGCGCCAGGAAGGCTGGTCCGGCGAGATTGTGCTGATTAGCGACGAGCCGGTGCTTCCCTACCATCGCCCGCCACTGTCCAAGACCTTTCTGGCTGGTACCGCAGGTCTGGATGACCTGCTTATCCGCCCCCCTTTGTACTACGAGAAGCAGCGCATCACGCTGCGGCCGGGTCGTGTGATAAGCATCGACCGGGCGGAGCACCGTATTTGCATGCACGATGGCGAGACGTTGTCTTACACCAAGCTGGCACTGTGCTTGGGAGCAAGCCCTCGTGCCCTCTTAATTTCCGGCGCCAATATGCATGGTGTGCACACGCTGCGGAGCGCCGCCGATGTCCTCGCTATCCGTGCCGAGGTCGCTGCGGCCCGCCGAGTCGTGATCATCGGAGCAGGCTATATCGGACTGGAGACGGCAGCGTCATTGCGCAAACTAGGTCTTGCAGTGACCGTCCTGGAAACCGCCGAACGTGTTCTACAGCGCGTCACGGCACCTACCGTGTCAGCATTTTACGCCCGAGTGCATAGTGAGGAAGGTGTGCAACTTCGCACCGGTGTGTGCATCACCGCACTCATCGGAGATGACCGGGTGCGAGGTGTGCAGCTGGCTGATGGCGAGGTTCTTGCAGCCGACCTGGTGATCGTCGGTATTGGTGTGGTGCCCAATGTAAAGTTGGCCGAGGCAGCCGATCTGGCAGTAGAAAACGGTATCGTAATCGACGCGCACGGACGCACAAGCGACCCCGACATCGTCGCCGCCGGCGACTGTGCCGCGCACCCCTGCCCGTTTACTGGCCAGCACCTTCGCCTGGAGTCAGTGCCCAATGCCGGCGAACATGCCAAGGTAGCCGCCGCCACACTCTGCGGCAAGCACAAAGTCATTAGCTCTCTACCCTGGTTCTGGTCCGACCAATACGATCTCAAGCTGCAGATCGCCGGGCTCAATAGCGGCTATGACCATGTGGTACTACGAGGAGATCCTAATGTTGGCCGTAGCTTCTCCTGCTTTTATCTTCGCAATCGTCGGTTGATCGCTGCTGATTGTGTTAACCAGCCTAAAGATTTTTTATTAAGCAAACAAATCATAAGTCAAGGACAAAGCATAGATATTAATTATTTGGCGCATGCAGACTTTGACAAGCAACCACTGCCCAGAAATTAGCCGCAACAGTTAGACTAGTAGATGGCCTTGTTGCACAAACGCCCACAGCCTGTAGGCTAGCGCGCCCATGACCCAGCCGGCTCCCGCCCAATACCGTACCACCAATTGGAAAGACTACAACGCTACCCTCAAGGCCAGAGGCTCGCTCTCGGTCTGGCTGGATCGTGACATGCAATGGCACGGCCAGCCAGACCGAGAGCGGGTCATGGCCCGCGACTTTGACCGCCAGGTAACGGAGCTTCAGGTGCGTGCTGCGATCCCGAACCAGTGCACGCGCCTGGGCACGCAACACACGATACGTGTGTCCTGAGCAGACTGGGGAAAGGGGGAGCTGCGCTCAGTGGACTAATTGCGCAACAGCGCCCAGTGGGCAACAAAGGCGGTTAGGCCGAATTTCGACCATAGTGCGCTCAGCTACGCTGCAGCAGGTTGGGCGTTTCCACTCGCAAGGCCACCATCACAGGCAATTCCCCGCCATGAGCCGGAGTTGCCATGAATGTCGCACATGAAGACCGCGTGATTTTTCGCCCCGAACTGCAGGAGCTGCTGCATGTCAGCAGCGAGACCATCCGACGCTGGCTCCTGGCCAGCAAGCTGCCCACGCCCGATGTCGCGCTGACTCGCAAGACAGTCGGCTGGAAGCGCTCCACGCTGGAGCGCGCCGGCATCAGGCTGGCGTGAGGCCGCATCCATCCAGCCAGTCCGCCCAGTCCTGCAGCATTTTCTTGCGATCCGGCAGATACTCGGCGCGGTTGTAGACCGCACGAATCTTGTTGTCAGGCACATGCGCCAGCTGGCGCTCGATGGCATCCGGCGAGTAGCCGTTCTCGTTGGCCCAGGTACTGGCCACCGACCGCCAACCATGACCCGTCATGCGGCCTTTGTAGCCCATGCGCGCCATCAGGTAGAGCACGGCATTCTCGGACATCGGTCTATCCATACGATGTGGCGCCGAGAATACATACCGTGCCTCTGGCCGGCAGCGCGCCCTGAGATGCTTTAGTAGCTCAATGGCCTGCAACGACAGAGGCACCAGATGCTCCCGCTCACGCTTCATTTTCCCGGCCGGAATCAGCCAGGTCTGTGAGGCTTCATAAATTTCAGACCATTCCATCATGCGAAGTTCGTTGGTGCGCACCCAGGTCAGCGCCAGCAACCGGCAGGCCAGCACGCTCTGCAAGTCACCTTCAAGCGCGAGTCGCTGCAAGAACTCGGGCACCTCGCGCAGACTGAGTGCGGCGAAACTTGTGGTCTTGCTGCGACCAAATGCCTTTTCAGGCCGGATCAAGGCCGCCGGATTGGTGAGGGCTAGGCCATTTTCGACCGCCCACTCGAAGACCTGACCGATCCACATGCGCACCTTGCGCACATAGACATGCAGGCCGGCCGCATCCATGCGCAGCAACTCACCAAGAAGATCCTCACGAGCAATGCTGGAAATGGGGCGTGCCAGCAATCGCGCAAGGTGCATTTCAATGCCTCGCTCTGCATTGCTGCGGTAGGATGCCGACACATCCTTGCGCCCGGCCCAGTAAGCGTCAGAGGCTTCTTTCAGCGTCATGCTCTGACGACTGATGCGACGTGGCGCCATCGGGTCTTTGCCATCGACCAAGGCCTTCTTGGCCTCGTTGCGCTTGGCCCGCGCCTCGGCAAGCGAAACCTCGGGGTATGGACCCAGACTCATGGTCTGCGGCTTGCCCGCCACGCGGTAGGCCAAGCGCCAGGTGCGCGAGCCCGTCGCAGAGACAAAAAGATGCAAGCCGCCACCATCAAACAGCTTGTAGGGCTTGTCAGCGGCCTTGGCGCCCTTGCAACGGGCATCGGTGAGAGTGTTTGTAGGCATCGTGCCGCCCTCCTCCGATTCGTACCTACAGCGATACCTACAGACTGGCTGTGGTGAACCGTGGTTTTCGGTGGTGAAGCGAGGGCAATTGTGCAAACAGAAAACCCCCGGAAGCCCTCATATTACTGGGCTTGGCGGGGGTTATCTAGGGGTATTGCCAACGACGTTGGACTTGATTTGGCGGTGAGAGAGGGATTCGAACCCTCGATACGGGATTACCGTATACACGCTTTCCAGGCGTGCTCCTTCAGCCACTCGGACACCTCACCGTAGCGCTGAAGCATTGCACTTCAGCGGCGCGCAATCCTAGCGGAAGGCGCTCTGCAAGGCAAAGCCTTTTTGCGACCAATGTGCTTGGCTATCTCGACGTGGGCGGTGTTAAAATCGTTGCCCGCAAACGAGGTCGCTAGCAGTGCAACTGCTCGCACATTGAGGAACTGTATGCACGCTGAGTCAGCTGGCTCATCCCGCCTAAAACACCAGGCAGCACTCACAGCAGGCGCGCTTGGGGTTGTTTTTGGCGACATCGGCACCAGCCCTCTCTACGCTTTGAAAGAATGCTTTCACGCTGCTCACGGCCTGGCGCTAAACGAAGCGAATGTACTGGGCATTCTGTCGATGATTTTTTGGTCCATGACCATCATCGTGTCCATTAAATACATCGCCTTCATTATGCGCGCCGATAACCGCGGCGAAGGCGGCATCATGGCGCTGCTGGCATTGGCGCTACGAGCTCAATACCGTCACCCTTGGCTGCGCCCTTTGCTTATTGGCATAGGCTTGTTTGGCGCGGCGCTGTTCTTCGGCGATGGCATGATTACACCCGCCATCTCCGTGTTGTCGGCCGTGGAAGGTTTAAAGGTGGTTTCACCCGGCCTTGAGCCGTTTGTTTTACCCATCACCATCGCTGTATTGATTTCCCTATTTCTGATTCAACGCCATGGCACGGCGTCTATTGGCGCTTTTTTTGGCCCGGTCATGATGGTTTGGTTTTGCACGCTGGCTGTGCTTGGCCTCTACAACGTTCAGCACAGCCCAGAAGTGCTACAGCTCGTTAACCCGTCATGGGCCATCAGCTTCGCCCTCGAACATCCCGTGGCTGCGTTTATTGCCATGGGCGCCGTGGTATTGACCATAACCGGTGGCGAAGCACTCTACGCTGATATGGGCCACTTTGGCCGTAAGCCGATTCGCCGCGCGTGGTTCTTCTTAGTCTTTCCCGCGCTACTGCTGAACTATGCCGGTCAGGGTGCACTGCTACTGAGCGACCCGACAGCCATTGAAAATCCCTTCTATCGATTAGTACCCGACTGGGGTCTTTATCCCCTCATCATACTGTCCACGCTGGCTACCGTCATTGCATCCCAAGCGGTCATTTCTGGTGTGTTCTCGATTGCTCGCCAAGCCATGCTGCTGGGCTACCTTCCACGCTTCGAAATTAACCACACTTCCGACCGTGAGATGGGCCAGATCTACATCCCTTTCTTCAACTGGACGCTGCTGGCCACCATTATTCTGCTGGTACTAACCTTCCAATCCTCCAGCAATCTGGCGTCGGCCTACGGCATTGCCGTGACCATGACCATGATTTGCGACGCCTTGCTGCTCCTCGTGGTGGCTCACAAATTGTGGGGTTGGCACCCCGCATTAGCGGCCGCCGTAACCCTGCCCTTTTTAATCGTCGACTTCATCTTTTTTGCCGCCACCTCGCTGAAAATTTTCCAAGGCGGTTGGTTCCCCCTACTCATTGGCGCATCCGCTTTTTTCCTGATGTCTACTTGGAAAGCGGGGCGCGACATCCTCAGTCATCGCTTGAATGCTGAGACCATGCCGCTGAAGTTGTTTGTGAATAGCATTGGTGCTGGCGCGGGCCAAACGGTACCGGGCACGGCGGTGTTTATGACTGGCTCACATCACTACGTGCCTCATGCCCTGCTACACAACATGAAGCACAACAAAATCATCCATGAGCGTAATGTGCTGCTGACATTGATTACCCGCGACGTGCCTTTTGTTGACGATAATGAGCGCGTCATCATCGAGCGTATTGCCCATGAGTTTTATCTCGTGACAGCGGCATATGGCTTTAAAGAGCAGCCCGATGTGCCCGCGCTGTTTGCACTGTGCCAAGCCCAAGGCCTGAAATTCGACATGATGGACACCAGCTTCTTCGTGTCTCGTGAGCGCATAATCGCGCATGGTCGCCACGGCATGTCGCGCTGGCGCGAGAAGATCTTTGTGGCTATGGCGCGCAATGCGGTTTCTGCCACCGACTTTTTCCAAATCCCCACCAACCGGGTGGTGGAAATGGGCACGCAGGTCGAGCTCTGAAACGATTATCTGTGTGTTGGCTGGCGGCATGCCTCTGGCTGCCGCCGGCTCATGGCAGCGAGGTATTTATCGCCGCCGCATCGGATCTGGTGTATTGCCTGGACGAGCTAAACACCGCCTTTAAGCAGACCGTCCCTTCTATTCGCCTGCGCAGCACCACCGGTTCATCGGGTAATTTCACCGCACAGATTCGTCATGGCGCACCCTTTGATGTACTGCTTTCCGCCGACGCCCTTTACCCACAAGCGCTGATTGACAGTGGTGATGCCGTTGCCACTTCGTGGACACCCTATGCCGTTGGTCGACTTGCGCTTTGGACCGCTCGGACCGATTTAGACCTTCAGCAAGGACTATACGTTTTAGCTCAGCCGGAAGTGCGGACATTTGCCATCGCAAGCCCGGATCACGCGCCCTATGGACGTGCCGCGCAAGCTGCGCTGACCCAGGCCGGGCTGTGGCAGTCCCTCAGTAATAAACGCGTGGTGGGCGATAACATTGTACAAGCCCTGCAGTTTGCTCAAACCGGTCATGCCGACGTGGGAGTTCTGGCACTGTCGTTAGTTTTATCCCCAGCGATACGCCAACAAGGTCAGTTTTATTTACTACCGGATGGCAGTTACCCGCCCCTGAATCAGGTCGCCGTGGTCACACGCAAAGGTCGGCAAAATGCAGGTGCACACCGCTACGTGAAATGGCTGGTCAGCCCACAAGCCCAAGCCATATTTTCGCGCCATGGCTTTTTAAGTCCCGGCCACGCACTGGTGCCTTCGGCAGGCCCGAAGCCCCTGCCATGACAAGCCTCTTGGATTTATCCCCTGGGCTTTGGCAGGCTCTGTTCTTAACGCTAGGTTTGGCCACTTGCACCACCCTTATTCTCTTGGTGATTTGCATTCCGCTGGCCAATTGGCTGAACACGCGTCAAGGCCATTGGGTGCTTTTACTGGAAACCTTGCTGACACTGCCAATTGTGCTGCCACCCACCGTCATCGGTTTTTATTTATTGCTCGCCATGTCGCCCCAATACGGAATCGGCCACTGGTGGCACACGCATGTTGGCCAGTCCTTGTCGTTCTCTTTTGTGGGCTTGGTCGTGGGCTCTGTGATTTACAGCTTGCCCTTCGCCTTACAACCCATTCAAAACGGGTTTCGGCAAGTCCCAAAACTCTTGCTAGAGGGTTCGGCGGCACTTGGCGCGAAACCTCGGCAAACCTTCTGGCGCATAGTTCTGCCTTCTGGGCGCGGCGGCGTCATTGCTGGAGCCTCACTCAGCTTTGCTCACACGCTGGGGGAATTTGGCGTGGTGCTGATGCTGGGTGGCAATATCCCTGGCGAAACCCGCGTAGCCTCGATTGCGTTGTTTGATGAAGTTCAGCAATTGAACTATGCCAGCGCTCACACCTACTCGCTGTTGTTGCTGATCATGTCCTTCACGCTGCTGCTGTTGATTACCTGGCTGCAACGCCAACATTTGCAACGCATCCGCTATTGAGCGGATAGCCACTGCCATCTATCTCGCCAAAGAGGTCAGGCGTCTAATTTGTGGCAAACTGGCTGAACTCCTCCTAAGACTCTTTCAGAGAGCTATGCCATGTGCGCATCCTCCGCATCAAACGCCCCTGAAACACCCAAAAATATCGGCCTGCGCGACATTGCGCGCGGTGCGCTGCAAGCCCTACCGGATCTCATCACGCTCAACAAAGGTTTGTTTGGATTAGCCACGTTGAAGCCCGACAGCAAGCTCTCAATTGGATTAGTCCTTGAGCGCTGGGCTAAACAAACGCCACACGCCATTGCCGTGCGCTGGCAAGATCAGCAATGGACTTATGCCGAGTTTAATAGCTGGGCCAATCGTCTCGCCGCCAGCTTTGCCGCGCGCGGCGTGGGCTATGGCGACACCGTGGCTATTCTCGCGGAAAATAGCCCGACGCAGCTGGCCTGTGTAGCCGCCGCCGTGAAGCTGGGTGGCATTGCTGGCATGCTGAACTATAACCAACGTGGTGAAACGCTGAGCCACAGCATCGGGCTAGTGAAGCCCAAAGTGCTGGTACTTAGCGCTGAATGTCGTACGGCGCTGGAGTCAACTCCGTGCTTACCCGGTAACGGCATGACCTTATTCTGGACCGGTGGCGAAACTCGTGCCCCAACGCCCGAGGGCTATATCGATCTTGATCGAGACAGCGGCCGCCAACGCAGCATCAACCCGTCCAGCACGCGCCAAGTCATTGCCCGCCAGCCCTGTTATTACATTTTCACCTCCGGCACCACCGGCATGCCCAAGGCCTCAGTGATGACGCACTACCGCTGGCTAGCCTCTATGGCCGGTGTTGGCAACGCCACCATGCGCCTGAAGTCGGACGACATTTTCTACTGCTGCCTACCGCTTTATCACAACAATGCACTAACCGTAGCCTGGGGCTGTGTGCTATCTGCCGGGGCCACGCTGGCGATAGACCGTAAGTTCAGCGCCAGCCAGTTCTGGGATCGCATCCGCCATTACGACGCCACCGCCTTTACCTACATTGGCGAGCTGCTGCGCTACCTGCTTAATCGAGATCCCTGTCCTCGCGATCAGGATCATAGGGTTCGGTTAATCACCGGCAACGGCCTGCGCCCGGAAATCTGGCAGCAGTTCCAGAAGCGTTTCGGCATTGAGCGAATTTATGAGTTTTATGGCGCGAGCGAATCCAACATCGGCTTTATCAATGCCTTTGGTGTGTCTGAAACCGCTGGATTCTCTCCCCTGCCATTTGCCATCGTGGAATTTGATGTTGACACCGACGAGCCCGTGAAAAACGCCAAGGGCCATCTCGTGAAAGTGAAGAAGGGCGGCGTGGGACTGCTGATTAGCGAAGTCAGCGAGCGTCGCCCCTTTGATGGCTACACCGACCCGGCCGCCGGCGAAAAAAAGCTACTGCGCAATGTCTTTAAGCAAGGCGACTGCTACTTCAATACCGGCGACTTGGTGCGCGATCAGGGCCTGCGTCATATCCAATTCGTTGATCGCGTCGGCGATACCTTCCGCTGGAAAGGTGAAAATGTGGCCAGCACCGAAGTCGAAGGTGCTCTGGCGCGTTTTGACAGTATCGAACACGGCGCGGTGTATGGCGTGAACATACCGGGCTGCGATGGTCGCGCCGGCATGGCGGCCATCACACTAAAAGCGGGTCAATCGCTGGATGGCTCAGCACTGGCCCTACATCTCACAGGCATCCTGCCCGCCTACGCCGTGCCGCTGTTCATTCGCGTGCAGGCCGCGCAGGAAACCACAGGTACTTTCAAATACCGAAAGGTCGAGCTCAAGCAGGAAGGCTTCGACCCAGAGCGCATCAGCGAACCTCTCTTCGTTCTAGTAGACCGCGCTCGCGGCTATGAGCCACTCACTCACGATGTCCATCAACACATTCAAAATATGATCATCAAGTTATGACGCCGCTATCCCCGCAAGACCAAATGTTCCTGCTCGTTGAGCGCCGCAATCAGCCCATGCATGTGGGCAGCCTCATGCTGCTGTCGCCGCCGCCCGATGCCGGACCAAACTACGCGCAGGAGCTAGCGGACTGGGCGCGCTCGTATACCAAAGCACAGCCGCCCTTTAATCAATTGCTGACTTACAAGCTCGGCCTGCCGTTCTGGATTGACGACGCTGAGTTCGATCTCGAAGCCCATTTTCACCACATTTCGCTGCCGAAACCGGGCCGTATCCGTGAACTGCTGGCGATTGTCTCCAAGCTGCATAGTGGCGTAATGGATCGCGCAAAGCCGCTGTGGGAAATCTATATTATTGATGGCGTGGAAGATGGCCGCGTCGCCGTCTACAGCCGCATCCACCATGCCCTGGTCGATGGCGTGGCAGGCATGCGCATGTTGCAGCGCAGCATGTCGCCCGACCCGTCCGTGCGCGATACCGTGCCGTTCTGGGCCATCCCGCCCCGCAAGCGCGCACCGGCCGACGGTGTTGTGGCGCAGGTCGCGCAGCCGATTTCTAAGGCCGCAAAATTTGCCGGCATCCTGAAAGATCAGGCAGCCACCTGGCCCACCGTGGCTCGCGAAATCTACAAGTCCATTAAAGCGCGCAGCTCGGACGCAGACTATGTGTCGGTGTTCCAAGCCCCGCGCACCATTCTCAACCAGCCGATCAGCGCCTCGCGTCGCTTCGCCGCGCAATCGTGGCATTTGCCACGCATCAAAGCCGCTGCCAAGCGCCACAACGCCACGCTCAACGACATCGTGCTGGCCATGTGTGCTGCGGCCGTGCGCAAATACTTGCTCGAACTCAACGCCTTGCCCGACAAGCCCCTGGTGGCCATGGTGCCGATGTCGCTGCGTAAGGATGACTCTGAGGGCGGCAATCAGGTCGGAGCTGTACTGGCCAACTTGGCGACACATCTTGCCGATCCGCTTGAGCGCCTCGACGCCATCGCGCGCTCGGTGCAGAACAGCAAAGATCGTTTTGCCACCATGAATCAGCTGGAAATCATGAACTATGTCGCCACCGCCATGGCGGTCAGCGGCATCAACATGGCGACCGGCATCGCGCCGACCTGGCAGGCCTTCAACATCGTGGTGTCCAACGTGCCGGGGCCGCGCGAAACGCTGTACTGGAATGGTGCCAAACTGGAGGGCATCTACCCGGTGTCCATCGCCATGGATGGTCAGGCCACCAACATCACCGTGGTCAGCTACGCCGAGAAGTTCGAGATCGGCATCATCGCCTGCCGTCGCACGCTGCCGCATATGCAGAAGCTGCTGCAGTATCTGGAGGACGGCCTCGCCGAACTGGAGGCCTGATCCACTGACAGCTATTCCGCCTCGAGAAAACCGCCGGACTGACGCGCCCACAACTGCGCGTAAAGTCCGCCGGCCGCGACCAGCTCCGCATGCGTGCCGACTTCCACGATGCGGCCCTGATCCATCACCACCAGCCTGTCCATGGCAGCAATCGTGGATAGCCGGTGGGCGATGGCAATGACCGTCTTGCCGGCCATGAGGCGATACAGGTTCTCCTGAATCGCCGCCTCCACTTCCGAATCCAGCGCCGATGTCGCCTCGTCGAGAATCAGAATCGGTGCGTCCTTGAGCATGACGCGGGCGATGGCAATGCGCTGGCGCTGACCGCCGGAGAGCTTAACTCCGCGCTCGCCGACATGGGCATCAAGGCCTTGTCTTTCCTTGGCATCGTGCAAACCGGCAATAAAGCCATCGGCCTGAGCACGCCTAGCCGCCGCCAGCACCTCCTCATCGGAAGCGTCGGGTTTGCCGTAGCGAATGTTGTCGCGTACCGAGCGATGCAGCAGCGAGGTATCCTGCGTGACCATGCCGATTTGCGCACGCAGTGAGTCTTGCGTTACCTGAGCGATGTCCTGCCCGTCGATGCGAATCGCGCCCCCTTCCAGATCGTGGAAACGCAGCAGCAGATTAACCAGCGTCGATTTACCCGCGCCTGAACGCCCGACCAAACCGACCTTTTCACCGGGCCGGATATGCAGCGACAAATCCTCGAACACGCCGGCGGCCTTGCCGTAGTGGAAGCGCAAGCGATCAAACACGATGTCGCCGGCCTGAATCGCCAGAGCGGGCGCACCCGGCACATCCTCAACACGATGCGGCCGAGCAATCGAGCTGATCCCATCTTGCACGGTGCCGATGTTTTCGAACAGCGCCGACACTTCCCACATGATCCACTGCGACATACCGGACAATCTCAGCACCAGTCCCAGCGCCACGGCAACGGCTCCCACGGCGATTTGCTTGTCTAACCACAGCGATAACGCCAGCCCGGCCACCGACAACAACAACACGGCATTGAGGCTATACAGCGTGACATTGAGCTGCGTCACCAGTCGCATCTGGCCATGCACACTGACCATGAATTCGCCCATGCCTTCGCGGGCAAACGATGCCTCTCGCTGGGCATGCGAAAACAGCTTCACGGTTTGGATATTGGTATAGCTGTCCACGATCCGGCCCGTCATCAGCGAGCGAGCGTCCGCTTGGCTTTGTGACACTTGGCTCAAACGCGGCACGAAGTAACGCAGCATGAATAAGTACAGCACCAACCAGGCCAACAGCGGCAGGGCCAAACGCCAATCAGCGCTGGCGATTAAGACCACCGTGCCAATGAAATAGACCACGATGTAATTCAGCACATCAATAAGCTTGATCACGCACTCGCGCACCGCCAGCGCCGTCTGCATGAGCTTGGTGGCGATGCGACCGGCGAACTCGTCCTGATAGAACGCCATGGACTGACGCAATAAATACCGGTGCACCATCCAGCGGATGCGCATGGGGTAATTGCCCATCAGGGTCTGATGATTGAGCAGCGAGTGCATAAGGGTCATGACCGGCAAAGCCAGCACCACCGCGGCCATGCCCAGCAGATGCCAACGCTGCGTCGCCCAGAAGGTCTCGCGCGACTGCTGCGACAGCCAATTGACGATATCGCCCATAAACCCGAAGAGCCAAACTTCGGCCACAGCAATTAGCGCCATAAGCACCGCCGATGCCGTCAGCCAAGGCCAGGCACCCCGTGTGTAATGCAGACAAAACGCCACCAACGTGCGGGGCGGCTCTTGCGGCTCTTCCGGCGGAAAGGGGTCCAGACGACGTTCAAACCAAGCAAACATCAGCGCTACTCAAAACAGTTAGACGCACCATCATAACGGAGGCGAACTGGTCGTCACTGCCACAAAATTGAATAATGCCAGTGACTTTACGCTACTGATAATCCCACCAGCCTAAACGAGCCCGTTGCTCCTCCGTCAGCACTTCCATCATGTCCTCTCGATCCAGCTCATCAATGAGTTTAAAAAGTCCTTTCATGAAACAGATGCAAAGGCAGAATTTGGCATCGATAATGCGCGTCAGCGGTAACATGGGGCACCTCACTTGGCCTTAGCCCGTCAATGTTTTGACAGATTTTCAGGGCACTCTGTAAGTGCTTTTGCATACGCAATGCCAACTTCGTGAAAGCCATCCCAAGAGGACTGTTTAGCATGTCGAACCCGGACTGGCGCTATCTGAGCGGATACCCAGAACCCTTGCTGGCGAAAGTCGCTGGCCTGGTCGAAAGCCGTCAGCTCGGTGACTATCTGCGCCGAAAATACCCGGAGCGCCACACGATCCAGTCCGACAAGGCGCTGCATGCCTATGTCACTGAACTCAAGCAGACGTATCTGCGCAACGCCCCCGCGATCGACCGCACCTGCTACGACAGCAAGCTCGATGTCATTCAGAACGCGCTCGGCCTGCATATGCGGCAATCGCGCAACCATGGCGGCCGCCTGCGCAGCAGCCGCGAAATCCGCATCGCCTCGCTGTTCAAAGCCATGCCGCCGGAATTTCTCAAGATGATCGTGGTACACGAGCTCGCGCATCTGAAAGAGCTCGATCACAACAAGGCCTTCTATCAGCTCTGCGAGCACATGGCGCCGGGTTATGCCCAGCTCGAATTCGACCTGCGTCTGCACCTGACTTGGCAATCTCTGCCGGCCTGAAGATCAGGCCGCTAATCGGAAACCGACACACGCCGGCCTAGCGATGTGCTATCAAAATGACCATCTGGTCAGCATGAGACGCGCAGCATGGAACCGAGCCCGCAATCCCCGCAAGGCAGCCTGTTCGGACGCCTGAGCTACTTCACCGACATGCTCGCCTGGCCGCTGCGCACCTCGCATTATCTGGAGCTGGTGAATCCGCTGTGGACCACGCATGCGCTGCAGGCGCGCGTGGAAAAAGTCTGGGATGAAACCCGCGATGCCCGCACCCTGACCCTGCGCCCCGGCCTGAACTGGCGCGGTCATCGCGCCGGCCAGCATGTGCGCGTCGGCATCCCGGTCGGCGGCATGCACTACACACGCACCTACACCATCTCGTCACCGCCTGAGCGCGATGACGGCTGCATCACCATCACCGTCAAGGCGCATCCGGGCGGCCGCATCTCCTCGCATCTGGTGCGCCAGATCAAGGTCGGCAGCTACCTGCCCATCGGCCTGCCGCAAGGCGACTTCACCCTGCCCGATGCGACTCCGGTACGGCCGCTGTTCATCAGCGCCGGCAGTGGCATCACGCCGGTCATGAGCATGCTGCGCAGCCTGATCGCGCGCGACCGCCTGCCGCATAGCGTGCACATCCACTACGCGCCGCATGACTACGATGTCATCTTCGGCCAGGAGCTGAAGGCGCTGGCCGAGAAACATCCGCACTACCGGCTCAAGCTCGTGTTCACGCAAGAGCTGGGTGGACAACCCTCCGGCAACAACCGCTTCACCGTCGAGCAATTGCAGTCGCTGTGCCCGGACTGGCGTCAGCGCGAAGTCTATGCCTGCGGCCCGGCCTCGCTGCTCGCCGCCATCAAAGCCAATTGGGAAAGCGCAGGACTGTCACGCCATGTCCATCTGGAGCGTTTCCGTGCCGCCTTCAGCGCGGTCCCGGCGGATGCCACTGGCGGCAAGGTCAGCTTCGCCCGCAGCAGCCTCACGGTCGATGCCGACAGCGCCACCAACCTCCTGCGCATCGCCGAAGACGCCGGCCTGAACCCGACACACGGTTGTCGCATGGGCATCTGCCATACCTGCGATGCCACACTCAAATCCGGCTGCGTGCGCGATCTGCGCAACGGCAATGTCATCAACGAAACCGGCCAGCTCATCCAGATCTGCGTCTGCGCCGCCGCCGGCGACTGCGAAATTGACCTCTGAGGGAGCGATGCCATGAAGACCCATACCCTGCCTGTTGCCCTCAACGACGCCGAGCTGGAAGAGTTCGGCCGCGAGATGGACGCCATCCGCGAAGACACGCTCGACGCCCTCGGCGACAAAGATCGCAAGTACATCCTGCGCGTCATCAAGCTGCACCGCAGCATGGACTTCGTGTCACGCATGATCATCTTCGCCGGCCTGTTCTTTCACCCGCTCTGGCAACACGCCTGGGCCGGCCAGACCGTCATGCTCAGCCTGTTCGGCATCGGCACGCTGCTGCTCGGCATGGCCAAAATCTTGGAAAACATGGAGCTCGGCCACAATGTCCTGCACGCGCAATGGGACTGGATGAAAGACCCGAGCATCCACTCCAGCACCTGGGAATGGGACAACACCTGCCCGTCCGACACCTGGATGAAATCGCACAACATCGTGCATCACACCTGGACCAATGTCGTCGGCAAGGATCTCGATGTCGGCTACGGCGTGCTGCGCGTCACGCCGCTGCAGAAATGGAACCCGCTGTTCCTGCCACAAATGATTTACGTTTTTTTCATCATGATGCTGTTCGAGTGGGCCGTGGCCCTGCACGACGACCATGTCGACGAGTGGATGCGCGGCAAGCGCAGCTTCAGCCAGACCGCCTCGGTCTTCGCCAATATCGGCCGCAAGATGTGGCGGCAGGCGCGCAAAGACTACATCGCCTGGCCGCTGGTCGGCCTGCTGGTGGCCATCCCGATCCATCTCAGCGGCTACCTCCCGGTGCTCGGGCCCACGCCAGACATCCTGCCCGAGGTCTTTCTCAATGTGCTACTGGCCAATGTCGTGGCTAATCTGATCCGCAATGTCTGGGCCTTCACCATCATCTTCTGCGGGCATTTCCCGGAAGGCACCTACAACTTCACCGAATCTCAGGTCGAAGACGAAACCCGTGCCCGCTGGTACATCCGGCAGCTGCTCAGCTCCTGCAACATCAAAGGTAGCCGCACCTTTGACCTGTTCGCCGGCAACCTCAGCTACCAGATCGAGCACCACCTGTTCCCGGATCTGCCGAGCAGTCGCTACCCGGAAATCTCGCAGCGCGTGCAAGCCCTGTGCGCGCGCTATGGCCTGCCCTACAACAAGGGCTCGCTCACGCGCCAGTTCGGCACCACGCTGATCAAGCTCACACGCATGTCGTTTCCGGGGGGATCGACGGAGCAGAAGATCGCGAGGGCCTGAACCCCATAAATCACAGCCGAAAAAAAACCGCCCTGACTCTCATCAGGGCGGCTAAAACTTCAGTAGTGCAGGCTTAGTGCACGGTTTTGCCCTTCAGCAGCTTGTTCAGCTCACCATTCGCACCGAACAGTTTTTCACGCCATTCAGCCACCAGCGCCGTGGTGTCGTGATCGTTCGGGTGGAAATCCGGACGGAAGAAGTCCAGGAACTTCGGCAACAGGCGCGTCATGCGACCCTGACGACCGAACAGCGCACGCATACCCTTCACATTGTCACGCACATTGAACAGCTTGCCATCGGCAACGAGCAGACGACCCGTGGCATAGGTCATCACAGCACCCAAAATCGCCGTGGTGATCACCATGGTGCCGGCACGAAACACATAACCACCGCCGGTCTGCTCGTAAACATCCCAGGCCACGGCCTTGTGCTCGGTCTCTTCCAACGCATGCCACATCCACAGCGGGCGGATATCTTCATGCGCGCTCATGTGGTGGTCTGTTTCGGCCAACAGCTGCTCGCCGAGCAGGGCCGTGAAATGCTCGAGGCAAATCGTTGCCGCCAGGTTTAGGCGCGGATGAATCTTCGCGACGTTATCCAGCAGGAACTTGAGCTGGGCTTCCAGTTCATGCGCCGGCAGGTTCTTGTCGTTGATGAACTGATTCAGCACTTCATGGCCCTGCGTGTGCAGCGCTTCCTGGCCGATGAAGCCAGAGATGCCGGCCTTCAGGTTCTCGTCGGTGATCTGGTTACGGTAGTGACGCACCGCTTCCACAAAGAACTGTTCGCCTTCCGGCAACAGCACCGAGAATGCCGACCAGAAATAGGTCAGAAACGGGCTATCGGCGTACCAGTAGCCAGCGTCGGACTTGTCGAAGTTCATGGCCACACGGCGCGGCGGAATACCGACCTTGGCACCCAGGGGCTGACGCGGAGCATCCGACGCGGGCACAGTCGTAGCGGCAGCAGTAGCAATAGCAGTCGTGTTCAGTGAAGTCATTTTGCCTCTCCAGAAAAATACATATAGGGCGAGATGGACTGTGCCTTTGACCGGCGGCCAGTAGCAGGTTATTTTGGGACAACTTCTTATCCTTATGTGCCATTCACTGATGTCACGATCTGCAGCTGATACCACACCCGGTCTCCCCGCCGCCTACGCACTGCTCCTGCTCGATGTCCTGAAACGCTGGCACATCGACGAAGAGGCGTTGCTCACGCCCCTGGGTCTTGACCGCCAGACACTGACCTCACCAACCACACGCGTCCCGCTGGAAACCATGAACGCGCTTTACGAGCAGGCACTGGAGCTGACCAACGAGCCCGGCCTGCCGTTCTACATCGGCATGCAGATGAAACTGTCCAGCCACGGCTTTATCGGCTTCGCCGCCATGACGGCCGATACCGTGGCGCAGGCGCTGGAGCTGGTGGAGCGCTTTATCAGCCTACGCATCATGGGCTTTGCCCTGCGTCTTGAGCGCGAGGGCGACATCGCCCACCTGTATCTCGACACGGCACTGACTCAGCAGCCCCTGCGGGATACCGCCGTCGCCGCCCTCATGGTTGGCCTCGGGCAGATGGCCCAAGTGATCACCGGCGAAACCCTGTTCGGTGAAGCCGACATCGACATCCCCGAAAACCCGCGCTTCGAGGAGTTCCGCTACATCCTGCCCGCGCAAATCACGTTCGGACAGTCCTGCAACCGCATCTCCTTCGATGCCGCCTACCTCGATCTGCCCTTGGTCATGGCCGATGCCGCCTCCATGCAGCTGGCCGTGGAGCAATGCGAACGCGAACTGGTCGCGATCGGCCTGCACAACCGCTTCGTGCGCCAGGTACGTGAGCTGATCTATCGCGAGGACGAAGGCTTTCGCGGTGTTGAAGCCGTGGCCAGCGACCTGCACATGTCGGAGCGCACGCTGAAGCGCCAGCTCGCACTCGAAGGCACCACCTTCACCGACATACTCGAAGACCTGCGCCGGCAAAAAGCCATCCTGCTGCTGGACGACCCACGGCAGAATCAGGAGCGCATCGCCGAACAGCTCGGCTACTCCGATGTCGCTAACTTCAATCGCGCCTTCAAGCGCTGGACCGGCACCACACCCGGTCTCTACAGACGCAATCCGTCGGGCAGTTAGCCCCGCACCCTGCCCTCGGCGGATTCGCTTGTGTATAACTCCCTAGACACACGAAGAGCGAATGCATCATGGCAGATGAGAGAAAATCCAGCCCGTTGAACCAGGCCTTTGGCCTTGCTGGCTTGGCCGCTGGCACCGCCCGCGATCTCGCTAAACAGGCCCTAGGCTCAACCGTGGTAGGCGTGCAGGAGGTTGTTGGCAAAGCCTCTCAAGGCACACGTGATACCGCCATGGCACTGGCGCAACGCTATCTGCGTCACTCCACACTCACCCTGCCCTTGCCCGAAGCCCTGCTCAATCAGCAGATACGCGCTCGCCTGAAGGACAACCCGCACATCGACTACATCCAGGTCGATTGCCTGCCGAACCGCTTCGACATCAAGCTCGACGGCCACTTCCAGCGCATGGTCTACACGCTGACGCTGTCGGTCGCGGTCAAGGAATGCCAGCTAACCGGCGACACGCCGTTCATGCGCTTCCAGCAGCTCGACCAGGCACTTGATGTGCAATGGCGACAAGCGCCGATGCTGGTGAACTGGGCCACCCGCCATCTTGGCCAGAGCGCATTTCAGCTCGCCAGTAAGCTGCCCTTGCCATCGCTCACGCAGCAGATCGTCAGCCATATTCCCGGTTTGCATCGCGAAGGCATCAAACAGTGGCGACTGAATCTGGCCGAGGCCGGCATGATCGATTTTCTCAACAATCGTTCCTGGTTCATGGAAAAACTGGTCAGCCTCGGTGACCGCAACATCCTGCCCGGCCTAAACCTGTTGCAGGAAAGTCAGGACTGGTTGCATCAGCTGGTCAATCAGATCGAGGTCAAAGACTTGAGCGTGCAGAGTGGCCGACTGGATATGAAAGTGGGGCTGCGCGGTAGCTGAACCCTTGCGCTGCAACACCGTCGCCCATGAAAAAGGCCGCCCTGGTTACCCGGAGCGGCCTTTTCGTCAGCGTAGATTAGTGGTCGATTAGACCAGCTTTTCCAGCTGCGGAACGAGGTCGAACAGATCGCCTACGATGCCGTAGTCGGCAACGGAGAAAATCGGCGCTTCTTCGTCCTTGTTGATCGCAACGATCACCTTGGAGTCCTTCATGCCCGCCAAATGCTGGATGGCACCGGAAATGCCAACGGCGATGTAGAGCTGTGGCGCGACGACCTTACCGGTCTGACCGACTTGCATGTCGTTCGGCACGAAGCCGGCGTCGACGGCAGCGCGCGAAGCACCTACGGCAGCACCAAGCTTGTCAGCCAGGGTGTAGAGGATCTTGAAGTTGTCACCGTTGCCCATGCCGCGGCCACCAGAAACAACAATCTTGGCACCGGCCAGCTCTGGACGATCGAGCTTAGCCAGCTCTTCGTTCACGAACGAGGACGTGCCAGCGTTCTGAGCGGAAGCAACGGCTTCGGTCGATGCCGAACCACCGGTAGCAGCAACGGCGTCGAAAGCTGTTGGGCGTACGGTGATGACCTTGATGCTGTCCGAGGACTGCACGGTGGCAATGGCGTTGCCGGCATAGATCGGACGCTCGAAGGTGTCAGCAGAGATCACTTTGGAGATTTCCGAAATTTGCGCAACATCCAACAGTGCAGCGACGCGTGGCAGCGTGTTCTTACCGTTGCTGGTAGCAGGCGCCAGGATGTGGCTGTAACCCTTGCCCAGCTCGGCAACGAGCAACGACACGTTTTCAGCGAGCTGATGCGCATAGGCGGCGTTGTCAGCAACCAATACTTTGCTCACACCAGCGATCTGGGCAGCAGCGGCGGCAGCAGCGCCACAGCCGGAGCCAGCAACCAAGACATGGATGTCGCCGCCAATAGCCTTGGCCGCAGCAACCGTGTTCAGAGTGGCGCCCTTAACGACGGCGTTGTCGTGTTCAGCAATAACAAGAATAGCCATGATCAGATCACCTTCGCTTCGTTCTTCAGCTTTTCGACCAGCTCTTCGATGGTCTTGACCTTGATACCAGCGGAACGCTCGGCCGGTGCTTCAACCTTAAGAGTCTTCACGCGCGGGGAAACATCAACACCGTAATCCGCCGGGGACTTAACATCCAGTGGCTTCTTTTTAGCTTTCATGATGTTTGGCAGCGAGGCGTAGCGTGGTTCGTTCAAGCGCAGGTCAGTGGTAACCACTGCAGGCAGTGCCAGCTCAACGGTCTGCAGACCGCCGTCAACTTCACGCGTTACTTGCGCTTTATTGCCATCAACCTTAACCACGGAGGCGAAGGTGCCTTGAGCGTAACCGGCCAAAGCAGCCAGCATTTGGCCAGTTTGGTTGTTATCACCGTCAATGGCTTGCTTGCCCAGAATGACCAAACCAGGTTGTTCCTGGTCGCAAATGGCTTTCAGCAGCTTGGCAATGGCGAGAGGCTCGGCATCAGCCGTTTCAACCAGAATGCCGCGATCAGCGCCGAGGGCCATGGCCGTACGCAGCTGCTCTTGAGCATTGGTTGGACCCACAGACACTACCACGATTTCAGTGGCAATGCCCTTCTCTTTCAGACGCACGGCTTCTTCGACCGCGATTTCGCAGAACGGGTTCATCGCCATTTTTACGTTGGCGAGTTCAACACCCGTCTTGTCCGCTTTCACGCGAACTTTTACGTTGTAATCGACAACGCGTTTGACAGCTACCAGAACCTTCATGGAATCCTCAGCTTACATTGATGAACGAATAAGAGTTCAGCCAGAGAACCCAGCCAGCACCATTGCGCTGGTGGAGTCCCCTAAAAGGCTGGCTATCTTGCCGCCTGAGGCCGTTCCGGTCAATAACCGCACGGCACTTCAAGCCTGACATATATGCCTATGAGGGCGATATCACATTAACTGGACATGCCCAGCACGCGCTTATTGCCCATGCGAACAGCCACATTCAGCAGAAAATCGAGGAAGGGCTCTTGCTCACCGATGAAATCAGCGTAGAAGCTGGACTTCGTTAGTGCCGAAGCTCCGTGGGCCAGCGCCCACGCCGCGGCGATATGGTATTGCGGTGGCACATCGGCCAATTTGCCCGCTTTAATCTGGCCATTCACCATCGCGCAGAGCTTTTCAAAGTTTGCGGCGCGAATGGCGTGCAATTTTTCCATCAGCGCTGGCACGACCTTATCGGCGACGAGCTTGCTTTCTAGGCGATCAAACAGCAGGTATTGGTCTGCATCGCGGACGCGAAAGGTAAAGTACTCGCGGACCAGCGATTGTTTGTCTTGCGAGATATCAATACGGCGAAAAAGGTCGGCCAAGACTTCTTCGTAGCGAATCATCAGCAGCAAATAGATTTCGTTTTTCGTTTCGAAGTGCTTATAAATCGTGCCTTTGCCGATGCCGACTTTGTCCGCAATCATTTCCACGGTGACTTTGTCTTCACCGTGTTCAATGAATAACTCTTGCGCACAATCCAGAATGGCTTGCTCACGTTGACGAAACTCACGGGCTTTTTGCGTTGCTCGCGCCAGATCAGTCATTTTTGCTCCTCATTCACCGCCGGATCGGCGATATATCAAGACGGAAGTTTAACTTGCCAGCGCACGTATCGGTAGCGTGTCCAGACGAAACGCGGCCTGATAATTGCGCGTCGTAGCCTCCGCTAGAGCGTCCAAACTCAGCCCCCGCAGCGCCGCAATATAGGCTGCCGTGTCCGCGAGAAACGCCGGCTCATTGGGCTTGCCACGATTGGGGGCGGGCGCCAGATACGGCGCATCGGTTTCAATCAATAAGCGGTCCAAGGGAATACGCTTGGCCACGTCTTTCAGCTCCAATGCTTTCGGGAACGTCACAATGCCCGAAATTGAGATGTAATAACCCAGATCCAAAGCGGCCTCAGCGGTGGCCCAATCTTCGGTAAAACAGTGCATGACCGCCCGCTCGGCACCTTCATGACGCATCTGTGCTAGCACATCGTCCCGCGAATTGCGTGTGTGGATGATCAAGGGCTTGCCAGTGCGTTTCGCCACTTCGATGTGGGTTGAGAACAAGGCCTGCTGTGCTTCGCGGGTCGAGGCATCGTGGAAGTAATCGAGACCGGTCTCACCGATGCCAATCACTTTCGGGTGCTGCGCCAGTGCCAGCAGCTCATCGACCGTAGGCTGGTGCGAGTGCGTATGGCAGGGGTGCACGCCCACCGTGGCATAGACATCGTCATGGGCTTCCGCAATGGCACGAATCTGATCGAACTTTTCCAGCTCAATGCTGATGCACAGGAAGTGCCCAACACCTCGCGCACGCGCCGCATCCAGCGCCGCATTTAAGGAACCGCCGTGACGGTCGAGCTTTAAGCAGTCGAGATGGCAGTGACTATCAACCAGCATGTGAACCTCGTTTTTGACGCGTTTCTCGACCCCAGTGCAACCAGAGCCCTTCCAGAATAGCTTGCGGTTGCACGCTGGTGCCCAGCAGGCGGCGCGCTTCTACCACTTCATACAGCGTATTAAGCAATGCCTGTGCCGAAACGGCGGCCAGTAACGCGGCCATATCCGTACGCAAATCACTGTGACGCGTGGGATAGTCGGCAACCATCGCCCCCGGCACCGCATCGTCGAGCAGGCTTTGCCATGCTAAGGCCTGTTCATTGGCGTCAAGCTTTTGCCAGCGCTGTGCGGCTTGCAGGGGCATTAGCCGAGACTGTGCGACCGCCAGCAAATCCACCAGCAGATCGGCGCGGGCAGAAAACCACGGCTGCGTCTGTAGCGCCGCAGCCGCCAGCGGCGCACCCCGCGCCAGCTCCAACAAAGTTTCCGCCATTTCCGGCGGTTGCACCTGTGTACTGAGCCATGCCAGTGCCTGTGCGGGCGCGGGCAAAGGCATTGGCAGTAATTGGCAACGACTGCGAACGGTCGGTAACAGGGCGGCGGGCTTGTCGGTCAGCAGCAAAAATAAGGTATCGCGCCCTGGCTCTTCCAAGGTCTTGAGCAAGGCATTGGCGGATGCGGTATTCAAAGCGTCTGCCGGCTCGATCACTACAATGCGTTGACCACCCTGGCGATGAGCCGATTGCGTAGCGAACTCCACCACCGTGCGGACCTGGGCAACTTTGATGACTTTGCTGGCCTTAGTGCCCTTTTCCTCGTCCTCATCGGGGCTGACCCAGAGTAAGTTGGGGTGATGGCCTGTACTCAGTAATTGGCAACTACGGCATACGCCACAAACGCTGTCGGCACTGGGCTGTTCGCATAACCGCCAAGCGGCAAACTGGCGAGCAAAATGGGCCTTACCCAAACCTTGCGGAGCTGCCAGCAATAAAGCATGCGGCAGACGCTTCTGCTGACTTAAATGGCAAAGCGATTGCCACAAACCCGCTTGCCAAGGATAGATGGCGCTCATATGGCGGACCCCGTCTTTTCTGCACAGTAAGCGCGCACAATGGTCAGTACATCGGTCTGCACAGCCAGTAAGGGCTGGGCGGCATTGATGCAGCGAATGCGTTGCGAGTCGGCCTCAGCCCGAGCCAAATACCCCACACGCACTCGCTCAAAAAAATCTACGTGCTCTTGTTCAAAACGATCCAAGGCTGAGCGGGCACGTGCGCGCGCCATGCCCTCGGCAACCGGCATATCTAAGAGCAAGGTCAAGCCCGGCTGATGCCCTTGCAGCAACCAACGCTCAAGCACGGCAATATCAGCCACAGGTAAGCCACGACCTGCACCTTGATAGGCGTAGGTGGCATCCACAAATCGATCGGACAATACCCAAGCGCCTCGCTTCAGGGCCGGCAGAATCAGAGCGTGCCAGTGCTGGGCGCGTGCAGCAAACAATGTGAGCAGCTCGGCCGAGGGCGTAACAATTTCTTCACGCGGCGTCAGTAATAAACTGCGTAATGCTTCGGCATAAGCCGTGCCACCCGGCTCCCGAGTCACCACTACCTCATCACCAGTAGCGCGCAAAAAATCTGCGATGGCAGCGATTTGGGTGGATTTTCCCACGCCTTCGCCACCCTCCAGGGTGATAAAGCGAGACATCAAATCAGTCATGAATAGCTCAGCGTTGGTAGCGGTTAACCGCGCGATTATGCTCGGCGAGCGTGGCCGAAAAAATATGGCGCCCGTCACCGGTGGCGACAAAAAACAAGGCGTCGCCCTCGGCTGGATGAAGTGCGGCATGAATGGCAGCGCGCCCTGGGTTAGCAATAGGCGTGGGCGGCAACCCAGCACGACGATAGGTATTATACGGAGTGTCTTCGCGCAAATGCGCCCGCGTGATGTCGCCCTTATAGCGCTCACCCACGCCATAAATCACGGTGGGATCGGTCTGCAAGCGCATTCCGACTTGCAAGCGACGAACAAACACCCCAGCAATTTGCGCACGCTCTTCGGCCACACCGGTCTCTTTCTCAATAATCGACGCCATGATTAAGGCTTCATAGGCATTGTTATAGGGCAAGCCATACTGACGTCCTGCCCACTCTTCCGAGAGAATCCGTTTCTGCCGCTGATACAGCCGTCGCAAAATATCCAGATCGCGCTCACCTTCTTCAATGACATAGGTGTTAGGCGCAAATAAGCCCTCCGGATGCTTCTCCTCCGCCCCAATGGCGGCCAGTATTTCTGCATCGGTCAACGAGCTCATGGCTTGGCGCACATCTTCGCGATCCGCTAACTTTTTACGTAAATCCTTAAAGCGCTCGCCCTCAATAAGCACCAATGGCTGCGTGCCATCGGGTGCTTCGGCCAAGCGCTGAACCAGTTGATCCAGTGTCATGGGCGGGCGTAAGACGAAAACGCCAGACCGCAACACTTCCTCACCGGGCCGGAGCATGAGCCAGACACGCAAGCTCATCGCAGACGTAATAAAACCTTGCTCTGCCAATTGTTCAGCCACATGGATCCAGCTGCTGCCACGCGGCACTTTCAGGCGATAGCCCTGAGGGGGCAATTCAAATGATTGCAATACGGTCCGATAGAGCAGGATTGCCAACAACACGAACACCACCCAAAACAGTCTTAAGCGACGGGGTGTGCGAGGCGCGGGCGTTTTTCGTGATCGGGCAGCATTCATTCAGGAGCAAACCAAGGGGCGGTGTGAGCTTGGCATTGTCGGGTGTATTCGCCCACAGGCCAAGCCCGTTCGCGATAAGTGGCAACCGGCCATATGCCCATCACGCTGTTGGCAAAAAACACTTCATCGGCGGCCAGTAGGTCTGAGGGGGTCAACGTGGCGACTTCCACCGGCAAAGGGGCATCTGCCAGCAATGCCTCACGCAACACACCGGCAACGCCGCATTGAGTGACTGGTGGGGTCAGGAGCACGCCTGCGCGAATCATGAACAGGTTAGAAAAAACACCCTCCACGACTTCGCCGGCTTGATTGCATACCACCAATTCTTGGCACTGCGGCTGTGTTGCCAGAGCATCTCTCAATAGGACCTGCTCCAGCCGGTTACTGTGCTTAATGCCTGCCAATGCGGGCTGCGAGGCCAGGGCAAAGGGTGCATCCGCGACCCGAATGCCCCACTGAGTATATTGCGCAGGATATTGGGGCCGCTCATGCCAGCTTAAGGCAAAGCCCGGCGTCATCACGGGGGGAGACTGATAACCGCGCGCGCCTCGCCCGCGTGTGACCTGCACGCGCAAGATCCCTGTCTTGCCAGTGGCAAGCGCATCAGCGATTCGTTGCGGCCAGCTCGCGAGAAAGGGAATGCCGAGCTGTAAGCAGCCTTGTTGGAGACGTTGTAGATGCCCCGCCAGCAAGACACCTCGACCCGCTTCTACCCGCAAAGTTTCAAACAGGCCATCTCCGTAGGCGATGCCGCGATCATCTGCTGCCCAATGCGACACGGCCTCATCGCCATACCAAATTTGGGTCGACATACTTGCGCTGGTCTGAGTCACAGGCGGCGGAACAGCAGGCTGCCATTCGTCCCGCCAAAGCCAAACGAATTCGACAGCACCACATTCATCTTCATCGCACGCGCTTTATGCGGCACATAATCGAGGGGACAGGCCGGATCCGGATGGTCTAAATTGATGGTGGGGGGCGCGATTTGGTCGCGCAGCGCCAGCACACTGAAAATCGCCTCCACACCGCCAGCAGCACCTAATAAATGCCCCACCATGGATTTCGTTGAACTCACGGCGAGTTTTTCGGCATGAGCGCCAAACACCTGCAGAATAGCTTGCGACTCGGCCACATCACCGGCCGGTGTCGATGTGCCGTGGGCATTAATGTAATCCACCTCATCTGGACGAATACCGGCATTTCGCAGGGCATTGGCCATTGCAGATGCAGCACCGGCACCGTTTTCTGGCGGAGCCGTCATATGAAACGCATCGCCACTCATGCCAAAGCCAATAAGCTCGGCATAAATGCGCGCACCGCGAGCTTGGGCATGTTCATATTCTTCCAACATGAGCACACCGGCCCCATCACCCAGCACAAAGCCATCACGGTCTTTATCAAACGGTCGACTGGCCAGGGTTGGGTCTGAGTTACGGGTGGATAATGCCCGAGCTGCTCCAAAGCCTCCAAGACCAAGCGGCGTAGAGGCTTTCTCCGTACCGCCAGCGAGCATGGCATCAGCGTCTCCGCTGGCAATTAAACGCGCGGCTAAACCAATACAATGCGTTGCCGTGGTGCACGCGGTGGTCACCGAAAAGTTAGGCCCCTTCAGGCCATGGCGGATCGACAACAGACCTGCCGCCATATTGATAATGGAGCCCGGCACAAAAAACGGCGAAATTTTACGCGGCCCGCCTTCCAACAAACTGCGATGCCCATCTTCAATGGTGGTTAGCCCACCAATGCCGGAGCCCACCGCCACACCCACACGATCGGCATTCAACTCGCTAATGACCAGCCCTGAATCCAGCAGCGCCTGTTGACCCGCCGCTAAACCGTATTGAATAAATGCATCTACCCGGCGAGCTTCTTTTGCCGGCAAATAGTCCTCCACGACAAAGTCCGTGATGGTGCCGGCAAACTGGGTGGAGAAGGCCGAGGCATCAAAATGATCAATCGGACGAATACCACTTTGGCCCGCCAGAATACCCGCCCATGTTTTTTCAACCGACGAGCCCAAAGCCGTCAACATGCCTAAGCCAGTGACCACTACACGCCGCGACATCATGACAAATCCCCTTGCACCATTTAACCAACTCGCATCATGTTACCAATTCGTGACGACTAGATGACCATGACAACAAGATTGCAATCCCCTAGGCATAAAAAAACCGCAGATACGCCAAGCGCACCTGCGGTTTTTTTTACAGCAGCAATTACTGCTTGCTGTGCGCGGTCACGTAATCGATCGCGGTTTGAACTGTGCTGATTTTTTCAGCTTCTTCGTCTGGAATCTCAGTTTCGAATTCTTCTTCCAGTGCCATGACCAGCTCAACGGTATCCAGCGAATCAGCGCCCAGATCATCGACGAATGAGGCTTCGTTGGTCACTTCTTCCAGCTTAACGCCCAGTTGTTCAGCGACAATTTTCTTGACGCGCTCTTCGATCGTGCTCACGTTTATCTCCTTTGATGTCGGACTGCCGACAAGTCGCCGCAAGTGTATTGAAGCGTCCCGTAGGTGGCAAGCTCCGCCTGCCCAGCAAACCGTAAGTAGTTATTTCAAGTTAATAGGTAATGGATGACTGGCCGGTCTAGGCCATGTACATGCCGCCGTTTACATGCAGTGTCGTGCCTGTGACGTAAGCCGCACGCTCCGATGCCAAAAAAGCCACCGCTTCTGCAATGTCCTGTGGCTGACCCAAACGCCCTGCGGGCACCTGCGTCAACAATTTTTCCCGCTGCGCTTCAGGCAAGGCCTGAGTCATATCGGTTTCGATAAATCCTGGCGCAATCGCATTCACCGTGATATTGCGTGACGCAATTTCAGCGGCTAAAGCACGCCCAAACCCTTCTAGCCCGGCTTTAGCAGCAGCGTAATTCGCCTGACCGCCATTGCCCATCGAACCGACCACCGAACTGATGTTAATGATACGGCCCCAACGCGCTTTGGTCATGCCCTTCAAGCTGGCCTTGGTGACACGGAAAATGGCCGTTAGGTTCGTGTTAATCACCGACTGCCATTCCTCTTCCTTCATGCGCAGCATGAGGTTATCTCGTGTAATACCGGCATTGTTAACGACGATAAGCGGCGCTCCGAATTCTTCCGAAATTTGCGCTAACACGGTCTCAATGCTGCTCAACTCGGCAACATCCAGCACCACACCCCGACCTGGAATGCCTGCCTCTGCTAATGCCTGCGTAATACTGGCCGCTCCCGCGTCCGTGGTTGCCGTTCCAATCACGGTAGCACCTTCGCGCCCCAGGGTTAGTGCGATAGCACGCCCAATGCCACGCGTCGCACCCGTCACCAGGGCCACCTTATCGTGTAATGACTTTTCCATCAGGCCATCCTTAATTTAATGGTGTTCAGTCTATTCCGTCAGCGCCAAAGCCGCTTTTAGGCTTTCGGCGGACTCCACCGAGACATGCTCGGCCTCTTTCGCGATGCGTTTATTCAAGCCCGTCAATACTTTACCTGGGCCGCTCTCTATAAATCGCATCACGCCCTGCTCGGCTAACCACTGCACGCTTTGCGACCACAGTACTGGACTATGCAGCTGCGCGATCAGGGACTCCTGCAAAGCGACGGGGCCCGCCTCAATTCGCGCGGCCACATTCTGTACAACTGGTATGACGGGCGTATGAAAGGTCAGTGACTGTAGATGCGCAGCCAGTTTCTCAGCGGCAGGCAACATCAGCGCGCAATGGGACGGCGCACTCACCGGCAAGGGCAGCGCACGCTTAGCGCCGGCTGCCTTACACGCCGCCATGGCGCGATCCACGGCGGCGGCACTCCCCGCAATAACCACTTGCCCTGGGGAATTAAAGTTTACAGCCGACACCACCTCGCCTTGAGCGGCCTCAGCACAGGCGACTACCACCTGCGCATCTTCAAGCCCGAGAATAGCTGCCATAGCGCCCTGTCCCGCAGGCACGGCGGCTTGCATTAAGCGACCGCGCTCGGCGACTAACTTAACGCCATCGGCTAAAGACAAAACCCCGGCAGCCACCAACGCGGTGTACTCACCCAAGGAATGGCCTGCCACGTAATGAGGACTGGCTCCACCCTGCGTCAGCCACGTACGCCAGACCGCAATGCCAGCTGTGAGCAATAATGGCTGGGTATTTTCCGTCGCATTAATGTCTGCTTCCGGGCCCTGCTGAGCTAGCAACCACAAGTCCTTACCCAATGCCGCCGATGCTTCGGCGAAGGTCTCTTGAACCGTTGCAAACTCTGCTGCTAAATCTGCCAACATGCCGATGGCTTGCGAACCCTGACCAGGGAAAACCCACGCCGTTGTCATCAAGAAATCCTTGCGAAGTAATTCGAAACGGTACTGAGGTTAGCCTAAAAGTGCGCGAGAAGTCGCCTTAGACCGTCTCAACTGGCGATTCTGTGGCCAACAAAAGCGCCCTTTTGGCGTGTTCAGCCGCGCTAAAGTGGCGCGCAAGCAGCGCAGGAATATCCGTTTCAACTTCTTTAATGGCGACCCGCAACGCTTGTGCGAAGGAGTCAATTTGAGCACTGCCATGGCTCTTAACCACAATACCGGTCAGTCCAACCAAGCTGGCACCGTTATAACGGCCCGGATCCATTTCCCGCTTTAAACCCTGCCAAATGGGGTAGGCCAACAGTCCGAGCAGCTTCGTCAGCCAGTTGCGATTGATTTGCGCCTTAATCATAGCCGCCATCATTTTCGCCACACCTTCGGAGCTTTTCAGCGCGATATTGCCGACAAAACCATCGCAGACCACCACATCGGCATCGCCGTGAAAAATACCATCGCCTTCCACATAGCCGATGTAATTTAGGGAAGATGCCCGCAACAATTCATGCGTGGCTTTAATGAAGTCATTGCCCTTAATTTCTTCTTCGCCAATGTTGAGAAGGCCCACGCGAGGTTGGTCATGACCATCTAAGGCTTGTGCCACGAGTGCGCCCATTTCAGCGAATTGCAACAAGTGCTGCGGCTCAGAATCAACATTGGCGCCCAAGTCGAGCATGTGGGCATGGCCCGTTTGAGTCGGCAAGGCGGTCATAATGGCGGGACGATCAATGCCAGCGTGCATTTTTAGCACAAACCGACCGATGGCCATCAGCGCGCCGGTATTGCCCGCAGACACGCAAGCCTGAGCTTGGCCGTCACGCACGGCATTTATCGCCAGCCGCATCGAGGATTGCTTTTTATTGCGCAAGGCCACAGAGACCTTGTCACTCATGGTGACAAATTCCGTGGTGTGGACGATTTCAATACGTGCACGAGGCGTATAAGCGCTGAAGGCGATGAGCGGCACTATTTGTGCTTCATCGCCTACCAGGAGGAGATGCAAGTCAGGCTGTTCAGCCAGAACCTGCAATGCGGCGGGGACTGTGACGGAGGGACCGAAGTCACCGCCCATCACATCCACCGCCACGGTGATACGCATGGCGCGTATCAGGCCTCGTCTTTCGCGCCGAACAATTGGTGACCACGGTAGAAACCGTCTTTGGTCACGTGGTGACGACGGTGCAATTCACCCGTGGTTTGATCGACGCTGAGGGTCGGGCCATTCAGGGCGTCATGCGAACGACGCATGTCACGACGGGAACGGCTCTTACGATTTTGTTGAACGGCCATGGTCTACTCCGGCACTTACACTGGTTGGCTGCGTCACCGCAGTCGGGTTAAATCACATTACTCCGTGTCTGACGGCTTCAAGCCAGCCAACACACGAAACGGGTTTTCTTTTTTCGGCATGGGCTCGTCGTCGGCTTCCGGCAACACTGTCAACGCCGCTTGCGGTTGACAGTCTTCATGGCGCGCCACTATAGGCAACGACATGATGAGCTCATCTTCTATGAGTTCGAGCAAATCGAGTCGATCATCCTCAAACACCACATAATCATCGTCTTCGCTGAGCCGATCGGCATACACCTCATCATTCAGCAGAAACACATTCACATCCGCCTGAAGCGGAACTGTCACGGCGTTCATGCAACGCTGGCAGGTCTGCTCAACCGTTGCCGTGATGACACCGCGCACATTAGGCACACCGCGTGTATCGCGATGAAACTTTAACTGCACGCTGACCTCACCCGCGTCACCTAAAGTGACTTCGCCCAAACGCTTGAACGCTGCCAGCGGCGTACGCAACACCAGCTGTGCAGACTGTTCGGCCATTTTGCCGGGATCAACATAGTGCGGCAACATAGTTTGCGGCAGCAACTGCGGCGAATGGGTCTTTGACATAGGCGCGGGATGATACGGACTCACCCGCGCGCTGTCAAAGGAAAAGCGCTCGTTGCCCGCTACTGTAAACGCGGAGCCTGCGAAGTTTCCGTCACGGATTGCTTGAAAGCCGCCCCAAGAGATTTACCGAGCTGACTGCCCAAGCGGCGCAACACCGAATCTAGTGGATTTTGCACCTCTGTATAGTCAACCAGCGTTTCGTGCTTAACCACATCCCGGGCGACGGAGGCCACAGAACCCACGGCATCCGCTAGGCCCAAGGCAATGGCTTGATCACCGCTCCAGAAGTAACCCGAAAAGAGATCCGGATTATTACTTAACCGAGCACCACGACCGGCTTTCACCGCCGTAATGAAGTGTCGGTGAACGGCATCGAGAACACTCTGCACATGCTCACGCTCTACCGGATCCACAGCCCGAGCGGGACTAAGCAGATTTTTATGCTCGCCTGCGGTCAGCGTGCGATCCTCAACCCCGAGCTTCTGCAGCAAATTGGGCACACCAAAGCCCGGCATAATCACGCCAATGGAACCGACCAAACTGGACGGATTTACAAAGATTTTGTCGGCAGCCACGGCAATGTAATACGCCCCAGAAGCGCCAGTATCGCCAATGACAGCGTACACCGGCGTATCGGCATGCAATTTACGCAGTCGGCGAATCTCGCGATATACCTCGTCGGCCTGAACCGGGCTGCCGCCAGGACTATCAATACTCAGCACAATCGCCTTAGCCTCTGTGCTCTCGAATGCGGCGGCGAGCGAGTCGTTAATGCTTTGAGCATTCGCTGGGCTATCGCCAGCAATTTGGCCATTAATAAACACTACCGCGGTGTGGGGACCGAATGCACTCGATGTGCCAGCTTCATCTTTTAAAAAGCTGACCGCCAGAGCCGCCACAATGACCAGCAATAATGCGCGACGCAGCCAGCGCCAGCGCGCACTGCGCCGACGATCATCGAGATCCGCTTTTATAAAGGCTTCAATAAGTGCCCAGTCTTTCGGCTCTTGATTTCGATTACCCGTCCAATCCGACATGCAACACCCCTTCTCAAGACTAAAACGTTTGAATGACTATAACGCAGCCAACGTGGATGCCAGCTCAGACATATCCTGACAAATCGCAATCGGCGCATGCTCTGCAAGCCGCTCTGCGCTATGAACGCCATAGCTCACACCAATGGATGGCATGCCTAAACGTTGCGCCATTTCTAGGTCATAGTGCGTATCGCCAATCATCACCGCGCGCTCCAAGGGCACTCGTAATTCCAACAACAGCTCCCTGAGCATGAGTGGGTTAGGTTTGGAGGCCGTTTCATCAGCACAACGCGTGGCACTGAAATACGATGACCAACCGGCATGCGCCAGGACACGATTCAAGCCCGCTCGACTTTTTCCTGTGGCCACGGCTAATTGACGCCCCGCGCCACTTAGCTGCTGTAACAGTGCCTCTGCACCCGCATAGGGCTGACTATGCCCACCTACGCCCGCAACAAAATGATGCGCATAGCGGTGACGCAACGCCTCTCGCTCAACTTCGGGAACTTGTGGAAACAACACTTGCATGGCTTCGGGCAGACCCAGGCCAATAATGTCACGCGCAGCCGCATCACTGGGCTCCGGCACACCTAAATCCAAGGCTGCGAGCTTTACGCTGCGCACAATTTGCGCCAGCGAGTCCATGAGCGTGCCGTCCCAATCAAAAATGACTAAATCAAAGCGAGTACTGTTGCGATCAAGCACGACGTAACACCTCTAAACCCCGCTCAAAGTCTTCATCAACATCCGCATGTAGCGATAACTTTTTCCCCGAGGGCAGGGTCAAGCGCAGATCCCGTGCATGCAAAAACAGTCGCGACAAGCCTTTCGCTTTAAAACGTGCGTTAACGTCGTCGCGACCATACTTATCATCCCCTACCAAGGCATGACCCAAATGCTGAGCATGAACACGGATTTGGTGCGTGCGGCCGGTGAGCAGATGCGCTTCAACCAAGGTGGCATCGGCAAAACGCTCCAACACGGTAAAGACCGTAATGGCTGTTTTGCCATCACGGGATACGCGCACCACCGCTTCGCCGTTCGGGCTTTCGACCTTTAACAGTGGCGCTTCAACGCGATGCTTGGCTCCGCTTAAGCGCCCGGACAACAGCGCGACATAGCGTTTATCCATCTGGCCATCGCGAAGCTGGGCATGTAGCGCTCTCAATAAGGCGCGATGCCCCGTCACCATGGTCAAACCCGAAGTATCCCGGTCCAGGCGATGCACGAGCTCTAACTGCGCTGTCGCATCCGGCCTAAGTGACCGTAGCGCCTCAATCAAACCAATGGAGATACCACTGCCGCCATGCACGGCTAAACCCGCCGGCTTATTTACGACTAATAAATGGTCCTCATCGTGAACAATGCGGCTTTTCAAGAGTTTTTGCAGGCTGCTGGTCGGGCGGGCAGCTGGCTTTTCTTCACTCATGCGTAAGGGCGGCACGCGAATCACATCGCCAGCCTGCACCCGGTAATCTGCTTTAGTGCGGCCTTTATTAACCCGCACCTCACCGGTACGAACAATGCGGTACACCAACGTACGGGGCAGTCCCTTGAGTGCGGTGATGAGATAGTTGTCGAGGCGCTGGCCTGCATAAGCCTCATCTACCGTGAGCATTTTTACGGCCGGTGCGTCGGGAACGTGCGGTAAATCTGACATGAACTGTCCTGTATTAATTCCGGGCCATTGGCCTTGACGGAAGATGACTGCTATATTAGCGAGTCGCTTGCCATTGAAGACCGTTTGTCGATGGCCGCATGATAAAGCAAAGCGACTGCTGCTTGGCAGGAAACGCAACTGAGCTGAGTCCCTGTGACGACGATATTTCGTCGCTCAGGATGACCGCCGCCCCATGCACCTCCGCCACCCAGCCCCCGAGGCGACGACTCTGTCGCCAGAATAAAACCTCGCGCCGCATCGTGATTTTGCGCGCAGGCAAGAATTTAAAAGCGGCTCTGATCTCGTCATTTTGATCAGGTCACCAGCGGTAAGCACCCGAGTCGGACACCCCGAACCCGTGCTTCTCGCTCACAACAGAATTAAGGATGACACGTAGAGCTCACTTGGCTTGGCGTGTACGAGATTGAAAGCGCATCGATATGATGCCTTTTTTTGCTGTTGCCGCGGCTTGCTTGCGGGCACCCGATGTGGGGCATAACCCCATGGGTAGACCCACACATGAAACGCATGTTGATTAACGCGACACACAACGAAGAAATTCGCGTCGCTATGGTAGATGGCCAACGCCTCTATGATTTTGACCTTGAACACCGCGGCCGCGTGCAGAAAAAGGCCAGCATTTTCAAGGGTCGCGTCACCCGTATTGAACCCAGCCTCGAAGCCGCCTTCGTTGATTTTGGTGGCGATCGTCACGGCTTCTTGCCGCTGAAAGAAGTCGCTCGCGAATACTTCCACAAGACGCCAAAAGAAGCCGGCGGCCGCATCACCATTAAAGATGCGCTGCAGGAAGGCCAAGAAGTCATCGTTCAGGTGGAGAAAGAAGAGCGCGGCAACAAGGGCGCTGCCCTATCGACCTTCATTTCGCTGGCCGGCCGCTACCTCGTGCTGATGCCGAACAACCCGCGTGCCGGCGGCATTTCGCGCCGCATCGAGGGTGAAGAGCGTCAGGAACTGAAAGACGCCCTCAACGCCATCAACATCCCCAACGACATGGGTGCGATTGTTCGCACGGCAGGTCTCGGCCGCAGCGCCGAAGAACTGCAGTGGGACCTCGACTACCTGATGACGCTGTGGACGGCGATTCAGAGCGCTGGCAAAGAAAAGACCGCGCCCTTCCTAATCTTCCAGGAATCCAACGTCATTATTCGTGCCGTTCGTGACTACCTGCGTCAGGACATCAACGATGTACTGATCGACAACGAAGCCGCGTACAACGAAGCCATGGCCTTCGTCCAGCAAGTCATGCCGCATTACCAAACCAAGATCAAGCTCTATAAAGATTCGGTGCCGCTGTTTAACCGCTACCAGATCGAGAGCCAGATCGAGACCGCTTTCCAGCGTGAAGTGAAGCTGCCGTCAGGCGGCTCCATCGTCATCGATCCAACCGAAGCACTAGTGTCCATCGACATTAACTCCTCGCGCGCCACTAAAGGCAGCGACATCGAGGAAACCGCACTCAACACCAACCTCGAAGCAGCCGACGAAATCGCGCGCCAGCTGCGTCTGCGTGACAGCGGCGGTCTGGTCGTCATCGACTTCATCGACATGACGCCTCCTAAGCACCAGCGCATGGTTGAAGACCGTCTGCGTGATGCCTTGGCGATGGATCGTGCTCGCATCCAGATCGGCCGCATCTCCAAGTTCGGCTTGCTCGAACTCTCGCGTCAGCGTCTGCGTCCATCGCTGGAAGAAGCCACCGGCCTGGTCTGCCCGCGTTGCAACGGTACTGGCGTGATTCGCGATGTGCGCTCGCTGTCGCTGTCCATCATGCGTCTGATCGAGGAAGAAGTACTGAAAGACCGCACGGCGCAAATCAACGCGTCGGTACCTGTCTCGGTGGCCACCTTCTTGCTCAACGAAAAGCGCAAAACGCTGGCCGATCTGGAAGCTCGCAGCAAAGTGCGCATCCTGATTTTGCCGAACCCACACATGGAAACGCCGCACTACGAAGTCACACGCCTGCGTGATGACCAAGTCGAAGAAGGCGATGAAGATATCGCTAGCTTCAAGATGGTAGAACGCATCCAGCCACCCGCCCTTGAAGTCGTGCTGGAAGCCGTTGACGGCGACGCGCCTAAGCGTCAGGTCGCTGCAGTACGCAATATCCAGCCACAGACGCAAGCGCCAGCGCCACGCGAACAGCAACCCCGCGAAGCACAAGCTCCTAGCCGTGACACCGGTGCCGCACGCGATACAGCCAGCCGTGAAATCGGCAGTGGACGTCAACAACGCCCAAGCCACTTCGGTCGTGGTACACCTGCGGTGGTGGCAGCCCCGCAGCCTACAGGCTTTATGGCTTGGCTAAAGGGCCTGTTTGGCGTCAAGCCAGAGCCGGTGCCAGCACCACAGCCAGAGCGTCGCCCCATGAACTCACGCGGCAACGCACAGGGTCAGGGTCAGAACCGTCCGCAACGTCAGGGCCAAGGCCAAGGCGGTCAGGGCAATCGCAATCCTCGTAATGGCGATCGCAATGGTGATCGTGGCAATCGTCAGAACCTGGAAGTGCAGTCCGTTGGCGGTCGCAGCCAGATTGATAAGCCACTGGAAGCGGCTCCTGCCGTTGCACCTGCAGAGCGCGCACCGCGTCCGCCCCGTGAGCGTCAACCGCGCGCACCACGCCCACCGCGTGAAGCAGTAGCGATTGATGAAACACTGGTTAACGAAACGGTCGTTGTGGCTGATGATGGCGTTGTCGGAGAAGCGGGTGTTGCACCAGCTTTAGCAGCTGAAGGCGGCGAGCGTCGTCGTCGCAACCGTCACCCTGCGCGCCGTCAGCGTGGCCCGCGCGAGCGCGACCCACAGGTGTTAATCGATGCTGGCCTGCCCGTGCCGGGTGAGTCGCAAGCCGACGCATCCGTAGCAGCAGTTGAAACGGTTGCCGTTGAAACCACTGCCACTGAAGTCGTTGCCGAAGCAACGGTAGCTGAGACAAGCCTCATCACAACAGAAACGACAGCACCCGAAGTCGTGACCGACGTTTCGGTAGAGCCCGCTATTGAAGTGGCTGCGACACCTGCTGAAGTTGTGACTGAATTGGCTGCCGCCACTGAAGTCGAGCCAGCACCTGTGGTTGAAGCTGCTCCTGTCACAGTTGTTGCAGATGAAGTTATTACTGCTGTTGCAGGAGAAACAAAGGCTCCCGCTGTTGAAGTTGCAGCTGAAGTTGTGGCTGAAGCTGAAATCTCTGAACCAGCGCCAATCATTGCAGAAGCTCCGGCTGAAGCAGCAGCGCCAGTCCCTGAATCGGCCACTGAAGTCGTTGCCAGCGAAACGCCTGAAACTAATAGCGCAGACGACAGCAAGGCCCCACGTCGTGCCAGCAATGACCCACGTGTTCGTAGGCGCCTACAGCGTGAAGCCGAAGCGCGCGCCAAAGCTGAACTAAAAGCTGAAAGCGAAGGCTCACAGAGCTAATCCGCCAGCGGATTAGCGAATAGCAAAAAGCCCCAAAAGTGGGGCTTTTTGCTTTCTGACGATAGCCTGATGTGAAGTTAGTTTACAAGCCCCAAATCACTGGCTCCTGCTCCAGCACCACCCCAAACTTATCCAGCACACTGGCGCGAACATCTGCCGCTAACTGCAGTAATTGTGCGCCTGAACCACCGCCACGATGAATCAGCACCAGGGCCTGCCTATCATGAACGCCTACAGCGCCTTGATTGCGACCCTTCCAGCCTGCCTGCTCGATAAGCCAGCCCGCTGCCAATTTCAGACCAACCGTTTGCGGATAGCTAACCAGGGCGGGAAACCGCTGGCGCAGCTCATCCGCCTGCGTTACCGGAACCACCGGATTTTTAAAGAAACTGCCCGCATTACCTAATTTAATCGGATCTGGCAGCTTGCTCTGACGAATAGCAATGACTGCATTTGCGACGGCTCTCGGCGTCACTTGGACAATACCAAGTCGTTCAATTTCGCGACGTATATCGCCATAATCGAGTCGTATTGTGGGTTTTCGCGACAATAAAAAGCGAACTTTCGTAATAATGTAGCGACCCGGTGCCCGCGACTTAAACAAACTGTCGCGATAGGCAAAGGCGCACGCCGCAGCCGCCAATTCCACTCGCGCGCCAGTCAGTCGATCAATCGCCGTTAGCGAATGCATCACATCCGCTACTTCAACTCCATAGGCGCCAATGTTCTGAACGGGCGACGCACCCACTGAGCCCGGAATCAGCGACAAATTTTCCAGCCCCGATAAACCCTGAGCGATAGTCCACTGCGTAAAGGCATGCCAGTTTTCTCCCGCACCAGCCTCAACCAGCACAGCATCTCCATGCATAGACAACACCTGCCGCCCCATCAGGCAAGGCTGAATCACCAGCGCCGGCACATTGCCTGCCAACACCAAATTACTGCCGCCACCCAAGATCTCGACGGGCATACGCTGTGCCGTAACCGAGCGCAACACGTGCATAAGAGCCGCTTCGCTACTGACTTTCGCGAGAAACCGCGCTCGCGCCGGTAAGCCCAAGGTATTGAGTCGAGTGAGATCGGCATTTTCGAAAAATGTCAGCTCAGCAGCCACAGCCAAATACTCCCTGTGTTTTCAATAATGAGCGTAATAGCTGCGTACACGCCGTTTCGACCTGATCTAAGACCTGCTCGAAGCCCTCGGCACCACCATAGTAGGGGTCTGGAACATCACCCCCCTGCAACTCGGGGTGATGGTCGAGCAGTAACGATAGACGTGCTTTGGCTGATTCGCCTACCTGCAAGCGGAGGCGCTTAACTTCGGCTAAATTGGCCGCATCCATCGCGATAATGTGGTCAAAATCGGCGAAATCTTCCACTTTCACTTGTCGCGCTCTCAATGCCGACAGATCATATCCACGCACACGCGCATGCTGCTGCGATCGGGGATCTGGGGCTTTACCCTCATGCCAGGCTGCCGTGCCTGCCGAGTCCGCCTGAATCAAACTCTGCCAACCGGCCTGCTCCACTTGGCGCTTAAATACCGCCTCGGCGGTGGGCGAGCGACAAATATTCCCCAGGCAAACAAACAGGACACGGACAGGCTTTTCAGTGCTCACGCGAGACGTCACACCGATCGAGAAGCGAGCTGCGCGGCCATGACGACACGGACACGATCCAGATCGGCCTGCGTATCAACCCCGGGCGGCAACTCAACGGCTGCCACACCGACATGAATCTTCACGCCTTGATATAACGCGCGGAGCTGCTCCAACGCCTCAACTTGCTCGATCAGCGCCGGTGGCCACGACACATAGTCATGTAAGAAGCCGACGCGGTATGCATAAATACCGAGATGGCGCAGATAAAGCGACAGCGCTTCGGGCGGGAGCTGCTCACGACTCTGCGCAAAAGCATCTCGCGCCCAGGGCATGGGGGCACGGCTAAAATAGAGCGCGTGATCACTCGCATCGCGCACCAGCTTGACGATATTCGGATTAAACAGCTGCTCGGCACCATGAATGGGCTCGGCTAGCGTGGCAATGCTCGCGGCCGACGCTTGCATGAGGTTTTCCGCCACCTGATTGATAACCGCGGGCGGAATCAATGGCTCGTCGCCTTGCACATTCACCACGATATCATCGGAAGCCCAACCAAAATGCGCAGCCACTTCCTGCAAACGATCGGTGCCCGAGGGATGATCCGCACGGGTCATCACCACCGGGGCTCCCAACTCGCGCAACACGGCTTCGATGCCCGGGTCATCGGTGGCGACCACCACATCACTGGCAGCACTCTGCAGAGCGCGCTCGTAAACATGCACCACCATGGGCTTGCCGCAGATATCGAGCAAGGGCTTGCCGGGCAAGCGACTGGAGCCAAAACGAGCAGGAATGACAACGCGAAAGCTCATGGTAGGCTCCTTAGAAGCTGCCGCGACTGGGCGGCAAGGTTTCATCCAGCGTTAAGCGGCGAGCTTCGCCTTCCAACATGACGGGAATACCTTCACGAATCGGAAATGCCAAGGCATCGGCTCTGCAGATCAATTCGGCTTGTTCCGAGACATACTGCAAAGGCCCTTTGCACAGCGGACAGGCTAGGATCGTGAGTAATTTTTTATCCAACATGAGGCTTTCTCCAAGTGGCTAGGCGCTGTGTCAGTGCCTGCCAAAAACTGTCGGGCAGAATAGCCTGAACCGGCACATACCAGCTATTAGGCGGCGCAATTTCGGCGCATTTCACCGCATCTTTTTCCGTCATAACCACGGGTGCAGGCGGGCTAAACTGCAAATCCTCGGCGCTGTAGGCGTGGTGATCAGGAAAGGCATGCGGAATAGGCTGAAAGCCCTGCTCCGCAAGCAAGGCAAAAAAGCGCGGTGGATGACCAATGCCAGCAACGGCATGCACATGACCTGCTGTTGGCACGGGCAGAGACGGGTGAACACCAACGGGCCGCCAAGGTGCAGCCTGAAGCGACAGGGTTATGGCGGATGCGGGGGCGTCTCCCGAAGCACGCCAAGGGCCGTTTACTACCACGAAGTCGACAGTTTCTAATCGCGCTAAGGACTCACGCATCGGGCCGGCGGGTAAACGCCAAGCTGAACCAAATCCGCGCTGCCCATCCACGACGGCAATTTCGATATCCCGTGCAAGGGCATAGTGTTGTAAACCGTCATCGCAAATCACCACATTGCAATTACTGGTCGCCAGTAAATGCTGCACACCACGAACACGCAAAGGGTCAATCACCACCGGTGCCTGTGAACGACGCGCCAGCAAAAGTGGCTCATCGCCCACCTTACTAGCACAAGCATCCGCCTCTACATGCTGGGGATACTGCGCGCCTTTACCGCCATAACCGCGACTGACAATGCCGGGTCGCCAGCCGTGCTGACGAAGTTGCTCAACCAACGCTAGGGTGAGTGGTGTTTTGCCGGTGCCACCAACGGAAATATTACCGACCACAATGACCGGCACCGGAGCCCGCCAAGCACGAAGCCCGCCCCAGCGATAAGCCAGCCGGCGCAGGCCAGCCACTGCCATAAAAAGCCAGGCCAGTGGCATCAGCAAGGCAAACAGCAGATACCCTTGATACCAACGTTCTGCCCAGTTTTTGGGCGACGCGACAGAGCCCTTAGCCTCAGGCGGCATGGCCACCCGTATCCTCTTCACTAAAGTGACGGCTATGCAGCTGGGCATACATGCCTTCACGCGCCAGTAGCTCACGGTGCGTACCCTGCTCAATAATTTCGCCGGCATCCATGACCACGATCCAATCGGCGTTTTCAATCGTGGACAAACGGTGCGCAATCACAAGGGTTGTTCGCCCTTCCATGACTTTCTCTAAGGCAGCTTGGATGAAGAACTCCGACTCATTATCGAGCGCGCTTGTAGCTTCATCGAGAATCAGGATGGGGGCGTTTTTAATTAATGCACGTGCAATCGCCAAGCGTTGGCGCTGCCCTCCGGATAGCTGCACACCATCTTGACCAATTCGTGTGTCATAGCCGTTGGGCATGGCTCGAATGAATTCATCGGCAAAGGCCATTTTAGCCGCTTCAACGACCGCTTCATGAGGCAAGTCACGGAATGCGCCATAGGCGATGTTGTTGCTTACGGTGTCGTCGAAGAGGATGACTTTTTGCCCCACGGAGGCAATTTGCTGGCGTAACTCACTGATGGGATATTCATTGATGGGATGGCCATCAATCAAAATCTCGCCAGCTTGCGCATCATAAAAACGCGGCAATAGATTCACTAAGGTGGTTTTACCCGAACCAGAGCGCCCCACAATAGCCACGGTCTGCCCGGCCTTGACCGTCAATGAAAAGTCTTTCAAGACAGGATGGTTGGGCTCATAAGCAAACTGCACATGCCGAAATTCCACATCGCCCTGCAAGCGCCCGATGGCCCGCGTGCCACCCGACGGCTCTGCAGGCTCATCTAGCACTTCAAACACAGATTGTGCTGCGGCAATGCCACGCTGCAGCTTTTCATTGACTTCAGTCAGCGATTTGATGGGCTTGGCCAACAGGCCAGCAGCGGTGATGTAGGCAATAAACTCGCCCGGCGAGGTGCCCTGCATGATGTCCGGGCGTAATGCGACCCAAACTACGCAGGCCATTGCTATCGACATGAGGAGCTGAACCAAGGGTGTACTCACCGCACTGGTCACCACCATTTTCATGCCTTGGCGTAAATTCTCCTGAGAGGCTCGATTGAAACGCCCCAGCTCAAACGGCTCGCCACCATAGGTTTTGACCACCTGATAACCCGTGATGGTTTCATTGGTAATGTGATTCACATCGCCCATGGTGTTTTGCATGCGTTTAGCCAGCTTACGGAAACGCTTACTCGCCGTGCGTACCAACAACGCGGCAAACGGCCCCACCAGCAACAGTGACAACGACAAACGCCAGTTGGTGTAAAGCAAATAGCTAAACAGGCCAATCACAATCGCGCCTTCGCGAACGATGGTTTTTAGCGCCTCGGTGGCGGCCGCGGTGACTTGCTCAACGTTATAAATGAGTTTCGCGGCAATATGGCCAGGCGAGTTGTGGTGATAAAAACTAGCCGGCAACTTCAGCAGCTTGGTAAACAAGTCCATACGCAAGGCATACACCACATGGCGCGAGACCATGGACATGTAGTACGTGCCAATAAATGAGCCCACGCCGCGAACAAAGAAAATGCCCACGATAAGGAAAGGGATCCAGTCTTTAGCGGTCTGATCTTTGTTCTGAATGGAATCAATAATGTATTTCAGTAATTGCGCAGATGCCCACTCAGTCTGTGCATTGATGATAAAACCCACCACGGCGAAAGCAAAAAACTTCCAATAACGCCGGGTATAGCTCAATAAACGCTTATAAGACTCCCAGCTTGTGGCGGGCGGGGTCGGTGGCGTGGTGGTCACTTCATCGGTCATGAAAAAGCCTTATTGCGATGGCGGCTTGGCATCACGCGCGCCAATGCCCAGAGAACGAAAACCCAGCTGACCGGCAATATCCATGACGGTAACCACGGCTTGATGCGGCGCCTGACCATCGGCGGAAATAACAAACGGCTGATCACGCTGATTGCCGGCTGCTGACTCAATCGCCTGACGAAGGTCTTCAGCCTTCTTGGAAGCCAAGGGCTGACCATTGATGGCGTAGTGACCACGAGAATCTATGGCTACTTCCAACGCCTTGGTGACCGGCTTGCTCGCGCCAACATCCGCCTGCGGTAATTGAATTTGCAGCTTGCCCGTCTTGGCAAATGTCGTGGACAGCATGAAGAAAATGATCAGGAACAGCAGGCAGTCAATCATCGGCGTGAGATTGAGCTCCAGCGGATCTTGCGTGGGACGGCGCAGTTTCACGCGCCACCTTCACGAATATCGACTTCACGATCGCCATGCAGCATGTCCACCAGTTTCACGGCTTGTAGCTCCATGTACACCACCAACGATTGGATATGACGGAAGTAGTACCGATGCATGATCATCGCTGGCACAGCAACAGCAATACCTGCTGCCGTTGTCACCAAGGCTTTGGAAATACCCCCGGCCAATGCCGTGGGATCGCTAATGCCGCCACTGGTCACCACCAAAAAGGCTTCAATAATGCCCACCACGGTGCCCAGCAAACCCAGCAACGGGGCAATCTGCGCGATAGTACCCAGCAGCGTTAGATGGCGCTCCATCTCATGCACAATGCCAGATGCCGCATCCTCGATGCTTTCTTTCATGATGTCACGACCGTGGCGAGCATTAATCAGCCCCGCGGCTAACAAGGCGCCCAGCGGTGAACCGGCTTGCAGCCTAAGCAATGCCTCCCCTTTGAGATCGCCGCTTTGTAATTGCGTCCACACGTCCGCGAGCAAATGCTTAGGCGCGATGCGACTGCTGCGCAGTGTCCAGGCACGCTCCAGAATAATAGCGAGCGCCAATACCGACGCAATGAGTAGTGGCAGCATGAGCCAGCCACCGGATTTCATCATTTCCCACACAGGGCACACTCCCGAGGGCTAAGCCCAATTCCGATGCGGCTACTCTACGGGAACACGTGAAGTGCGCCAAGGCTTGCGCGACCTGCGGCACTATGTTCTGGCCAAAGCCAATAATGCGCTTGTTGTACTCGCCAGCGCTGAACATCTGGCCAAGGCTGGGCAGGCACAATATCATATTGGAGCGCCCCAGTAGCATCGCTACGCCAACCGTGTATGCCCCGCTCCTGCAATCGGTGCAACACCGCTTTTGCCGGATGCTTGAAGCGGTTGCGATACCCCACCGCAGCAATGACCTCCTTTGGCTGAACCGCATCAAGCAGCGTGGCCGTGCTCGAGGTTTTGCTGCCGTGGTGACCCAACACTAACAAGTCGGCCCTTAAATGCTGCACCGGGGTTTCTGCGACCAACTGCAGCTCTGCCACGGCCTCTAAATCGCCCATGATCAAGACCACGTGCTTACCCGCTTGCACTCGCAGTACGCAGGACTGATTGTTATCACCGGCAACGGTACTTTCTGGGTAGGGCCAAAGCACATCAAATTGCACACCGTCCCAGAACCAGCGTTGCCCTGCCCTGCAAGGCGTATGACGCGCGGGCGCATCCAGCGCCGAAGGCCAAACACCTAGCACTTGCTTCACAGGCAAGGCCGCCAACACACTGGCGCCACCTCCGGTGTGATCCAGGTCATCATGACTAAAAATTAAGCGATCGAGAGAGGTGATTCGCGCCTCTCGCAAGGCCGGCAAAATCACGCGAGAGCCTGCATCGGCAATGGGCCCAAAGCTGGGCCCGGTGTCATACAGCAGCTGATGATGCCGCGTCTGTAACACCACCGATAAGCCCTGCCCCACATCGAGTAAGGTCATACGCACAGCCCCCGTGGTCGGTAACAGCTGCGGCCAAACCACCCACGCGAGTGGATAAATAAGCCACAGCCGACCCGGCATGGCCCGTGGCATCAGCACGAGCATCATGACTAGCGCCAAGCCCCACGCACTGCCAGAAGGCAAGGCAAATGACTGCCAGGCGCCAGGAAGCGCTGCCGCCCAGTCCAATACATTGATTAGCTGCTGCATCAGCAGGACGGACAAGCCCCAACAGGCAGCCATTAGCGACGGCCAAGGCCAGCACAACAAGCCCAACATGCTTAAAGGCACAACGGTAAAGGTAATCACCGGAATGGCGATGAGATTGACCGGAAAACTCACCCACGAAACGCGACTAAAAATGGCTAAGGACAAGGGCAACAAACCCCATGTTGCCAGCCATTGGGCGCGCAAGGCAGCCCGCCATCCGCCCTCTTCGCCCAAGGGCATACCAGCGGCCATCAACAGCCCTACCGCGCCAAACGATAGCCACAGCCCAACACTGTGAACCGCCAAGGGATCCCATAGCAGCACCACGGCCAGCGCCGTCATCCAAATCTGCGGCCCGCTAAACTGACCCGGCAGCCAGCGCATCAACAAAATTACCGCCAACATAAACAAGGTGCGCTGTGCAGGCACTTCGGCACCCGCCAGCAACACATAACCTGCCGCCACCAGCCAACCGACTAGGCCGCCCAGCCGCAGCGCCGAGCAATACTTTGCGGCAGTAGGTGTTCGGCGCCACAGGCTCTGAAAGAGATAGCCACTTAGCCAGGCAACTAAAGTGATGTGCACACCCGAAATGGCAACTAAGTGGGTGACCCCAGTGCGCGCATAACGCTCCCATGCCGACGGGCTAATGCCCACGCGGTCACCGGTGAGCAAGGCCAAAACGGTCCCTGCGGCATCCCGCTGGAGCGGAAACTCAGCGAGTAAGCGCTGACGGATCTGCCATCGCCAAAGATCAATGGACGGTGTAGCACGCGCTAAACGCTGGCCGTCACGCAGCCAGCCTGTGGCTGATACACCTTCGGCGTGATGCCAGCGCTCCACATCAAATCCACCGGGGTTTTGCAGGCCGTGGGGCCGCTTTAACTTGACTTGAATACGCCAACGCTCGCCCGGTAAAGGCATCGCGTCGGTTCGCCAGCTCAGCTGCCAAAGTGCTTCCTTATGAAGACACTCCGTAGGATGTGACTGGACGTAATCTGGCTGAAATCGGAAGCGAACTCCGAACGGCTCTGCCGGCTCAGGCAAACCGACTATGACGCCATTCACCGTCAGCAGCTGCCCCTCACAGGCTGTAGGAATGCGTGTGTCCAGTTGTAGTCGTGCCGCCTGAGTCGCGCACAAAATGCCCAAGCTCAAGGCAGCACAACCGGCCAATAGGCGTTTGGGCTGAAAACACAGGACGACTAAGGCCAGCAACGCGCAGCCTATGGTCAGTTCTGTGGGAGGCAATGTCGACCAAAACCACAAACTAAGATGCCCGAAAATCCAGCCCAATAAACATGCGGTACTCAAGCGAATACTCACTCGCACAGCCACACTCCTTGTGACATCGCAAAACGGATCCCCGGCGTTGTTCGCCTGCTCGTGTTGCTTTTGTCAGTGTAGACTAGGCTCTCCGCTCTTGCTTGTTGGAAGCTGCTTTACCATGCCAAAAGCCCTGATTCGCCGCTATTTGCCTTCACCCGACAAAATCCGTGCGCAAAAATCGTTGGGCTTTTTGCGGCATCGATTAGGCGACCCCAGTGTTTGGCATCTCAATCGGCGCTCTGCTTCTTTGGCCATGTTTTGGGGCCTATTTTTTGCTTTTATGCCCATGCCATTTCAAATGGTGCCCGCCACGCTAACGGCGCTGGCTCTTCGCATTAATTTGCCTATGGTGTTGGTGCTGACTTGGCTGACCAACCCCATTACGATCTTGCCGTTTATGTATGTTGCCTACGCAACGGGCAGTTTAATTCTGGGCGTACCGATGCTGAGCTGGTCCGACATGGAGGGCTTATTGGCTACCATGATCTCGCTAGACATCAACTCAACCACAAGCAGCGTCAATGCACCGATTAAGCCTTTTTTGGTCGGCACGGTGCTTTTAGGTGTGGGATTCGGCAGCCTCGGTTATCTTGGGATGCAGGTGTATTGGCGCTGGCATGTTGCCAAACAATGGCAGGCGCGCTCTGCACGGCGCGCGCTGACGCCAAACAATTAAGGCCTACTCTGAGGCCAGGAGCCGGCCTTGCTCCAAGCGCAGGCGCCTGTCCATGAGCGAAGCTAAGCGCTCTTCATGGGTGACAATGACAAAGCTGGTTTGTAAGTCCTTGTTTAGCGACAAAATCAGATCATGAATTTGTTCAGCGGTATCGCGATCGAGATTGCCGGTAGGTTCATCCGCTAACACCACCGCCGGTTGGGTCACCAGCGCGCGCGCTAAGGCCACACGCTGACGTTCGCCACCTGAGAGCTGCGCTGGGGTATGTCCGCCACGGTCTGCCAAGCCCACACGCACCAGCAAGTCATCTGCCCGCTGCTGTGCCTCGCGTACCGACAGGCCACCGATGACACACGGCAACGCCACATTTTCGCGTGCGGTAAACTCTGGTAGCAGATGATGCAGCTGATAAACAAAGCCTACGTGACGATTACGCAACTGGCTCCGCTTCGCTTCGCTGGCATGGCTAAAGGGCTCACCAAGCAATTGCACGACGCCTTGTGAAGGCTGCTCTAAACCACCCAATAAATGCAGCAGCGTGGTTTTACCCGAGCCCGAGCGCCCAACAATGGCAACACATTCGCCCCGCTCAATATGAAAAGAGACACCGCGCAAAACGTCGATGGCTTGCGGGCCTTCGCGAAAACATTGACTCAGGTTTTCTGCGCTTAACACCCACGAATTACTCATAGCGTAAAGCCTCCGCCGGCTGAACGCGTCCTGCTTGATAGGCGGGATATAAGGTGGCGAGGAAACTCAAAATAAAGGCGGTGATACTGACCCAGACCACATCACTGATCACCAGCTCGGTCGGTAGATAGTTCACAAAATAAGCATCAAACAAATGCACCCCGGAGACCCGCTCATAAAATGCCGCCAGGTCACTGACGGTGAGCGATAAGGTCACGCCCAGCAGCATACCCGCCAGCGTCCCACCCAATCCGATAGCCGTGCCTTGCACCAGAAAAATTCGCTGAATCATGCGCGGGGTTGCCCCCAAAGTCCGCAAAATGGCGATATCCGAGCGCTTGTCATTAACCACCATGACCAAGCTGGACACGATGTTAAAAGCTGCCACTGCAACAATCAGCAGCAACAGCAAAGACATGATGGTCTTTTCCATTTTAATCGCGTTGAACAAGCTGCCCTGGGTTTGCGTCCAGTCATTGCCGTAGAAAAAGGGCGGCAACTTAGCTAGCAAGCGCTCGTTAATGGCGCGAGCCTGAAATAGGTCATCGACTTTTAAACGCACGCCTTGGACCTTGCTGCCAATGCGTAAGAGCTTGCCGGCATCGGCATAGTGAACATAGGCAAGTAAGCCATCGACCTCAGCACCGACCTTGAATATTCCCGTCACGGTGAAGCGTTTGAAGCGCGGAATAACGCCCGCCGCACTGATCGTCGCCTCGGGCAACACCAAGGTAATGGGGTCGCCCACGGCCACGCCCAGGCTGTTCGCCAGTTGTTGGCCAAGTACGATGCCAAAATCCCCATCGCGCAAGGTGGCCATGCTGCCTTGCACCATGAAGTCGTGCAGGATCGATACTCGCTGCTCACGCGCCGGCTCAATGCCCGTAATCATGGCGCCGCTAACTTGGCCATTCGCCGTCAGCATGCCTTGAACTTGCGTCATGGGAGCCGCTGCAATAACGCCCACGGTGCTTTCGGCAATTTGTACGAGCTTAGGCCAATTTTGCAGAGGCTCACTCGACGTAATGGTTGCTTGTGGCACCATGCCGAGAATGCGTTGCTTCAGTTCGCGATCGAAGCCGTTCATTACCGACAGCACGGTAATCAAAACGGCTACGCCCAACATCAATCCAATCATGGAACTGAGCGACATGAAGGAGATGAAGCGTTCGCGGCGGCGAGCACGCGTATAGCGCAGCCCGATAAAAACAGAGAGTGGTTTAAACATGATGGTGGCGATTAGACCACAGCTCCTGATCAGCGTCACACGGCTTTAACGAAGATAGCTACACTATCGTTCACGACGCAATGATCACTTACTACGGTTGATATTAGAGATGCTCATTATTGGACACCGTGGCGCTCGCGGCGAAGCGCCGGAGAACACCCTGAGTGGCTTCCGACACTTACACAATTTAGGCATCCGTGCGGTGGAGTTTGATATCCAAGTCAGTGCCGACAACGAGCTTGTGGTGATTCACGATGCCGATGTTAAGCGCACCAGTCTCGGCTCAGGCAGCGTGCATGAACTGACGGCACGGGCGCTTGCTGAACTCGATGCCAGCCACAAGCATTTCCCGCAATGGCCCACACGTGAAGGCATCCCCCGGCTAACCGACGTTCTGACCCTGCTGGCTGGCTTCACCCACATCGAATTGGAAGTGAAGGCTCGAACCCCAGAACATGAGGCGGTGGTTCGCGAAAAGCTACCACAGCTATGGGATCAACATCAGTTGGCAGGACGAGCACGGACCACGTCGTTTAATCCCCGATATTTGCACGGCATGCTCTCGGCAGCGCCCCACATTCCTCGCGGATTCTTATTCGAAGCCGACTTTGCCGGTGATGCCATCCAATTGGCGCAAGCCGTGGGCGCCAGTTCGCTAGGCCCTCACCACAGCCGCTGCTCGGCCGAATTAGTGGCTCAAGCCCATGCTGCGGGCTTAATGGTGTCCACGTGGACGGTAAATGATGCTGAGCGAGCCCATGCATTGGCAGCCATGGGCGTCGATGGACTAATTACCGACATCCCCACTCAGGCGCTGAGCTGGTTTATTTAATCGGCAACGACCTTAGCGAGCTGCTGTTCTCGGCACCATCATGCGGGTAGGTGCAGGCTGACGACGCGCTTGTTCATAGAGCGGCATAACCTTGGGAATAGCGGCCTGTAAATTGGCAATACGCTCGTTGCTCGAGGGGTGAGTACTGGTAAACGAACCTTGGCCACCCCCAGTGGCTTGCGCCATTTTTTGCCACAAACTGACCGAGGCATTGGGGTTAAAACCGGCTCGCGCTAGCAACTCTAAGCCCATGATATCGGCTTCAGACTCTTGGCCACGGCTGTGCGGTAACGTCAGTGCAAGCTGAGCAGCGACCTGCACCATCTGCCCCGTAGAAGCTGACATCCCCGTCATGGCTCCGAGCAGACTCAAACCGGTTTGCTGAGCATAGGCCTGCGACATACGTTCCCGGCCATGCTCGCGAAGCGCATGCGCCATTTCGTGCCCCATGATGGCTGCGATCTCGTCATCGGTCAGTTTGAGCTGATTGATGATCCCGGTGAAGAACATGATTTTCCCGCCGGGCGAGCAATAGGCATTGAGCTCGTTGCGTGTCTCGAGATTCACTTCCCACTTCCATCCGGAAGCATCCTGTCTAAACACGGCGACCTGCGGAATCAAACGGTCGGCAATGCGGCGAATACGCTCGAGGTTAGCCTTATCGGTATTTAAAGAATTTTTTCCACGGGCTTTCGTCAGTTCAGCCTGGTAGGACTCTAACGCCATGGCATCGACTTGATTGGCAGGCAAAAGCAGCAGCTGCTGACGCTTAATGCCCGTTGCCCCCTGCTGAGTCGTTGTGGTACATGCGCTCAGTGTCATCAGAAGCGCCACCGGCAGCAGCCAGGTGCGGTTCATTTGCAGTGTTAAAGTCATTGGTAAAGCTCCTGAAAAGTCACTGCTTTACGCCACGCGCATGGGCGTTAAGCGCTCGGCAAGTAATAGTAACGCTGCCAAATGTCACTATAGCGTACACGCTCCTGCGAAATTTGATCTGTGGACCAGTTCAACTCTTCAGCCAAAATCTTATCTAATGCGGGGATAGCATCTAACCCCCCCTGCGGCAGCAACAGTCCCAGCCGGACACGACGCAATAACAAGTCATCCAGATGCACCACTTGCTCGTGACGACAGGCCCAACGCAGCTCTGCCACCAAAGTTTGTGTATCCGCCACGGGCGTCATTTCATCCGCCGGCATTTCTGTCAGGAAAGCACGCGTGTGAATGCCTAAGCGCGAGACGAGTCGTGCAAAAACGTTCTGCGCCATGCCGGCAGGAGCAGCACCCGGGTTTGGCGCTGAAAATACGGCGAGTCGTTTATCGTTAACGCGGATACCGAGGTAAGGGGCCGCTAGCTTTAAGGCATCCAAGGCAATTAAACGGAAGGTCGTGAGCTTGCCACCGGTCACGGTAATTAAGCCCTGATTATCCCAGACACTGTGACTACGACTTTCCTTTGAGGGGTCGCTACCGTCTCCGGCACTCACCACGGGGCGAACGCCCGACCATGTGGAAATAATGTCCTCGACGCCTAAGTTTGCATCGGGAAATTGGGCATTCGCGCCACGCAACATGTAGTGCATTTCATCCACATTGAGCACGGCCTCGATGTCCATATCTGTGCGGTGATCCAAGTCCGTGGTGCCAATAATGGTTCGGCCTTCCCACGGGTAAGTGAACACCACACGGCCATCATCGGGATGGTGAGAGATGAGCGCTTCGGTTAAGGGCAGCCGCTGAGCAGAGATAACCAAATGGCTGCCACGTAGCGGACGCACACGCACTTCGTTGACCAGCTTCTGGCGCAAGCGATCTGCCCACGCGCCTGTGGCATTAATCACGCACTTGGCACTAACCACGGCATGCTCGCCCGATACACGATCCTCCAGGCGAAGCCCCGCCACGCGACTACCGGCCATGACGAGATCTGTGGCTTTGATGTAGTTGAGTGTGGTCAGGCCTTCAGCCACCGCTTCATCAAGCACGCGCTGCACCAATCGCGAATCGTCGGTGAGCGCATCGGTATAACGTGACGCGCCCTGCAAATTATCTTGGCGATGACCGGGGATTCGCTTCAGGAACGCAAGGCGCTTATAAAACTTGTGATCACGTACGCCGGCCAGAAAGTTATAGGCCATGACCAGCACTTGGAATGGCCAACGTCCAGGAAAAACGCCACGATAGTGGGCAAAGTAATAGCCCATGCGCTCCACTAGACCAGGAGCTTCACGCAACAGACGCTCGCGCTCGGTGAGTGAATGCCACGTCAGGCGTATCTCACCTTGAGCGATGTAGCGCAGTCCGCCATGGACCATTTTCGAGGATCGACTGGAGGTGCCCCAGCTGTAGTCGGTTTGTTCGATCAGTAAGGTTTTCAGCCCCAGACGCGTTGCTTCGCGAGCAACACCCACGCCTGTAATGCCACCACCGATGATGATCAAATCCCACAGATGATGAGGCAAAGACTGCCATTGCTGCTGACGTACATCCAAAACCGACATGCGTGACCTACCCAAAATGAGCGTGCGAAGGCCACTATATTAGTGCTTTAAAGCCGACAAATCAGACGAACGAACGACTGACAAGTCAGGCGCGCGTTTACCAGAGCACTTGCTCTAATTGGGTGAGCTCTCGGCCCAAGAAACGCCCGCCTACGGTCTGGAAGCGCAGCGGCACATCCGTCACGACATAGCGATATTCCGGCTGCTGACGTTGCGGGTTATGCATATCCATTTCAGTGAGCACGCGCGCCGTTTGCTCCGCAATAGTGATGGCTGAATCCACCAGCTTAATGCCAGGGCCAGCCACTTCTTGCAGCAAGGATTTAAGCAGCGGGTAATGGGTGCAGCCCAACACAAGGGCATCAATCGATTCAACAAAAACGGGCTTCAGATATTCTTTAGCTGTCAGGCGCGTGACCTCATGATCGAGCCAGCCTTCCTCGACCAAGGGCACAAACAGCGGGCAGGCCTGCGAGTACACATGCAAATCAGGATTCAGCGCATGGATATTGCGCGCATAGGCATTAGAGTTGATGGTGGTCGGCGTACCAATCACACCAATGCCCTTGCGACTGATGTCCACTGCTGCACGCGCACCCGCATCGATCACATCCAGCACCGGCACCGGTGAGCGCTCGCGCACGGCATCGCCCGAGACGGCGGCCATGGTATTACAGGCGATGATAAGCAGCTTGACGTCGCGCTCTAGCAGATAGTCAGCGATCTGCGTGGTGAAGCTGCGAATGGTCTCCACCGACTTCACGCCATAGGGCACGCGTGCGGTATCGCCAAAGTAAATAATATCTTCGAAGGGCAATCGCTCCATGAGCGCGCGCACCACGGTCAGGCCGCCAATACCGGAATCGAAAACACCAATCGGGGAACGGGCGGAGCGCTTGGGTGCGGGCATCGGAGCAAATCCTGTGGGCGTCATCAGCATGATCGTTGTGACCAAACGCAGGATAGCAAAACGCCGACACAATGGTCGGCGTTTCGGATAATTGGAGCGGGAAACGAGACTCGAACTCGCGACCCCGACCTTGGCAAGGTCGTGCTCTACCAACTGAGCTATTCCCGCTTACTGCTTTGGCAGCTGTCTCATTGGCAGTGAGTTAACGAGACAGGCGCGCATTGTAGGTTGCCAACACCGTGTGTCAAGCACAGGTCGCTGCTATGCGTGCTAACTGCACAAATTTACGCCAATGGTGCGAACTTAATCGGCTTGTCGTAAGGAGGGCCAGGCGGCGGCCAAGTAAATACACATCGACCACAAGGTTAAAACCACCGACACATACAGCAGACCCCACGCCAAGCCCATGAGATGAGGTTCATTCCAAAGCAGGCCGGTAATCGCCACCATTTGTGCGGCAGTTTTCCATTTGCCAATTTGGCTGACGGCCACTTGTGCCCGATGGCCAATTTCCGCCATCCATTCGCGTAAGGCCGAGATGGTGATCTCACGCGAAATAATGACAATCGCGGGCACCACCATAAAAACGTGAGGGTTCCATTCCACTAACAAAATCAGTGCGGCCGCGACCATGAGTTTGTCGGCCACCGGATCCAAGAAGCGCCCAAATGCCGACCCTTGATCCCACATGCGGGCTAAATAGCCATCCAGCCAGTCGGTAATCGCCGCAAACGCAAAAATAAACGCAACAATTTCATTGCGATAGGCGATTGGGGCATAGGCCACGATGAGCAAGACGGGGATCAGCGCCACTCGCGAGACAGTTAAAATATTGGGAATGTTCCACAGTGGACGTGCAGGCAACACCGTCTCCTCGGGTAGTGAGTAAGCGACTATCCCGTAAGTTTAATGACTGTGCAAGGCAGCATAGATCGTCTGTGCCAAAGACTCGCTAATCCCAGCTACCTTGGCGATATCGCGTGCGCTCGCCCGCTGTACTTCCTGTAAGCCGCCAAAATGCTGAATTAAGGCTTTTCGGCGAGCAGGCCCAACGCCTTCAATACTTTCCAATGTTGACGTTTTACGCGCCTTATCTCGGCGCTGACGGTGGCCGGTAATGGCGAATCGATGGGCCTCGTCGCGAATTTGCTGAATCAGATGTAGCGCCGGCGAGTCGGCATTGAGCGTTATCGTATCGCCATCAGGAAAGTGCAGCGTCTCCAGTCCGGGTTTGCGCCCCTCCCCTTTGGCAATACCAATGAGTTGCACACCACTGACACCCAAGCTAATACCTAAGGTGTCGAGCACCTCAATGGCCTGCGTGAGCTGGCCTTTGCCACCGTCAATAAAGAGAATATCGGGCAAGCTGCCCTCTCCCTTAACCAATCGACTGTAACGTCGAGTCAGTGCTTGGTGCATCGCGGCATAATCATCTCCGGGGGTGATGTCTTCGATATTAAAGCGACGGTAATCGCTCTTTTTCGGGCCCTGGCCATCAAACACTACGCAAGATGCCACCGTGGCTTCGCCCATGGTGTGACTAATGTCAAAGCACTCCATGCGTGTGATCGGCGCTTCGCGCTCCAGCAAAGACTGAAGCGCTGCAAAGCGTTTGGCGATATGGCTGCGATTGGCTAAACCGGCCATCAATCCGGCATCGGCGTTGCGCTGCGCCATCTCAACCCATGCTGCCCGTGCTTCTCGTACCCGCGACTTAATCTCCACATCGCGGCCGTATTGCAGCCGGATGGCATCGGCCAAGACCTCAGCGCCGGGCAGCTCCACCGACGTGATGATCTCGCGCGGCAAATCACGACCGCCCCCCTCCGACAAAGCACCCTGCAAATAGAACGAAGGCAAAAATTCCTCGAGAATGTCGGCCGGTGCCGTTTCACCAAACACGGCGGGTTGATACGCCTTGGTACCAAGCACGCGCCCCTCACGTACAAACAGGACCTGCACACACACGCCACCCGGCTGAGCTGCCACGGCAAAAACATCGACAGAGCCCACATCCTTAAGCACGAATTGCTGCTCTTGCACCCGACGCAAGGCGGTGAGCTGATCGCGATAGACCGCCGCCTGCTCGAACGCCATGGACTCCGACGCCATGCTCATGCGCGCAATCAAATCTTCGGTCACTTCTTCGTTGCGACCCTCGAGAAAACGTCGCGTGTTGGTGACATCACTGCGATAGTCTTCCGCACTGACATAGCCCACGCAGGGCGCACGACAGCGCTGGATTTGGTATTGCAAACAGGGTCGATCGCGGTTGCGAAACGTGCTGTCTTCGCACTGGCGCACCTGAAACAGCTTTTGCAGCAAATTCAGGCTTTCTCTAACCGCCGTTGAACTGGGAAATGGTCCGAAATAACGGCCCGCTTGCGTGCGTGTGCCGCGATGAAATGCAATACGTGGCCACGAATCGCCTTCGGAAATAAATAAATAGGGATAGCTTTTGTCGTCCCGCAACAAGATGTTGTACGGCGGCTTCAGCGATTTAATCAGCGTCTGCTCAAGAAGCAAGGCTTCGGTTTCCGATGCCGTAATGGTCACTTCAAGATGATGAATGCGCGCAACCAAGGCCTGTGTTTTTGGACTTGAGACCTGCTTCAAAAAATACGAGCTGACACGCGACTTTAGGCTCTTGGCTTTGCCGACATAGAGTACGCCGCCATCCTCAGCCAGCATGCGATAAATGCCAGGCTGCACGGGCAGTGTTCGAATAATTTCTTTTAATTGCGTTAAGCGAATATCGTCATCGCCACGAGGTGGCAGGATGGATACGTCAAGATCACTCACAACATCACGCCAAACTGAAGCGCCAATCGCGCCAACGCCATATCGTTATCGACCCCTACTTTTTGCAACAAGCGCACGCGATAAGTACTGATGGTTTTGGGGCTCAGGCACAATTGTTCAGCAATATCTTGAACGCGCTTTCCACTGCTTAGTGCCGACAGCACCTGCATCTCGCGCTCTGACAACTGATCGAAGGGGTTCTCTGCCTGATTTGGCACATAGGGTTGTAAGGCAAGTTGCTGCGCCAGATGGGGACTAATGTAGCGCTTGCCGATAGCGGCACGGCGAATGGCCATAACCAGCTCATCTAGCTCCGCGCCTTTACTGATATAGCCAGTGACACCTGCTTGCAAAAGTCGCGCTGGCCATGGGCCTTCATCGGTCACACTGAGCATAACAATGCGCACATCCTTGGCCTGTTTCAGAAGACGCAACGCCGCTTCATGCCCGCCCATGCCAGGCATATCTAAATCCAACAGCAACACGTCTGGCGCGTCTTCTTTTACGCGCTGTAATGCCTCCTCACCGGAGGTTGCCAACCAAAGAATTTCAATGCCAGGAACATCTGCCAACAAATGCGACAGGCTGAGGCGAATAAGTGCATGATCATCAACTAAGGCGACGCGAATGCTCATATTTTTCTCAATACCAAACGGACGTTATCAACCAGCATCACGCTATCTTAACGACTTGCACTTGTGTTAAAAATATAGCACTCGCAATTCGTCGTAACGGCCATGACCAAAGAGGCCCTATGTCGTACGCTGCTGAGCAATTCTTGGATAGGCTGCGGGCTTTTTTATGTCCCTACTTTTCAGCATATCTGGTTATTATTCGTAAAGGTTTTTCGCTCATGTTTTCTATCTCTTTGCGCCTCGCCCTGCGTAGGCTCAACCGCTTTGTTTTATCGCTATTACTCACGCTAGCCGTGGCCATGCCTGCCGTCGCCATTTCCCCAAATGCCGAAGCCGCCACATCCTCTAAATCCGCCCAAACCACCAAAGCTAAGAAAGCTGCTGCCAAAAAACTCGCCGCGAAGCGTGCTGCCGCCAAGAAACGACTGGCTGCAAAGAAAAAATCATCGCGTACCAAGCGCGTGGCCAAGACCGCTGCGGTTGCCGCTGCCGCATTAACAGCAGCCGAGTTAGCCGCGCAAGAACGACGCCAAGCCCCGGCTGAAATTCACAATAGCGTGAATATTCCGCTTGAAGTGCAGTCCCGTGCTGCGCTCATCGCCAATGCCAAAACAGGCGAAGTGCTCTATGGCAAAAATTACAATCAAACCATGCCGATTGCTTCAATCACCAAGCTAATGACTGCCATGGTGGTGCTGGATGCCGGGCTGGACATGAACGATCCTGTCACCATCACCCAAGACGATGTAGACACTCTGCGACATACCCACTCTCGGCTTAGCGTAGGAACTACCCTAACGCGTGCCGACATGATGCTGATTGCACTGATGGCCTCGGAAAACCGTGCAGCGGCTGCCCTTGCACGCAGCTATCCAGGTGGCACTAAAGCAGCCCTCACCGCGATGAACCGCAAAGCCGCCAAGCTGGGCATGATGCACACACGCTTTTTTGATGGCACTGGCCTAAATGGCGACAACATCTCTACCCCAGGTGATTTGGTCAAACTGGTGCAGGCGGCCTATCGCTATGCCGATATTCGTGCCTTCTCGACTGCACCCAAATATGAAGTGAATAGCCGCGGCCGACTCCTGCAATACAAAAACACCAATACCTTGGTGAAAGAACCCGAATGGGATATCGGCGTATCGAAAACCGGCTTTATCAATGAGGCCGGTCGTTGCTTGGTCATGATGGCGCGTATTCATGACGTACCCGTGGTCATTGTGCTGATGGACTCTTGGGGCAAGTACACGCGCATTGGTGACGCCAATCGCGTTAAGCAATGGCTAGAACGCGTTAAAGGGGCTTAATACGGCCCGCGAAGGCCGTGAGCGCTTTTTTCTGCGACGGCCAATCTGGATTCACATGGCTTTGCAATGCATAAAATGCAGGGCCGTGATGAAACTCATGTAAATGACAAAGCTCGTGGTAAATCACATAGTCAATGCACGGCATTGGCATGTGCATGAGCAGCGTATTAAGGGTGATATCGCCCTTCAAAGAGCAACTACCCCAGCGAGAGCGCATGCGTCTGAGCTTAATCTGAGTGGGTATCCATCGCGGGCCTAACGCCTTAGCGATAGCCATACAACGTGCTGGCAACAGCTCGAGCGCTTGTTCTCGCTGCCATTGCTGCCATTGCAGTTCGCTGCGTATATGAAGCGGTAGCGCCTCGCCCAAATGCCACCACACATCTTCGGTCACGTTTTCCGTTTCTTCGCAACGCCGCGCTGCAATTTCCGCTAAATGCCTGTTGATCCATGCCTGCCGACTCACTACAAACGCATGAATTTCCGTGGTGGGCATGCGTAAAGGGGCGCGCACCTGCACCAGACCATCGCGACGAATTTGAATCGCCAAGGTGCGCCGAGCACTGCGAATCAAGGCGTATTCAGGGCAGCTCATGGTTACACCATGGCATCAACGTGCTTCCGAATCACTGCAAGGAAGTCATCACCGTAGCGACTGAGCTTGCTGTCGCCTATGCCTCCAATGAGGCGCATTTCATTCAGACTGAGGGGCATATGCTCGACCATGGCCATGAGCGTGCTGTCATGGAAAATCACATAAGGTGGCACACCTTGCGCCAAGGCTAACTCACGGCGCAGGGCACGGAGTGCGAGCCACAAGGGTTGATCGGCTGCGTCCAAGGTTTGGCTGGCACGGCTGGCTGATGAGCTACGACGTTGCGCCGTGAGCGTGTCTTTATCTTGGCGCAAAGCCAAACTCACCTCGCCCTTCAGCAGAGGCCGACATTCGGGTGCAAGCCTTAAGGTACCGAAGCCTTCCCCATCAACCAGCAACAAGCCCTTTGCCAAAAGCTGTCGGAACAGGCTGCGCCAACTTTTAAGGCTTAGGCTTTGGCCTTGACCAAACACGGCGAGCTGCTCATGTTGATTCGCCAGAATACGGTCGCTACGTTTCCCGACTAACACCTCCACCACATACTCCACGCCATAGCGCTGGCCGGTGCGATAGACCGCCGACAACGCCATCCGTGCGGGCTCGGTGGCATCCCAAGTCGCTACCGGCTCAGCGCAAATATCGCAGTGGCCGCAGGGCTTGGGCATGTGCTCATCGAAGTAACGCAATAAGAGCTGGCGTCGGCAATCCGTGGTCTCGCATAGCTGAAGCATGGCATCTATGCGTCGGCGCTCATGACGCTTGTGCTCTTCACTACCCTCCGATTGCGCCAACATTTGTTGATGCTTAATCACATCCTGCAAGCCGTAGAACAGGCAGACTGTTGAGGCCAAACCATCGCGACCCGCACGACCGGTTTCCTGATAGTAGGCCTCCAAACTTTTCGGCAAATCCAAGTGCGCCACAAAGCGTACATTGGGCTTGTCAATGCCCATGCCAAAAGCAATGGTAGCCACCACAATCACCCCTTCTTCGCGCAGGAATTTGGTCTGGTTGGCTTCACGCTCGTGAGCCGGTAACCCAGCGTGATAAACCACCGCCGGAAAGCCTCGCGCCTGCAACGCCTCGGCGACTTTTTCAGTCTTCGCGCGTGAAAGGCAATAGACAATCCCGGCATCCGACGGGTGTTCACGCTTAATAAAATCGGTGAGCTGCTCTAGGGCATTTAGGCGCGGCAGGATGCGATAAAAAATATTGGGACGATCAAAGCTGCTGAGATAGACCTCCGCGTTTTCCAGTCGTAAGAGACGCTTAATATCGGCGCGCGTTCGCAGGTCAGCTGTTGCGGTCAAGGCCAGTCGAGGCACTTGCGGGAACTGTTCAGCCAGCACAGACAGGCCCAGATAGTCGGCGCGGAAATCATGCCCCCATTGCGATACACAGTGGGCTTCGTCAATGGCAAATAATGAGATGGGGGTGCGCTGCAAAATATCCAGCGTACGCGAGGTCACCAAGCGCTCGGGGGCCATATAGAGCAAGTCGAGACTGCCATCGAGCAACTGCGACTCAATGGCTCTGGCCTCATAAGCGTCCAGCGAACTGCTCAGATACGCTGCGCGAACGCCCAGCTGCAATAAGGTCGCGACCTGATCCTGCATCAGCGAAATGAGGGGTGATATGACAATGGCGGTGCCTGGGCGCATTAACGCCGGCACCTGATAGCACAACGACTTACCTCCGCCGGTCGGCATGAGCACCAACGCATCCTCGCCGCTAGCCACTCGCGTCACAATGTCGGCTTGCTGGCTACGGAAATCGTCATAGCCCCAAACATGTTGTAAGACCTCGCGGGCCTGAGCCAGCAAATCACTTTGCAGGGACTTCATGCAGGAAACCTCACATTCCATTGCGCTGCCGCACTACAATCAGCCTCATAGTCCTGGAGAACATCATGCACGAACAATACGCCTTGCCGACTGGCACTCTGAATGCGTTGGAAGACTTTCTCGATAGCGAAGCTAATGAACACGGCTTGGATTTTCATGGCGCTCACGGCTTTCTCACCGCGATTACCGTGGGCCCGCGTGGCAAGCTCGACACTGATGCGTTTGCCGCCTTTTTCGAAGATGAGGCCAGCAGCATAGATGCCGGCCAATTGAGCGTACTGAAGCAGCAACTCGAAGCCTGGCAAAAAAGCATTCATGCCGTGCTTTACCACGGCTCCCGCTTGGAACTGCCCTGCCCGCTGATTGCCGATCCGGATGAGCCCAACAGCCTGAGTGACTGGTGTGTGGGTTTCATGGAAGGTCTGTTCTTGGATGAAGACCGCTGGTACGCCGGCAGCGAAGACGACATTGCTGACCTGACCCTGCCCATGGTCGTGCTGTCGGACTTGATCGAAGACGATGACCTGCAAACGCTGCGACGCGACAAGAAGCTGCTGAAAGACATGACGGCATCGATTCCAGATCTGATCACCGAGCTGTATCTGCTGTTCCACGCGCCCGCTAACCCCTGAGTTGTTGTCGACTACGTTGCACTGACGCGACGCAACACGCCGGGCCTTGCCAGCAAGCCTCACTTGCGCAGGCCCGACGCTCGCTCAGCCGCTAGTTTCTTCTGCAGTTTACGCTCGGCAAATCGCGCCTTCTGCTGCTCACTCAAACTGTCATGACACGCCGGGCAACTAATGCCCTCTTCATAGCCAGGCGCGAGCTTATCTTCAGGCGTAATGGCACGACGACAGCCATAGCACAGCTCAGCAACACCCTCGGCCAAGCCGTGAGTCACACCCACACGCTCATCAAAAACAAAACACTCGCCTTGCCACAAACTGTCTTCGGCAGGTACTTCCTCGAGGTATTTCAGAATGCCGCCTTTGAGGTGGTAGACCGTCTCAAAACCTTGCTGGCGCATATAGCTCGATGCTTTTTCACAACGAATGCCCCCGGTGCAAAACATTGCGACTTTTTTGTGTTTCGCCGGATCTAGCTGCGCCGCCACGTATTGCGGGAACTGGCGGAAGGTTTGCGTTTTCGGGTCAACAGCGCCCTGAAACGTTCCAATCGCGACTTCATAATCGTTGCGGGTATCAATAACGATAACCTCAGGGTCTTGAATCAGCGCATTCCACTCGGTGGGATCAACATACGTACCGACAACCGCCGTGGGATCCACAAACGGAACGCCCAACGTCACAATTTCCTTTTTCAGCTTAATTTTCAAACGGACAAACGGATGTCGGTCGCTGAGCGATTCTTTATGTTCTAGCGCCGCTAATCGAGGGTCTGATCGCAACCACGCCAAGACGGCATCGATACCGGCGCGGGAACCTGAGATCGTGCCATTCACACCTTCTTGCGCTAACAGCAACGTGCCGCGAATCCCTTGCGCCTCACAGAGCGCGAGCAAAGGCGACTGCATTTCACGGAAATTGTCTAAACGCGCAAAGTGATAGAGCGCAGCCACCACAAACTGCGACGACTCAGTCATGTTTACTGCCCCCCATGCAAGCCGGACTAGCCGGAGCTGCGCCAACCTGAGCCCACTCCTCCGGGGTGTACACATGCAACGCTAGCGCGTGCAGGCCTTGGGTCATCTCCGTTTGAGTCAACGCGTAAACCTTCTGATGGCGAGCCACCGCCCGCAGGCCCACGAATGCCGCCGACACTAAAGTGACCTTGTAGTGGCTTTCGGTGGCTGGGCCACCATGGTTATGGGACTCATTTTCGACCACCAGAAAGTCTGGATTAAACGCTTGCTGCAGCACGCTATGCAGTCGGGCTTGGCGGGACATGAAAGGCTCCACTGAAAAGACATCGGCGCGAATTATAGAGGCTGAAATCAGTGACCGCTTGCAAATGCGTTAATTCGCGCTAAACTGACCCTATTTATTACATATCTTTTCTTATTTAACTTTTATGAGTAATAAAATGTCCCACTTTAAACTGACTCCGGAACAACGGGCAGCCTTGAATACCAAATCAAACTGGCGTGGCAGCCTAGAGGTTGGCAAGGATTGGAGCTTAATCCTGCTAGCGTTTGCGTTAAGCCTGCTCTGGCCTCATCCGCTCACCTTTGTGGTCAGCCTATTGCTGCTGGCTGCGGCACAAGCTGGTTTCGCCATCTTGCAACACGAAGCAGCCCATCGGTCTTTATTTGCGTCTGCAAAACTCAATGATTTTATTGGCGAATATCTGTGTGCTCAGCCCATCCTGCAGAGCATGCCAGGCTATCGTGCCTATCACATGACCCATCATCGCCTAGCCGGCACCGTCGACGATCCAGACCTCATCATGACGGAACAATATCCTGTTGCGCCCAGCAGCCTGAGACGCAAACTATGGAGAGATGCGTCAGGCCTCACCGGTCTGAAGTCCGTGCTCGGTTTAATGGGCATGGCCGCTGGTTACTGGCGTTATGAATTAACGGGTCGTGTGGTGCGTGTCGAGCCAGCGCCACAGGGCATTCCGGGTTATTTACGTGTTTTTATTAAAAACCATGGCCATGTTGGCCTGCTTTGGCAAGTCGTCATGGTGGCCACGCTGAGTGCGCTGGGTAATGGCTGGCTCTACCTGCTGTGGTTGACCGCATTCATCTTCATTTTGCCGATTTGCATGCGCATTCGCCAAATTGCCGACCATGCTGTTGTGGCCGAGCCACTTAGCACCAACCCGTTACTTCATGCCCGTACGTCCAATGCACGCTGGTATGAGAAGCTGTGGTTCGCGCCGCATAACGAGCACTATCACTTAGAGCATCATTTCATGCCAACTACGCCATGCTGGAACTTGCCTAAGTTACACGCCATCTTGGCAAAAGAAGGCGTGATTCCCGCAGAAAATCAGTCTGATCGATTGCTCAGCATTTTGCAGCGCGCGACCACCAAGAGCCCAGCAGCATTGCCACAATAGCCGCAAATAAGCCCGCCAACTGTGGCGGGCAAATCCCTTCAGGAGCGAAGGCTTCCAAGGTTAGCCATACGGCGATACCTGCCACCATGGAAGACAATGCCCCAACTCGATTCGCATATCGCCAATAAATACCTGCTGTGAGCGGAACAAAAGCCGCCACCAATGTCACTTTGTAAGCATTCTCAACCATCTCAAAAATGCTGGCATCAGACCTTACGGCAAACCAGGTAATCAAGACACCGAACACGGCGACAACGCTGCGCAGCATCCACAGAAACTGACGGTCGCTTTGTGTTTTCAGCAACGGCTTGAGCAAGTTTTCAGTGAATACGGTGGATGGGGCTAACAACGTGCCTGATGCCGTGGACATGATGGCCGACAGCAAAGCGCCAAAAAAAAGCACCTGCATAATTAACGGCAAATCCGTTTGAATAAAGGTAGGCAAGATTTGTTGCGCATCAACGGCAATGACGCGACTTACCAGACCCGGATCAATCACCACGGCGGCATAGGTTAGGAAAATGGGCACCATACAGAACACCAAATAGCCCACACCGCCTAGGATAGATCCCGCCACGGCAATGCCTTCAGTTTTCGAAGAGTTCATGCGCTGAAATACATCTTGCTGCGGAATTGAGCCCAACGCCAAGGTAACGAATGCCCCGACAAAGGCCAGAACCGCGGGCAAATTCCACTCCGGCCAAAAGCCCTCAAACTTCCCCGCTGCTCGCGCGTGCTCAACAACGACCATGGCGCCGCCCGCTTTGTCTGCAACTACCCAAGCAATAATTAACAGGGAAATAATGATGACCAGCATTTGCACGAAGCTGGTCATAGCCACTGACCACATGCCACCGAACATCGTGTAGAAAACCACAATCGCTGCACCAATCATGATGCCTTGATCATGGGTGATGGCACCTTGACTCAGACTGCTGAAGACCACGCCCAGCGCAATGAGCTGCGCCGATACCCAGCCCAAATAAGACAACATAATGGCAGTAGACGCGATAACTTCAGCTTCACGTCCATACTTTTCCCGGAAGAAATCGCCAATGGTGAGCATGTTGCGGCGATACAATGCTCGTGCGAAAAACATCCCGGCAAAGATCAAACAAAATGCTGCACCAAAAGGATCCGCCACAATACCGCCAATCCCTTCCTGCAAAAAAGTAGGTGGCGCGCCCAACACAGACTCTGAACCAAACCAGGTGGCAAACATGGTGGCGGTCACGATGCTTAGTGGCAGACTGCGTCCAGCGGATACGAAATCCCGCGAGTTGTGGACACGCAAGCTGGCCAGCAAGCCAATTGCAATGGATACCACCAAATAACCAATAACAAATGCGCTCAGCATGGAATCAGGCTCCCAACAGAGAGGACACGAAAATTTTGCGAATGCTAACAGCAGAAACCGAGCGCGATAAGCAACTTACGCGACGTTTCATCACTTACTGTTTGCAAGCGATGTGCCGGAAATTCGCGTCGAACCGAATAGTGTTTACGCAGCGCATCAAAAGCCATGCTGGATTGACTTTCATGGAGCGACGCCCGAAGGCGTTCATCATCCCCAGCTTGATCCACGAGTTGCGCCGTTAGCGCATGCAAATCGGCCTCTGTGTCACCCGTCATGGGCCACGTCAGGGTCTCGGCTCCGATCGTAGGCAGAACATCCTGCAGTGAACCTGTCAGGGTCAAACCTTCGTTCGCTGCAGCCGCCTGCACAATTTGCCAGGTCCCACGCCATTTGCCTTCTAAGCTATGGCCGGCAATATGGGGACTGGCGTAGCGCACCAAGGCCAACACATCGGGTCGAATGTGGGGCTCTCCTTCCCAAACATCTAAGGCCACCACGCGGCCGTTGTGCTGCAGATCACTTAGCAAGGCATCGTGGTCAATGACTGCGCCGCGCGCCGCATTAATTAACCAGGCACTGGACTTCATTTGCGCCAATGCGGCCTGATTAAATAGATGAAAGCTGGGGAATTGACCCTGTCTCGTGAGGGGCGTGTGAATGGTAATGATATCGGCCGTTGCCAATAACTCAGCCCAACTCACCGGTTGTACACGGCCATGCACGGGCCATGCTTCAGTGGCTATTAATGGGTCGTAGGCAATCACGCGCAGGCCGAGGGGCAACATCAGGTCCGCTACCCAGCGGCCCACATGGCCCAGCCCAACAATCCCCAAGACTTTACCCGCCAAATGCTGTTGCTGCTCTTGTGCAAGTCGCAGGCACAGGGTCAACACCCACTCGGCGACCGCACGCGCATTGCAGCCTGGCGCAGCCGACCAGGCCATACCCTGCTGATTCAGCCAAGGGATGTCTAGGTGGTCCGTACCTATGGTTGCAGTACCCACAAAGCGCACGCGGGTAGCCGCCAGCAAGCCCGACGTGACCGGGGTTATTGAGCGCACAAATAACCAATCTGCCTGTGCCACATCGGCTGCTGTTAACTCGCGACCGGGGCGACGCACAACACGGAAGTCAACGCCGGCAATCTGCGCGCAGCACGCCTCGACGCCGGGCATGTTGTCATCGGCAACGACCGTTATTTGTTGGCGCGACATAACGCAAACCTCATGGCGAAAACGCAAGTATGCCACCTCACTTTGCTACACTGCAGGCCTCGTTTCAGCAGACATGCAGGTTTTTCCATGGCGGCACCTCTCGCGGCACAAATCATGTCTTTCTTACAACAAGAGCCGCGCTTTCAGGCCGTCAATGAATTGCGTCTTGTGCTGGATGGCGAGGCAGTCGGTTGGGTCCGGCCTCAGGTTGCTGAAGCGCTCTATGCGCTTGATCGCCCGCGTATCCGAATGAATGGCCGTGAGGTGCTGCTGTCCAGTGATGGCAGCCATGACCACCGCAGTGCGCTTTTGCAAACCTATGCGAAGGCCATGAAACAACAAGGACTGCTGCAAAATTGGCGCGATGAAGCCATGCAATTAACCCGGCACGGGCAGGTTTTTTTAACCCTAGAGCGCGCCGCGTTTCGAACCTTCGGCCTGCAAACGCCCTCCGTGCATCTCAATGCGTGGGTAGCCACGGTGAATGGTGCTGAGCTTTGGGTCGCACGCCGCAGCAGTCATAAATTCGTGGATCCCAGTAAGCTCGACAATCTGGTTGGAGGCGGCTTGTCTGCCGGTGAAAGCATCGCCACAGGCCTAGCGCGTGAGGCTTGGGAAGAGGCAGGTTTATCGCTCAAGCATCCACCCGCGCCCTTTCATTTTTTGCATATTCATCGCCGCATCCCTGAAGGCGTACAAGATGAATTCGTGGCCGTGCATGATCTGTGGCTGCCCGCACACCTTCAGCCGCAAAATCAAGATGGCGAAGTGGCTAGCTTGGAACGCATGAGCATTCCCCACGTTCTGCAACATCTCTTAGCCGGTGAGTTCACCTGGGATGCAGGATTAGTGGTTCTTAGCGGGCTCTTGCGACAACGCTATTTTGGCGCCGATAACGCCGCCATTACGCAGGAATTGGGCCGCTTAGGCTATGGATCATTGAGCGTTTTATGAGTCGCCCCACCGTGTCATGGCAGCAAGAACTTAGACTACTGGCGGCGTTAACCGGCCCTATTCTGATCAGTCAGTTTGCCCAGGCGGGCTATGGCCTGATAGACACCATTATGGCGGGACAGCTGTCTCCCTTGGATCTGGCTGCGGTGGCCTTGGGTGCCAGCATTTGGCTGCCGCTGTATCTATTAACGACTGGCACCCTGTTAGCCACCACCACCTTAGTCGCCGAAGCCAGAGGCGCTGAGCAGCCCGAACGCATCGCCATCATCACGCATCAAGCCCTTTGGCTGGCTACACTCGTGGGCATCACCGGGCTGCTACTGATTCAAGCCTCGCCGCCCTTATTGGGCTGGATGGGCATGCCCGACCATTTGCATGCTGAAACCGCAGACTATCTGTACGGCGTGTCTTGGGGCATGCCGGCGGTGGCTTTCTTTTTCGTGCTGCGTTGCTACTGCGAAGCTCAAGCCAGGCCATTACCGGTGACACTCATTAGCTTGCTGGGCCTCGGCCTGAACGTATTGGCAAACCGCTTCTTTATGTACGGCAGCGACAATTTCTTGGGTTGGACCGTGCCCGCCATGGGCGGTGCAGGTTGCGGCTGGGGCACAGCGGTGGTGATGTGGTCTATGACCTTAGTGCTCCTAGCCTACGTGTTGCTAACTAAGGCATTCGCAAAGACGCGCTTGCTCACCGTGTGGACACCGCCGCATGTGCCTGAAATTTTGCATATCGCCAAGCTGGGCTTTCCTATCGGACTCGCCATTTTCTTTGAAGTCAGCTCGTTTGCGCTGGTCGCCATTTTAGTCAGCCCCAGCGGCGAGATCGCCGTGGCCGGCCATCAAATTGCGCTGTCGGTCACCTCGGTTATTTTCATGCTGCCACTGAGCCTGGCGTTAGCCCTGACGATTCGCTGCGGTCATCATTATGGCGCACAAAATCTGGCCGCCCTGCGCCTAACCCGTCGCGTTGGACTCACCACGACGACACTCATGGCCTGTGGCACCGCACTGATGTTACTGCTGTTGCGAGAGCCCATCGTGCGCTTCTACAGCACAGACCCTGCGGTTGTCGATTTAGCGGTTCAGCTGCTGTTGTTTGCGGTGGCCTATCAAATCGTCGATGCCCTTCAGGTCGGGGCGGCGGGTTGCTTACGTGGCATTCAAGATACACGCAGCCCGATGCAGCTCACCTTGCTGGCCTACTGGGGCGTTGGCATTCCTTTTGGTTACATCGCGGGCAGCACCGATTGGCTGGGTCAGGCGTGGGGGGCGCAAGGCTATTGGGCCGGCTTAGTGCTCGGGCTTGCCGTGGCGGCTTGGCTGCTCAATCGCCAACTGAGTTTTCGCTTGGATAACTTGCCGTTTAGCGCTCAGCCCTTTCGCAACTGATAGCGATATAAACCGGGCTCCGGCTCATCGGCGAGCACCAAGTGATGCCCTAAGAAGTGGCAAAATTTCGGGATGTCCCGCGTGGTAGATGGGTCGGTCGCCCAAACCCATAAGTGCTCACCGCTGGCCAACTCGCGCACTCGTTTGTGCAGCATCATCACCGGCTCAGGGCAATTCAGCCCGCGCGCATCCAACCACGGCTCATTTGCTAAAGGCGTCTCTAGCACCGTTAACCCCCTGACCGCAGCTGTTCTGGTTCTCGAGTGAATCGCCAGGCAGGCAAAAGCAAGGCGATGCCAGCAAGTCCGCTAATTAAAAAGTGCTGGGTATATCCAATTTGCTCCACGAGAAAGCCCGCAGGCAAATAAAACATACCGCCAAACATCGCCAACAAGCTGACCTGCAACGTAAAGTCCACGCCAGCATGGGCTTGGCGGGCGCGATCCATGACCGCCGAAAGCAGTGCAGCCATCGCCATGCCGCCCATAAAGTGCTCCACCGCATTAATGGTGACTACCGTGGTGGTGGGCGACAGGCCCAACACACCCATACCTGAGGCTGGCAAGGCGTAACAAGCGAAGGTACATGCCTGCAGAAAACCAAACCAGACAATGGCCCGACGTCGTCCCCATCGCTCCGTTAACCAACCGCCAAGCAACGCTCCGGTAATGGTCGTGACGGAGCCCACCATGCTCACCTGCAGGCCCATTTGCGACAAGGAAATACCCATATCCACCATCATGGGCTTGACCATGGCGGAGCCCAAGGACTCTGCGGCCTTATAGGTCACCAGCACCCAAATCCAGCCCTTGATTTCTGGGCGCTGAAAAAAGCTACGCCAGGCCGAGCTGTAGGGCTCACGCGAGGCCGCTGCGGCTTCCGGCAAAATCGTGGGTTCGCGTAAAAATAAGACCGGCAACAACAATAAACACGAGATGGCAATGAGACCGCCAAAGGCCGACTGCCAGCCCCAAGTATCTAAGACCACCAACAATAAGCCGCCGCCCACGATTATACCGACGCGATAAGCCGAGACCTGAATGCCATTACCTAGGCCGCGCTCGTGAGCACCCAAGATACGAACGGCCAATCCATCGGTGGCGATATCTTGCGTGGCCGCAAACAGGTTCACCAGAAACAACAAGGCAAGTAAGGTGTAAACGCCACTAGGCTCGCGCAGAGACTCAGGATTGAAACTGGCCATGACCACCAAAACGGCAATCAAGCCCAGGTTCATGGGCAAAATCCAGCTCCGCCGATAGCCTAGGCGTGGCCAATAGTAGCGATCCACCCAGGGAGACCAGAACACCTTTAAAGCCCACGGAATGGCCAACAAACCGCTCATACTAATCAGCGACAATGGCGCATCGTAGGTGCGCAGAATGGCCGGAAGTGCCTGCGTATACACGCCAAAAGGAACGCCTTGAGCGAGGTATAAGCACAGCAATAAACCCAGGCGTGAGGGCAATGAAGACATTGGCTGCTTCCGTTAGGCGAAAACGATGGTCTTGTTGCCGTGCACCAGAATACGATCTTCAAGATGCCAGCGTACCGCGCGCGCCAAGACTTGGCGCTCCACGTCTTGGCCCATTTCACGCAGGGTCGGCACTTCATCACGATGCGACACACGTTCTACATCTTGCTCAATGATCGGGCCTTGATCGAGATCCGCCGTCACATAGTGCGCGGTGGCACCGATGAGCTTCACGCCTTTGTCATACGCTTGCTGGTAGGGGTTAGCCCCCACAAAAGCCGGCAAAAAGGAATGGTGAATATTGATAATGCGGTGCGGCCAGCGTGCGGTGAAGTCAGCACTGAGAATTTGCATGTAGCGCGCCAAAACAATTAAATCGACACCGCAGAGCAACTGCTCGATTTGCGCTTCCGCCTCGACCTTGGTTGCTGCCGTGACCGAAATGACATGAAACGGCACGCCGAAGCTTTCCACCGACGGGCGTAAGTCATCGTGATTACTGATCACCGCCACGATGTCGCAGGGCAAGGCGCCACGCGACCAACGCCAGAGCAGCTCCATCATGGCGTGGTCGTGCTTAGACACCAGCACCGCGATTTTTTTCCGTTCTGCGGCATAGCTGATGTGCCACTTCATGCCATAACGTGCCGCTACAGAAGTCTGGAAGGCCTGCTCTAAGGACTCACGGTTTAAGCTCAAATTACCGGTTTGAAACTCCAAGCGCATGAAATACGTGCCGCCTTCGGGAGCGGTCGCATGCTGATCGAGATCGGTAATGTTGGCACCGTGGTTATACAAAAAGCTCGAAACCGCGCTGACGATGCCCGGCGCATCAGGACAGTTAATTAACAAGCGTGCGGTGGTGTCGGTCATGATTCAGAGGTTTCCAATAACTGGCGGCGGCAGGCGGCCGGGGTCATACCTGTCCATTGCTTAAAGGCGCGATGAAATGCACTGGCTTCTGAGTAGCCCATCATGAGGGCAATCTCGTCAATGGAAAGTGTGGGTTTAGCGAGATAAAAACGCGCCGCTTCTTCGCGCATTTTATCCTTAATAATTTGATAGCTGGTGCCTTCGTCCTTTAAACGACGACGCAAGGTTTGCGGCGTGAGATTCAGTCGCTGGCAAATGTCCGTCAGCTCAGGAAACTGATTGCCATACTCCCGCCCCAGCAGACTACGCACACGATCCGTTAAGCGTTCTGGTCGCGCTTGGCCGCCAATAATGCGCGCCAGCGAGTCTTTTAGAAAATGCGACAACGACAGGGTGTTTTGCGCCAGCGGCAAGGTCAGCCAAGCCGCGGGAAAGCGAATGACATTCGCCTCCATGCCATAGTTCACCGGGCAGCGAAACAGTTTTTCAAATTCTTGCGAGCTGGGCGGGGCATCGAAAGCAAATTCAATAACGAGCGGATCTAGCCGTCGCCCCACTAACCAGCTCCAAAATCTCACCGAGACAAACGCCATGACCTCATACACCGTCACGGAAAACTCCGTGTCTCGTCGCACTTCAAAGTACACATGGCCTTCGTTATTAACAATCTCGAAACGCGTTTGCACCGGCGTTTCAAAAAGTTCATAGAACGCCACCGAGCGTCGTATCGCTTTCTCTAAATTAATACAGTTAATGACCGCATAGGCCATCATGGCAAAGCTGCCGGGCTTGGAGCGTCCCGTACTGGCCAAGCCAATAAATTCATCGCCAATTTGCTGCATAGCGGTTTGAATCAGACGTATCAGCTGCGCACTGCTAATGCTGGCATGGGCATCTTCCAGAAGTGCTGGATCAAGCCCCGCGAGGCTAAACAGCTCCGCCAGTGAGGAGCCCTGGCGCACAGCACCCGCCAGCAGACGCTGCACGTAGGCAAGGCTCAAGGTGTTGGCGGGGCGCATCGACATCAGGTATCCGACTCGGCAGAAATGTGGGGGAGCTAAAATAAGCTGTCGCAAGGGTAACAAAAGCTGACGCAAGCTGCATGCTGGCTCGCTACACTCATGACATTACTCTTGCCTCGTTATTAATGCTTTCTGGAGACAGCCCATGTTTCATCTCCACCCTCGCCTCGCCGCCGACACCTTTCATCTCGGCGACTTTCCGCTCTGCCGTTTACTGCTCATGAACGATGCGCAATACCCGTGGCTGGTGCTGGTTCCTCGTCGTGCCGACCTGCGCGAAGTCCACGAACTCAGCGAAGCCGATCAGCATCAGTTGCTACGCGAATCGTCTTGGGTCAGTCGTCAGCTCGACGAAGCCCTTCAAGCGGAAAAAATGAATGTTGCCAACCTCGGCAATGTGGTTAGTCAATTGCACTGGCATGTGGTGGCCCGTTTTGTCGATGATCCGGCCTGGCCGGCGCCAATCTGGGGCAAGCACCCGGTCGTGCCATACACCCCAGAAGAACTAAAAGAGACATTGGCTATTTTGCGTGCAGCGTTGCCAGCGCAGGGCGATGTGACTTTGGAATGGGCGGTCTAAGCAGGTCATGCAGTCGCTCTTGGCACTGCCCGATGGCCTAGCACTCAGCCATGCCATCCTGCTCGTCATCAGCGCCGGTTTTACGTCGGCACTGACGGCCGGGCTAGGCATTGGCGGTGGCGTGCTGCTGCTCGGCATAATGGCATTCCTAGTACCGCCGGCCGCACTGATTCCGCTGCATGGCGTGGTGCAAATCGGCTCCAATGTCGGCCGCACCTGGCTCATGCGCGCACACATCCGGCCCGTGATTGTCTGGCCGTTCGCGGTCGGCGCGCTGGCCGGGGCCTTCGCCGGTGGCAGCGTCGCACGCGAACTGCCGGCACAGCTGCTCAATCTCGCACTAGCGCTGTTCATCCTTTACGCTGTCTGGGGGAAATGGCCGACGCTGAAAGGACAGGCGCAAAAAGCCGGACTCTGGGGTGGCGGCATCGTGATCAGTTTCGTCAGCATGTTTGTCGGTGCCACCGGCCCGCTGGTGGCGACCCTGATGAAGACACAGGCGCTGGACCGGCAGCAGCACATGGCCACCTTCTCGGCCTGTATGAGCCTGCAGCACGGCCTCAAGATCATCGCCTTCGGCTTTTTCGGCTTCGCGTTCGGCGCGTGGATGCCGCTGCTGCTGGCCATGATCGCCAGCGGTTTCATCGGCACCTGGCTGGGTGAGCGCTGGCTCGCCGGCCGCAGTGAAGACGGCTTTCAGCAAGGCCTGAACTGGCTGCTGACCGCGATGGCCATACAACTACTCTGGCAGAGTTTCCATGCTTGATTTTCTGCCCTTGGGCGCTCAGCTGCTGCAAGCCAGTCTCGCCGGCCGAGAATTGTTTTACCTCTCACCCGGCCCGCACCAGCCGCAAGCCGCACGACGCGGCGGTGTGCCCGTACTGTTTCCTCAATTTGCCGGCAACGGGCCGCTACCCAAACACGGCTTCGCTCGCAATCGCGACTGGGCGCTGAATACACCACATCCCAACACCTGTGTGGCACGTTTGCAGCTGACGCGAACAGATCATCCACAATGGCTACATAGCGCCGAGCTGACGCTAACCACCGTGCTGAGAGATATGCTGACGCAAACCTTGTGCATCGAGAATACCGGCAGCAGCACCTTCAGCTTCAGCGGTGGGCTACACCCATACTGGGCGGTGACTGATATCGCCCATTGCAGCATCAGCGGCCTGAGTCTGCCCGGCCTAGGCCATCGCGAAATTGATGAGTGGCATGCCGGTGGTGAAGCCATCACGCTGCAAGACGGAGAGCAACAGCTACGCTTGTCTCAGCAGGGCTTTCAGGGCTGGCAGGTCTGGAACCCCGGCCCCGATCATGCACTAAGCGACATGCCGTCTGCCGATTGGCAGCGGTTTGTTTGCCTAGAGCCAGTGGTGATGACACCGATTCAGCTGGCTCCCGGCAAAATTTTTGAGGGGGTGTTGCGGGTTCAGGTAATCCAGACCTGATACTCAGCCCTTCACCACCAAACGATTGTTCACATCGCGGCTCGCCCGCACGCGCTCCAGATGGTCGATGGCATTTTGCTGCTTGGCCAGGCGGTCATAGAGCAGCACATTCACCGTCGCCGCCAGATTCATGCAGCCGATGGTCGGCACATAGACCACCGCATCCGCGGCATCGATGAGCGCTTGATCTATCGAACCATCTTCCGGGCCGAACACATACAAGGCATCGTGCGGATGCTGAAACGCTGGCAACGGGGTCGCACCTTCCGCCAGCTCTACGCAGACCAGCGCCTGCCCTGTTTGCCGCTGCGCCAGCAGCGAAGTAACGCCGGTCAGCGCGATGGTCTCGCTACGCTGCTTGGTATCGAGCTGATATCTCGCCGCGCGCTCGAAGCGTGTGCCGGTGTAATAGACCGTTTCCACGCCGTAACAACCCGCTGCACGTAACACCGCTCCAACATTATCTGGGCTTTTCGGGTTGATCAGGCCAATGGCCGCTTTCTCTGACAACACAGAGTCCTCACGATCATCCATCAGCCCAAGAGTCCGGGATTGTTCTGCCACAACCAGAAATTCAGCACAGCTGCAAATCCCACCCAGAGCGCATACGGCAGCAGCATCAGTGCTGCCAGCTTGTTGAACCGCCAGAACTGCACGGCCGTGGCCACAATCAGACCCTCCAGCAACAGCACATCGGCAAATGCCAGCGCGCCCTGATGCCAGGCAAAGAACAGCCAGCTCCACAACACATTCACCGCCAGTTGCACGCCGAACAGTTGCAGCGCACGACGATGGCCCGGCTCACGCCAGACCAGCCAGGCGGCAACACCCATCATCGTGAACAAGGTGGTCCACACCGGACCGAAAACACCCGCTGGCGGCGCCCAGCTGGGCTGCTGCAGCGTCGCATAAAAAGCTTTGGCCTGAATGGATGCCAGCGCGCCAAAACCGGATGCGGCATAGACCACGACCAGCGAAATCAGCAAGGCCAGCCACTGACGCTGGGGCTTAGCGGCATGCGTCGCAGCTTTTGGCCGACGGCCGCGCTTATAGTGCGCTTCCGGCGAGCTGGATTTGATGATCAGACGTGTCATGGTGAACTCCTGTGCAAGCAGGCCTTGCGCCACCGCATCGGCGACTCACCTGCCCACTCCTTGAAGGCCCGCGAAAATACGCTCTGCTCAGCATACCCCAGCAGGAACGCGATCTCGGGTAATGATAACTGGGCATCGCGCAGATAATCCTTAGCTAACTCAAAGCGAAGGCTATTCAGCACCTGCTTGTAACGCAGATCTCGCACTTGCAGGGCGCGGTACAGCGTGCGCTCCGACAAACCCATGCGTGCCGCCACCGCCGCAACTTCCGGCGGGCCGTCCTGTAAAACGGCGACGATTTGCCGCTGCAATTCACCGAGAAAGGAGTCTGGCACTGGCAGCGCCTGCAGCATCGCTTCAGCCTGCTGTTCAAGCAAACTGGTGAGGTGAGGGTCCTGACTGTTAATCGGCAGGCTCATGACGGCCAGCGGCAGATGCATGGCGGAGACCGGGCTATCAAAATGTACTGGGCAACCGTAGAACGTTTCATACAGCCCGACATCTGCCGGCTTGGGGTGCAGGTAGTACACGGCGGTCGGGGTGATGTCATCGCGACCGGTCAGCTGGCGAGCAAAGCCAGCCAAGCCAGCGGACACCACATCATCCGAGAGCAGTGTGGATCTGCTCTCACCTTTGCCCCAGCCAATCACAATTTCGTCATCATGCTGAATCAGCAACGATGGCGCGAGATTGTGCAGTAGCGGCTGAAACCGGCTGAAGCGCAGCAACGCCTGACCCACGGTGTCGCTATACATAGCGAGGTAACCGAGCACGCCAATATGATGCGGATGCGCACAGCTGCCAATCTGGAGACCCAGTGCCGCCTCATCTGGGCAGGCCAACTGGATCTCGTCGAGTAAGGCCCACCAGGTCGTGATCGGCATGCGCGGGCCTTGCGCCAGTCGCGTCAGGCGTTCGCGCAGCGCCGGCAAGGCCAGCTGCCGCTGATCGAGAAAGCTGATCAGCAGGTTAGCGAGCGAGGCCGCAACATAAATCGTGGTGGTATCTGATGTGTTCTTCATTTGGCAGACTATGTCAAAAAGCGTGAGAAAACGTCAAGACGACGGGTCAGAAAGCCGACATCATGTGTGTGTCGTAAAAAGAAGAATCAATAACGCAACGAGGGGAAACACCATGAAAAAAGTCACACAAGGTTTCTTGCTGCTCTGCGGCCTAAGCTTTCTGCTGATCGGCATTAACACCTTTCACGACCCGTTGACGGCGATGGCCCCAGTCGAGCTCAACATCAACACCGTGAGCGCACTGAACGAGCTGCGCGCCAACTACGGTGGTTTGCAGATCGGCATGGGCTTGTTTCTGTTAGTCGGCCTCTGCTGCAAAAACTATGTTCGCCCGGCTCTGCTGGCTCAGGCACTGATCGTTGGCGGTCTGGCTGCCGGCCGGCTCGTCAGCATCGCGCTGGACGGTCAGCCCAATGCCTTCGTGCAGGGTTTGATCGTGCTCGAAAGCGTGATCGCCCTGCTCTCGCTAGCACTGTTTCTGCGCCAACCCAAGATCGCCTGACGGAGACTCGCCATGACTGATTTTTTGCAACCTCTCATGCCGCTGCTGCACAACATCTTTGGCCAGGATGTGGACTGGAAACAGGTCTTTCTGATCGGCATGACGCCACTATTTCTGCTCGCCTTCATGATCGAATACGTGGTGGAGAAGAAGCGCGGGCATCACGCTAGCTTTCACCCGCGCGAAATCGTTGCCAACCTGTCGCTGGGTGCCAGCTACCAGGTCTTCGAGGGTGTGATGTGGCTGTTGCTGACCGGAGGGATTTTCGCCTGGGTTTTCGATCACCGCCTGTTCGACATCCCGGTCAACGGCTGGACCATCCTGCCCATCTTTATCGGCGTGGAGTTCAGCTATTACTGGTTCCACCGCACCTCGCACCGCGTGCGCTGGTTCTGGACCGCCCATGTCCCCCATCACAGCGGTGAGACCATGAACTTCACCAACGCCATGCGCCAGAGCCTGCTCAACGCCTTTGTGGGTAGCTTCGTGTTTTACCTGCCGCTGGTCTGGCTGGGCGTGCCACCGGCGGTGGTGATGTTCTGTCTGGCGGTTGATCTGGCCTACCAGTACTTCGTTCACACCGAGTCCGTTGGCCGCTTTCCGGCCTGGTACGAATATATTTTCGATACGCCGTCCAACCACCGCGTGCACCACGGCCGCAATCCGGAATATATCGACAAGAACTACGGTGGCGTGCTGATCATTTTCGATCGCTGGTTCGGTACCTACGCCGAAGAAAAGGCCAAGGTCGAGTACGGCATCACGCAGCAGATCCGCTCTTACAATTTTCTAGTGCTGAACGTGCATGAAATGGTCGACATGCTGCGCGATGTGTTCTCGCCCGGCCCGCTGGGCCAGCGCCTGAAGCATCTGATCATGCCACCGGACTGGCAGCGCCCTGGCCACAAGCCAGTGCGCACCTGGAAGACCGAGGAGCGCTGATCGGCCTCCTCAGCGCTGGCTTGCTCAGCTGCGATAGCTCGCATCCAGCTTCTCCACCTTGCGCAGCAGCGCCGGCCAGGCAAACGCGCCACCCATGCCGCTGGTCTGCACACGCATGGCCTCAGCGACACCAGCAACGATGCGCGGATCCACCGAAATCAGCTCGCCGCCGGCTTGCGCCGCAAGCTGAATCTGGCAAGTGCTCTCGAACACATACATGTTGAGAAAAGCATCAGCGATGCTGGCACCGCAGGTCAGCAGGCCATGGTTGCGCAGCATCAGGAAATTCGCGGCACCGAGATCGGCTTGCAAACGTGGCTTCTCATCCGGCCGGAACGCCACACCTTCGTAATCGTGATAAGCCAGCGACGCCAGCACAAAGGTCGATTGCTGCGAGATCGGCAGCACGCCCGCCTTCTGCGCACTCACCGCGACACCGGCGCGGGTATGCGTGTGCAGCACGCACTGCGCGTCCTCTCGCACCTCATGTACCGCACTGTGAATAACAAACCCAGCCGGATTGACCGGAAACGGCGACTCGCTGAGCTTGTTGCAGTACTGATCGACTTTGATCAACGAGGACGCCGTGATCTCGTCGAACATCAGTCCATACGGATTGATGAGAAAGTGATGATCCGGCCCCGGCAGCCGCACCGAAATATGCGTGAAGACCAGATCGCTCCAGCCATAGGCAGCCACTAAGCGATAGCAGGCAGCCAGATCACACCGCAGCTGCCATTCCTCGGCGCTGACTTGACCTTGCAGTGATGGTAGATCCATAAGTAGTCCTCTTAATACCTGCCGTTCAGTCTTGTAATGGCGCCAACCAGCGTCGCCAAGCCGGCCATTTAGGTTGGTCTATTTGACGCTGCACTTGCAGCTGAGCCATCAAACTATGAATGGCACGTTCGGTCTGCTCGCGCACAGCCCACAGACTGGATTGATCCACCGCCTCGGTTTGCCAAGGCGCAGTCGAAATGCGCTCGCCAAAGGCAAAGTAAAAGGGTTGTGGGCGAGGTAGCAGGGTCGGGCCAATGCCCTTTACCACCGGCGACAGCAGATCACCATCGCGCACTAATTTGTTCAATCGGCCGCCACGATCCAGCCACTGCCAAAGCGTTGAGCTGCGCACATCATCGGCATCAAGAACAATCTCGTAGCTTTCGTTAGCCCCCACGGACGCAAACGGAATAATGTCGTAGCCATGCTGGATAGCGAGGCGTGCAAAGCCCGTGCGCTGCTTCCAAATCACTTCATAACGGTCGGATTTACGGCGATTCACTTCGCGCGCGCCACCGGGAAAGACCAGTATGGATTCGCCACGCCGCATCAGTTCACTGCAATTCTCGGGTGTGCCCTCTACCCCGCCGTAATCTGTCACGGCCTGGCCCCAGCCGGGAATTCGAAAATGTAGGTGATCGCCCAGTGAACGCGGCAGCACGCCGTAATGCGTGTAGAGGTGATCCAGCATGAGACCGGCATCAATGCTAAACAGCGCATGATTGCCTACAAACAGGGCTGGACGCTTTAGGTCCAAGCTGTCTAAACCATAAAATTGTGGGCTAAACCACGCTCGCATGGGCGCCATCAGGCGATGTAATTTCTTTGCTGATGGCGCCTTAAAGTTTCCAAAAGCTTGCTGCGCCAGTTGCTCAGCACGGGTTAATCGAGCCATGTACCACCTATTCCGTCAATCATCCTGATTTGAAAAACTTATCCCCGACTGCTGTGGACAAGTTCGTGGGAAAGCTGCCATGAATCGCCTGTATGCCAGTAAGCACAAGGGATTCCAAGTTTTGTTTGAATTTTCGGCAATTGTCTACTTATTCGACGATCACCGATTTTTGACCTCAAATGACTGCTTAATTTCTGCACATCACTAAGGTCATCTCACTGAAATCATCCTACAATCGCCAACACAATAAGACCTAGCAGTTTGTTTAACTGCAGCTAAATTCTGGGATGAATTAGATGAAAATAAAAATACTCGCCGCCTCGGCACTATTGGCCATCAGCAGCAACTCCATGGCAGGCCTTTACTGCATATTCGATCCCTTAGGCGCTCAAGGCCCCGCGTTTGAAATTGCAAAAGATTTCGCCTTGGTTGCCAAGCAGTGGAAAATTCCGCTCACGTTAAAAGCCTATACCGACGAGCGTGTCGTCACTGAAGACTTCAAAGCCGGTCAATGTGATGGCATTGCGGTCACGACATTGCGTGGACGTCAGTTCAATCATTTTGTGGGCAGCTTAGATTCGATTGGCGCGGTGCCCACCTACAAGCATTTGCGCATTGCCCTTCAAGCGATTGCCAGCCCACAAATGGCCCCTACAATGACCTCGGGGCAATACGAAGTGATCGGGGTCGCGCCTCTTGGGGGTGCTTACATCATGGTCCGCGACCGCAACATCAATTCCATTGAAAAGGCCGCCGGCAAGAAAATTGCCGTGCTCGACTTTGACAAGTCACAAGCCAAAATGGCTCAGCAAATGGGCCTGCAGCCCGTGGCCTCTGATATCACCAGTTTTGCCCCAAAATTCAACAACGGGCAGGTCGATATCATTGCGGCTCCGGCCATCGCCTATAAGCCATTTGAGCTCTACAAAGGGCTTGGCACCACCGGCGCGGTGTATCGCTTTCCGCTGATTCAAATGACCGGGATGATGATTATCCGCAAGGACAAGTGGCCCGCTGATTTCGGCGCCAAGGCTCGCGCCTATTCACTCACACAGCTCGATCGCGCCGAGCTCATCGCTAAGCAGTCTGAAGATACGATTCCGGCAAACTACTGGATGGAATTGAGCGCAAACGACAAAGCTCGCTACGTGGTCATGATGCGGGAATCACGACTGATACTAACGAAAGATGGCACTTACGATCAGAAGATGATGAGGCTACTAAAGAAAGTACGCTGCAAGATCGATGCCTCAGCCGCAGAGTGCTCGGACAACGCGGAGTAACACTGCACTTACGCAGGCTTCTTCTGCAAGAGCCGGATGATGCTGGAGAAATCCAGCGCACCGGCACCGCCGGCACTGTGCGCGGCATACAGATTGCGCGCCAGACCGCCGAGCGGAATCGCTGAGCCACTGGCCAGCGCGGCCTCTTCAGCCAGACCCAAGTCTTTCAACATCAGATCCGTACCAAAACCGCCGCTGTAATCCCGCGATGCCGGCACGCCAGCCATCACGCCTGGCATCGGGTTATATTTCTCTAAGGACCAGTTGCCACCCGAACTCTGCTTCATGATTTCCGATAACACCGCTGGATCTAGCCCATTGTTGACGCCCAACGTGAGCGCCTCCGCCGAGCCGATCATGTGAATGGCCAACAGCATGTTGTTGCAGACTTTGGCAACCTGACCGGCACCGCTGTTACCGGCATGGAAGATGTTCTTGCCCATAGCCTGCAGAAACGGCTGAGCCGCCGCGACACACTCTGCTGCACCGCCGACCATGAAGGTCAGCGTACCGGCAGCAGCACCTGCGGTACCGCCAGACACTGGCGCATCGATCATGGACAGCCTGCGAGACTGAGCAGCGGCGGCGACCTTGCGCGCAGTCGCGGGGGCAATCGTGCTGCAGTCGATAATGCGGGTGCCTGCCGGCAGGTTAGCCAGCAGGCCGGTATTGGCTGCGCCATCACCGAGGTAAAGCCCTTCCACATGACGACTCGCCGGTAGCATGGAAATGACCACACTGGCACCAACCAGTGCCTCGGCGGCCGTCGCAGCCACGCGCACACCCTCGGCGGCAACCTTGGCACGAGCCTCGGCCGTAAGATCCACGGCCGTGACCGCGAAGCCGGCCTTGTGCAGGTTCACGGCCATCGGGCCGCCCATATTACCGAGGCCGATAAAGGCTATTTTCACCGTCATGTCTGTATCCTTATGCTGTTAGTCAGGTCTGTCGCGCCGATCAAGCAGCGCCTCAGCGAATACTGTCCAGCGCATCCGCGTCCAGCATGCGCCGCGCGATAATCACGCGCATGATCTCGTTGGTGCCTTCCAGAATCTGGTGCACGCGCGAATCGCGCAGCAAACGCTCCAGCGGGTAATCGCGCAGATAACCGTAGCCGCCGTGCAACTGCAGCGCCTCGTTGCAGACATTGAAGCCGGCATCGGTGGCAAAGCGTTTCGCCATCGCGCAGTACGTCGTTGCATCCTTGGCGCCGGCATCCAGCTTGCTCGCGGCCAGACGGATCATCTGCCGGGCGGCCACCAGCTCGGTGGCCATGTCGGCGAGGCGGAACTGCAGGGCCTGAAAATCCGCCAGCTTCTTGCCGAACTGCTGGCGCTCGCCGAGATAGCGCTGTGCCGCATTGAACGCGCCCTGGGCCGCACCCACGGAACAAGTGGCGATGTTGATGCGCCCGCCATCCAGCCCCTTCATGGCGATGCGGAAGCCCTCGCCCTCTTCGCCAAGACGATTGCCGACTGGCACACGCACGTCATCGAAGAAGATGGCGCGCGTGGGCTGGCTGTTCCAGCCCATCTTGTCTTCCTTTTTGCCATAGCGGATGCCCGGCAGATCGGCCGGTACAGCAAAGGCACTGATGCCTTTTGCGCCGGCGACACCGGTACGCGCCATCACGACCAGCATGTCGGTGCTGCCCGCGCCAGAGATGAACGCTTTCGAGCCTTTCAGGACATAGTCGTCACCGTCGCGGCGGGCACTGGTCTTCAGGTTGGCTGCATCAGAACCGGCATCGGGCTCGGTCAGACAGTACGACGCCAGCTTCGCACCGGCCGTGAGCGCCGGTCCCCACGACGCCTTCAAGGCTTCCTGGCCCCAGCTGCAGAGCATCCAGGTCGCCATGTTGTGGATGGTGAAGAAGGCCGCGGTCGACGGATCCGCCGCCGCCAGCTCCTCGAATACGATCGCGGAATCCAGGCGGGACAGACCAAGGCCGCCCTGCTCCGGTGGCGAATACAGACCGCAGAAACCCAGGTCGCCACCCTGACGAAATACCTCGACCGGAAAGTGCGCCTCGGCATCCCAGCGTGCCGCCTGCGGGGCCAGTTCACGTGCAGCGAAATCGCGGGCCAGCTGCTGGAAAGCAAGCTGGTCATCGTTCAGTTCAAAGTTCACGGCGCAAGCTCCTCGATCAGCGCAGGCTGATGGTGGTGTTGACCGTGCTCACGGCATCTTCGTCAAACCAGCGTGCAGTGATGGTCTTGGTCTGCGTGTAGAACAGCACGACCTGCTTGCCGTAAGGACCGAGATCGCCGAGCTTGGAGCCGCGCGAGCCGGTGAACGAGAACAGCGGCACCGGCACCGGGATGGGCACGTTGATGCCAACCTGACCGACGTCGATCTCTTCCTGGAAGTGACGCGCTGCGGCGCCGGAGCGGGTGAACAGGCCGGTGCCGTTGCCGTTCGGGTTGGCGTTGATGAGCGCAATAGCATCATCGAGCGTGTCGACCTCGACCACGCACAGCACCGGTCCGAAAATTTCCTGATCGTAAATGCGCATGCCCGGCTTCACGCCGGCAAACAGTGTCGGGCCGACAAAATTGCCACCCTCGTAGCCCGGTACGGCTGGCTTGCGGCCATCCAGCACCAGACGCGCGCCATCTTCGATACCGCTGGCGATCAGGCCCTCGATGCGCGACAGCGCCGCGCACGAAATCACCGGGCCAATTTCCACACCCTTTTCATGACCGGCACCAACTTTCAACGTGGTGGCACGCTCGGCCATCTCGTTAATCCACTCGCGCGCTTCACCGACCAGCACGACGACCGACGATGCCATGCAACGCTGCCCGGCCGCGCCGAAACCGGCGCCCACCAGCGCATTCAGCGTCTGCTCCTTGGGCGCATCCGGCAGTACGACCACATGGTTCTTCGCACCCATCATGCACTGCGCGCGCTTGCCGGCCAGCGTGGCGCGGTTGTAGACATGCGTTCCGACGCGGGTCGAACCCACGAACGAGATCGCCTTGATATCCGGGTGGTCGCAGAGGCCGTTGACAATGTCTTCGGCACCGTGGACAACGTTGAGCACGCCGGCCGGAATGCCGGCCTGCACGGCCAGCTCGACCAGTCGCATGGTGCTCATCGGGTCCTGCTCGGAGGGCTTGAGCACGAAGGTGTTGCCGCAGGCGATGGCCATCGGGAACATCCAGAGCGGAATCATGGCCGGGAAGTTGAACGGTGTGATGCCGGCGCAGACGCCCAGCGGCTGCTGCAGCGTGTAGGTGTCCACACCGTTGGCGACATTGTTGGCAATCTCGCCCATCTGCAGCGTGCCGATGTTGGCAGCATGTTCGACCACTTCGAGACCGCGAAAGATGTCGCCCTCAGCATCCGGCAGCGTTTTGCCCTGCTCGGCGGTGAGGATGGCCGCAACTTCCGCCATGTTTTCGCGGATCAGCTGCTGATACTTGAGGAAGATGCGTGCACGGGCACCGATCGGCGTCTTGCGCCAGGTCTTGAAGGCGGCCTTGGCCGAGGCAACGGCAGCCGCCAGCTCCTCCGGCGTAGCCAGAGGAACACGTGCCAGCACCTGCTGGGTAGCCGGATTCACCACATCACGCCATTGCGTGGTCTGCGACTCCACGAATTCGCCATTGATCAGCAACTTGACGGTAGGAACAGTGGTCATGACGATCTGCCTTGCAAAAGAAATGACGCTCAGCATATATAGGATAAAATGCAATATAAACCGACATAGATCCCTATTTGATATGCAAAAAAGCACAAAGCAACCCGATTGGGATGACCTTCGCTTTTTCCTCGAAGTCGTGCGCGCCGGCACCGCCAGTGCCGCTGCCCGCCGCCTTGGCGTCGACTACACGACCGTGGCACGGCGCATCCGCACACTCGAGGAGGCTCTGAGCGCCCTGCTCTTCGACAAATCGCGCAGCACCGGCTTCACGCTGACACCGGATGGCCAGCAGCTGGTCAGTCACGCGGAAGCCATGGAAGGTGCCATGCAAGCCGCCTGCGAACAGGTATCCGGCACCGGCAGTGCGCTCTCGGGTCTGGTGCGCATCGGCTGCACCGAGGCGTTCGGCAGCTATTTTGTGATCCCGGAGATGGTCGCCTTCCAGGATCGCTACCCGAACATCGCCATCGATGTGCTGCCGGTACCGCACTTCGTCAGCCTGTCGCGGCGCGAGGCCGACATCGCCATCACGCTGGAAAGACCGGCGCGTGGCCCCTATGTCTGCAGCAAGCTCTGCGACTACACCCTCGCGCTCTATGCCACACCCGGCTATCTCGCCAGTCACGCCGCCATCCACACGCGCTCGGACCTGAACGGCCATCGCTTCATTAATTATGTCGATGACCTCGCCTTCAGCGCCCAGTTGCTGTACCTCGACGAGCTGGTGCCCGGCGCGACCAGTGCCCTGCGCAGCACCAGCGTGCTGGCGCAGTACCAGGCCGTTCTGCAAGGCCGGGCGCTGGCCATCCTGCCCTGCTTTGTCGCCGCCGGCGACCCGCGTCTGGTTCCTGTACTACCCGGCGACGTGTCCGTGGTACGACAATTCTGGATGTCTTACAGCGAGGATCTGCGCCGGCTCAAGCGCGTCACCGGCGTGGCCGCCTGGCTCACCGAGCGCGCTCGAGCCAACGAGGCTTATCTGCTCGGCACCGGGCCAGCACTAGCGCCCGGCATCCTAGCCTGAGCGGCAAAAGTCCCGCTGTCATGGTGACGCGCCGACGCCCGGCTGGTACCTTCGCGACACCCCCACCTGCAGGAATTTGCTCATGAAAACCCGTGCCGCCGTAGCTTGGAAAGCCGGTCAGCCGCTGACCATTGAAACTGTCGACCTCGCTGGCCCAAAAGCGGGTGAAGTGCTGGTCGAAATTCGCGCCACCGGCATCTGCCACACCGACTACTACACGCTCAGCGGTGCCGATCCCGAAGGCTTGTTCCCGGCCATTCTCGGCCATGAAGGCGCCGGCGTGGTCGTGGATGTCGGCCCCGGCGTGAAGTCGCTGCGCAAGGGCGATCACGTGATTCCGCTGTACACGCCGGAATGCCGCGAGTGCAAGTTTTGCCTGTCGCAGAAGACCAACCTCTGCCAGGCCATCCGCAGCACGCAGGGCCGCGGTCTGATGCCGGATGCCACCTCGCGCTTCTCGCTGAACGGTCAGGACCTGTTCCACTACATGGGCACCTCCACCTTCTCGAACTACATCGTGGTGCCCGAGATCGCCCTCGCAAAAATCCGTGAAGATGCCCCCTTCGACAAAGTCTGCTACATCGGCTGCGGCGTCACCACCGGCATCGGTGCCGTGCTGTTCACCGCTAAAGTCGAAGCCGGCGCCAACGTCGTGGTCTTCGGCCTCGGCGGCATCGGCCTCAATGTGATTCAGGGCGCGAAGATGGTCGGTGCCGGCAAGATCATCGGCGTCGATCTCAATCCTGAGCGAGAGAAAATGGCACGCGAATTCGGCATGACCCACTTCCTCAATCCGAAGGACATCGCCGCGGCCGGCGGCAACATCGTCGATGCCATCGTGCAGCTCACCGACGGCGGTGCCGACTACAGCTTCGAGTGCATCGGCAACACCAAGGTCATGCGCGATGCCCTAGAGTGCACGCACAAGGGCTGGGGCCGCAGCATCATCATTGGCGTGGCGGAAGCCGGCGCCGAGATCAGCACGCGGCCGTTCCAGCTCGTCACCGGGCGCAAGTGGGAAGGCTCAGCCTTCGGCGGCGCGCGCGGCCGCACCGATGTGCCGAAAATCGTGGACTGGTACATGGAAGGCAAGATCAACATCGACTCGCTGATCACCCACAAGCTCAAGCTCGAAGACATCAACGAAGGTTTCGCACTGATGAAGCGCGGCGAATCCATCCGCTCCGTGGTGGAGTTCTGAGCGTGACCACGGCATTCACCACCCGTAGTACGCACGCCTGCTTCGGCGGCGTACAAGGCTATTACGAGCACGACTCGGCCGTGATCGGCCTGCCCATGCGCTTCTCGGTGTATCAGCCGCCGCAGGTCAGCACCGGCAAAGTGCCCGTGCTGTTCTACCTGGCCGGTCTGACCTGCACGGAAGAGACCTTCATGATTAAGGCCGGTGCCCAGCGCCTAGCTGCCAAACTCGGACTCATGCTGGTCACCTGCGATACCAGTCCGCGTGGTGCCGGCATTGCCGGTGAAAGTGATAGCTGGGACTTCGGTGTGGGCGCAGGCTTTTATCTCGATGCCACGGTATCTCCTTGGTCAGCAAACTACCGCATGGACACCTATGTGAGCGAGGAGCTGCGGAGCCTGATCCTGAGTCATTTTCCCGCGGACGCTGATCGCGTCGGTATATTCGGCCACTCCATGGGCGGCCACGGCGCCCTCACCTTGGCACTCAAACACCCCGAACGCTATCAATCGGTTTCCGCCTTCGCTCCCATTGCCGCGCCCAGTCAATGCGCATGGGGGCAAAAAGCCTTTACAGGCTACCTAGGGGATAATGCTGCCGCATGGTCGGCACATGATGCTTCAGCTCTCATTGCTGCAGGTCACCGCTGCCCGCCGCTACTGGTTGACCAAGGCCTAGCCGATCAGTTCTTGCCACAACTGCATACGGACAGCCTCGAGCAGGTCTGCCAAGCGGCCAATCAACCCCTAACGCTGCGGCGGCACGCCGACTACGACCACGGCTACTACTTTATTAGCACCTTTATTGCCGATCATCTGCGACATCATGCCAACCAGTTAAAGCGCTAAGCGTTTCGGTCAAGATGCCGTTACACTCATGCCCAAGTTTGTGCCCAATCCGGAGCCTTTAGATGCATCTTTTTTCGTTTCCCCGCCTTGTGCTGATAACGGCTACCAGTGTTGGACTTGCCGCCTGCGGTGGTAATGCGCCCACGCTCACCGTGCCCGTGTCCGCGCCTAATGCGTATTTGCTCACCACCGACGACAGTATTGTGGGTGTGGATTTGGACAGCATGGAATTCGCCCGCAGTGTACGAGGCATCCCCCGTGCAACAACGGCCAGTACCACGCCAAATCCACAGGCTTTAGAACCTAATGAAGTAATCCAAGACATCGATTATCGGAACTCGGAAGGCGCTCTTTATGCCCTGACCAAAGATGGTACCAAAGGTCGTATTATTCGGATTGAGCCCAGCTCCGGCGCGATTCTCCGAGTGAGCACATTAGTCTCTGAAATTAATGGCTCGCCAATAGCACTTAGCAGCACCAGCAGCTACACCATTGACTTCAACCCAGTCGTCGACCGATTGCGGGTCATTGGAAGCGAAGGTGCCAACCTGCGAGTGGATGTCAACACTGGAGACACTATCTCTGATGGCAATATCGAGACCGGCCACACTATTACTGCTGCTGCCTATGAAGACAGCTTCTCTAGTTCCGGCCGCACCACTCAGCTATTAACGCTCGATAGCATTGCAGATAGCGTAAACTTACAAGACCCGCCTAATAGTGGCTCTCAATCCCCCCTCAAAATGCTTTTAGGCACTACCAACGTTGAAAGAATTGATGGCTACGACATCAATCCAAGCAATAATGCTGGCCTAGCTATACTGTCAGTGGGTGGTACTCAGCAGCTTTTCAACATCAACCCAAGTGCTGCCGGTAATGCAGCCTCCTTATTAGCGGCACCACCGCGGCTGACAAGCGGAATTAAATATAAGGCCCTCACTTTCATCACTACCGCCAACCCGACAGTACTGGCCCTGACTAAAGACAACAGATTCAGCAGTTTCAACGCTAACACACCAAATCAAGTGAGCAATCCGGTAACTATCAGTGGGTTGACGGCACCTGAGAAAGTTATCGGCATCGACTTCAGTCAATCTGCTCGCAAGCTCTACGCCCTGACAGACACCAGCAACGTATATACGATCAATCTCAACCCGCCTGCGGTATCCGGCAACCCTGATGCTGGAGCAGCTACATTAGTAAGTACTCTGAATCAAAAACTGAAAACACCTAACATCACATACACCATGGACTTCAATCCATTCGTCGGCACTGCACCCAATCCAAATCTACTTCGTCTCATTGGTAGCAATAACGACAACGCTGAAGTCACGGTCCAGGATGGCACCGTTATACTCAACAAGGCTATTTCAGGCGCAGCAACACCTCTGGTCAAGGCTGCTGCTTACGTCAACAACTTCCGCGGGACATCTCCCACGAGACTTCTCGTGATTGATCAAGCCAGTAACTCACTGAGCATGCAGGATATTTCCACGGACATGGCCAGACAAGGCTCACTGACACGCCTTGCCGCCTTGGGCATCACCTTAGACCCTAGCAGCCCAGTCGGTTTCGACATCTCCGGTCGCAACAACGAAAACCAACTGCTGATGGCTCGAACGACTCCCAATAGTAACTTCTCGCTGTATCGCGTTAATAGCGCGGTCACCAGCAATCCGCTCACGTTAGTGGGTGCCATTGCGAGCTCCAGCGACTTTATCGACATCGCCATTCGTTTCTAAGTCACGCTGATACAAAACAGCCCACGCCTTCGGACGTGGGCTTTTTTGTATCTACAGGCGACCTCGGTGAATTTCAGTGTTTACCGAGACACTGGCTTTAAAGCCCCAGGGGCTAGCGCAGCTGCCGAATGGGACAACTCAATACCCGCCTCTTGCAATCGCTCGAGCAACGCCAAGTTCACCTGCTGCTGTGCATCCATGCTGAGCTGAAAGTCTGGATTGGTCATCCAATACACCACTTCAAACTCGAGAGCCGATGAACCAAACGCTTTGAAATGTGCGCGCTCGAAACGGGCCTGCGGCACGGTCGCCACAATGTCCCGCAGTAGCTCGGGAATGGCCGCCAGTAGCGCGGGAGAAGTTTCGTACACCACCCCGAAATTGAACAACATGCGGCGTTCGGTCATGCGCTTGAAATTACGAATGCGTGTTTTCAGCAGATCACTGTTGGAGATAATGATTTGCTCACCCGTACTGCTGCGCAGGCGCGTGGTTTTCAGGCCCACATGTTCAACACTGCCGGTGAACGAGTCCACGGTAATAACATCACCAATCACAAACGGCTTATCAATCACAATCGATAACGAGGCAAACAGGTCGCCCAGGATGTTTTGCATGGCTAATGCCACCGCAATACCGCCCACGCCCAAGCCCGCCACCATGGCGGTTACGTTGACGCCAAGGTTATCCAGCATAAACAGGACCAAGAAGGTCCACAGCAAGACGCGACCGACAAAGCTGATCGCAGCAAGGCTAGTCGCAGCGGCTAAATCTCGGCTCATGCTTTGACGGCGATAATGTTCAATCCAGAAATTGAGAGCACCGCTCAGCCATAAACCCAGCTGCAAGAAACCCGAAATGGTGGCGACTTTAATCAAGACATGGTCAATACCTACGGGCAAATCAAGGTAGCGTGTACCCGCCAATAAGGTCACCCCAAACACGAGGAGTTGCTTGGTGTAACGCGCCATCGCAACGATTACATCGTCCATTTTCCGGTGCGATGTACGTGCCACTTTCGCTAAGCGATGCTCAATGAGCCACTTCAAAACGCCCACAAACAAATTGATGCTCAGTGCCAGGCCAAGCGCCGTGCTCCAGTCGCGCAGGCTATTGCCTTGCCAGATAAATTCCAAATCCACCATCATGAACAATTCCTAAAATAAGACGCGAGCATCGCTCGCAGGGCTAGTCAGCCCAGTGTTGTGAAAGTGCCTGCAATACCTCCTCAGGCATTTCGACTTGCGGGAAATGGCCGCAGGCCAGCTCCGTTACTGGCCGCCCGGGCAACAGCTCCCGAAAGCGCGCCACCATATGTGCACCCGATACGGGATCGTGTACGCCATCAATCAGGCTCAAAGGCACCAGCGTGTGTTGTAACGCTCCCACCCATCGGGTGCGTTGACGCTGGCGCTCGCGAATGTACTGAATATGCTTATGAAGCAAGTGCTGGCCCTGCTGGCGAGACATTAACGTCCAATAGTCTGACAGCTCTTGAGGCGTCGGCTGTGTATTGGGCCCAAACACTTCTGCCATGCCCTTTCCGAAGCGTTTTGCACTGCTTAAGCGCGCCACACAAGCACCCAAAGGGGTGAGCAACAGACGCTGTAAGGGGCGCATACGGTGCGCTTCGGGAAACAGTCCGCCATTGAGCAAGCACACGCGTGTGAGTTGAACAGGCACCGGCCCTTCTAATTGACGCGCTAGCCAGGCCTGCGTGATAGTGTTGCCCACATCGTGGGCCAGGATTCTGACCTTCGTGATGCCCAGCGCACTCAATACAGCCCAGGTCCGCTGCAAATGCGCGCCAATGGTGTAGTCACCCTGTCGGGGTTTATCTGAAAAACCAAACCCGAGCTTATCGTAGGTAATGACGCGATAACGTTTGGTTAGTGTCGGCCAAATCGCCTGAAAGTCCCACGAGCTGGTTGGAAAACCATGCAACAGGAGTAAGGGTTCGCCTTCACCAGCCACGCGAAAAAACACGCGGCCGTCATTCAGTTCCAGGTAATCCCCACCCTGCTCCCACTCGTGTAGATTCATGATGACGAAGTGCCCCCCGCTTCCTGCAACAACTCGCCGATGCGCTGATCTTTAAGCTGCCAAAGTTGCGCGACCCAGGAGTGGAACTCGGCACGGTATTTGGGGTCATTCTCATAATCACCCTGATAAAAAGCATGCGGCAGCGTGATGGACTTCACCTCCACAATTACCCGTGGCACACGACCCGCCAAGAAATCCCACAGCCCTTTTGAGCCATCGGGATACACGATGGTGATGTCTAGCAGCGTGTTAATACGTTCCCCAAACGACGTCATGGCAAAGGCTAATCCGCCCGATTTTGGCTTCAATAAATAGCGATACGGCGATTGGGTGCGCGCATGCTTCTCTGGGGTGAATCGCGTGCCTTCCAGAAAGTTCAGCACCAGCACGGGTTGAGATTTGAATTTTTCACAAGCTCGGCGTGTCGTCTCAATGTCTTTGCCTTTTAAGGATGGATTCTTCGCGACCTGCTCCCGCGTATACCGTTTCATAAAGGGGTAGTCTAAACCCCACCACGCTAGGCCCAGTAGCGGCACCCAAATCAATTCCTGCTTCAGGAAGAACTTGAAAAATGGCGTTTTAAAACCAAACGCTTTCATCACCACCACAATGTCATTCCACGATTGGTGATTAGCACACACCAAATATTGGCCCTTGGGATCAAGACCTTCCGGCAAGCGGATATCCCACTTCACGCGCATAAACACGGCAATAAACAGGGAGTTAAAAAACGCCCAGATTTGCGCGCATTTTGAAGCAAAACGAGAGCACAGATCTCGCCAGGGTCGGATGGGAATCATCAGCTTAAGAATGACGGCAAAATAGATTGGAATAACCCAAAAAGAAATATTTGCGATCATCAGCAGCAGCATAAAAAGTGCTTGTAGTGGGCGCGGCAACCAAAACAACATGACCTATCCTCTCAGTTATTGCCCGGGCACGCCCTCAGTGCCGGGTTTGAAACGAAATATGCGATACGGCGCTTGCTCACGCATATGAGACTTACTGCGCAACATCTGATCCGGGATGGCCGAGTCAGCCACATAAAGCCAGCCATCTGGCCCAAAAGACAGGGCATCCGCCCAGCGCAAGCGCTTCATATCTTGCACCACCGTGCTGAGCAAACCCGCGGGCGTCATCTTCATGACGCTGCCATGCTCCACATCGGTGATGAAAATATTATCGTTACGATCCATAGACAAGCCATCATTCAATGGCTTGCGACCCAGGGCTTTAACTTGCAACGCAGCTTGCCCAGCTTCTTCACGGCGAAGCGCCGCGGTGGGCACACTGAATAAGGTGTCATGAGCCATGGCGCCGTAGACCAGAAACTGGTCATTTTTACTGATGGCGATGCCGTCAATCCCGGGCTTCAACGTAAACAGCCCACCCAGCCAAGACATCGTTTTAGTGGGGTTGCGAATAATCCACGACTGCGGCATGACCGACGGATCTTGGTCCAGCGCGCGCCAGGCATCACCCGATTTTAGATCCACCATCACCAGCCCGGGTGAGTTTCGCAAAAAGCTCACATCGGCAATATAGGCCATGGTACCCGTTGAATTGACCTGCAAGTCCTGCAAAAAAGAACCCTTAGGTGCCGCATCCGACTTCAGCGAAAAATCCTTTAACACCTTGCCTGTGTTGATATCAAAACCCAATAAACGGGGCTGACGAAACCCATGTTGACCATGATCTATGGTCCACAAAGTGCCGCGAGCATCAATCACGACACCCATTACCGCGTCGAATAAATCGGCCTGAGCAGCTTCCGATGGAAAGGCACGAATGCGGCCATCTGTTTCACGCACCAGAAGTTTATTGCCTGAAGGACGCGACTCCGGATGTACCGTAAAAAATACGCGTCCAGTCGCCGATACCGCGAGATTGCCCAATGGCTCGGGATAGGCCAAAACCTCCTCAAGCACTGGCATATTCGCGGCAGGCATGGTCAGGTCTGGGTAGGGCTTGCCACCACCAAAGCGCAAGTAGATAGCACCAATCACCAAAGCCAACACCACAATGGCAAGTAATGCTCGTTTTTTACCCACCCCACTGCGAGCTGATCGATATCGACTGCTACTTTGTCGAACTAATAAACGCTGATCGGCCTTCTTCAACATTGAGACTGCTTCCTGAGGCGATACATCATTAAACGCTCATGGCGCTAGGCATGAACGCAAACTAACAGAACTTGCAGGTCATTTTGTCATATTTGGTCATTTTCAAGCACTTACCCATGTGTATGCTCCAGATATCGCCTCCTCAATCAGGCATTTCTCGAGAAAATCGTTATGAGCTTATCGTTGTTTGATTTGACTGGCCAAACGGCTTTAATTACCGGCGGCTCTCGTGGGCTCGGCCTGCAAATGGCTCAGGCACTTGGCTCGGCGGGCGCACGCATTATGCTCAGCTCACGTAAAGCTGCAGACCTTGCCCAGACCACCGAGCAGCTCCGCGCTGTCGGCATTGATGCCGACTGGATAGCGGCCGATGCGGGTAACCCCGACAGCATCGCTCAACTGGTGGCAGAGGCATTGCGACGATTAGGGCATATCGATATCTTGATCAATAACGCCGGAGCAAGCTGGGGTGCAGCCGCCAGCGAGCACCCGCTATCCGCTTGGGATAAAGTCATGGACTTGAATGTGCGTGGCTACTTCCTTCTGGCACAAGCTGTCGCGCGTGACAGCATGATTCCCCGCCGCCAAGGTCGCATCATCAATGTCGCGTCTATTGCGGGTCTCGGCGGAAACCCGCCGTGGATGGAAACCATTGCCTACAACACCAGCAAAGGCGCTGTGGTGAATTTCACCCGCGCACTGGCCTGCGAGTGGGGACAGTTTGGTATTAACGTGAATGCCCTTGCCCCCGGATTCTTCCCGAGCAAAATGTCCCAAGGACTCATCGAACGCGTTGGCAGTGATGCCATGGCAAAGCAGGCTCCCCTCCAGCGCTTGGGCGATGAGCAGGACTTAATGGGCGCTACCTTGCTATTTGCCAGTGCCGCCGGCAAACACATTACCGGCCAAATTCTGGCGGTAGATGGCGGCTTAAGTGCCGTCGTGGGGGCTTAGCCCCCTGAGCGCAGCCAATAGCGGTGTCAGCACCCGTTCCCTCACCACCGGGTGTTGACGCTCGACCGGATAGCAACGCACCAAGGCCAAGTGATCCACGCCCTCGGTCTTTGCTAAAGCGATATTTTCTACTTGAGTTGCCACGCTGCTAGGCAAGGCATTCCCCCGTGATGTTGGGTCGGTCCCTAAGCAGTCTTCGTGGGAATAAATGTTGAGCAGTGTGTGAATATTGCTGGGGATTCGACGCACCGGAAACGCCCACTGCGCAGGATGCAAGCGCCCCAACCCACCTGCGGCAATGCTCACCAACACATCCACATTCAAACCACGAGACGCCAGCACCTTAGCCACTTTAATGACCTGAAAACCACCTTGGCTATAACCCACCAACGCGATCTGACGGCCCTGCGCTTTGGCGACTTGCAGGAAATCGGCAACCACCTGAGGTGACGTGTTATTGCTAAATAGGCTAGCGTCTTCAAAGCCTGCATCTCTCAACCAACTTAAGAGATGCCTAGCCATGTGCCGGCCTGCCAAAAGGCCATGAATCAACACGACTCTGGGTGCCTGGGTGTTCGCCGCGGCATCAGACATCCACGCGATTTCCTGCTCCATTCTTGGCAATTCAGACTCCTGTATTTTGCGCTGATACAGCTCACTTAAGCGATTATGCGCGGCATCACAATAGGGCGCCTGACGTGTGAATTTGCAGGTACAGACCCAGTCCAGTTGCGTGCGTTTAGGGGTGAAAATGAGCGGCCTCCAAGACGTGCCCGCGTGGCTGCCGTCACAAAAAGGCTGGCGTTGAGATAGTCCGCAACTACACCATGCGTAATGCTGACCGACTTGTAGCGAGACCAACGCAGGTTCAATACAGGCGACCACAGGGAGTCCGTGAGACTGAGAAACGGCAGGAGACTTTTCTGGGACATAGCGCTGTACGGATGTATCAGCTAGCGTGTTATGACGACGCTTTTTCAATGCAAAAAATTTGTTCATTTGCAGGCCACCCAGAAAGACAAAAGGGCTAACCGTTTCCGGTTAACCCTTTGTTTCGTATGGTGCGCCCAGAGAGATTCGAACTCCCGACCCCCAAGTTCGTAGCCTGGTGCTCTATCCAGCTGAGCTATGGGCGCATTGCTGAGGCCGCGTATTCTATGGATCGGCCTCGGTATCGTCAAGCTGATGTTGCTTGAAATTCAAACACTCAGAACAACTTACGCGATGATGGCGGAGAGTAAGGGATTCGAACCCTTGAGGAGCTTTTGGCCCCTACTCCCTTAGCAGGGGAGCACCTTCGGCCTCTCGGTCAACTCTCCATCAAGGCGGCGATCATACAGACGCAAACGCGACTTGAAAAGGCTGTGACGCTGTAATTTCCACCACTTAACGCTTTTGACCATGCTGTGACAGCAATTGTTTACGCATTTCAGGTTCAGACGATTTCGTACCCAACCAAATATTGAAGAACTGCTGGGTGAACTCCGCATCCTTGACTTGACCTATACGCTCCAGACCCCGATAGAAGACCACCTCCCCCACGTTCGTTCTAACCGCAGTCAATTCGCTACCCGCTTGCACATCAGGAAATATCGAGGCCATTTGGCGTCGCCAAAGTGCTAAGTTTTTCTCATTGGCATAGCCCTGTTTGCGCATTTCCTCCACGCTACGCTGAGCAATCATGTCACCCTCAAACGCCCGTAAATAACGCAAGCTCAGTACATAGGGCTTATCCGGATGAAACTGGCCTTTAGGTGCATACAGCGTGGCGTCGTAGACTTTGAACAACAGCACCGTTAAGCGTGCCTTACCGACAACTTCCGGCTGCTCTAGCACCTGCTGAGCCAGCGTCATATTCGCTTGAGCACTACCTGTGAACACCAGTAATACCAAGACTTTTAGCCACTGAGACATCGCCCCCACCTTTTTACTTATGTTCGGAAGCCTCTAATAAACATATAACGGAGATGGACACCATTAAACAGAAAAGCCTCTACAAGAGAGGCTTTTTCAGTCACTAAGTACTTAGTAGTTACCCACGTCGTCCTCGAGGCTACTGGCTTCGCCAGGATTTTTTTCCTGCTGTATGCGCTGATAAATCTCTTCACGATGCACAGCCACATCTTTCGGCGCGTTCACACCAATACGAACTTGGTTGCCTTTAACGCCCAAGACGGTAACTGTCACTTCATCGCCAACCATTAAGGTTTCGCCAACACGACGGGTCAAAATCAACATGTCAAACTCCAAGATAAACGGACTGAACAAGTCCAAAAATGTTTGGGGTGGGCGCGGAGTCCGCCTCCAAAAGCCCTAACGATAACCTTAGCTATCGCGATGGCTTGGGACGCTCCTTCGCCCATGACACATCCCGCCAACCAATTGCAGCAGATTTAAGCTGCTGGCGCATCCAAATCAAACGCGGTGTGCAGTGCACGCACAGCCAGCTCTAAATACTTCTCTTCAACCACCACAGAAATTTTGATTTCCGAGGTCGAGATCATCTGAATGTTAATGTTTTCCTTCGCCAGGGTGGCAAACATTTTGCTCGCAACACCGGCATGAGAGCGCATACCCACACCCACGAGCGAAACCTTACAAATTTTGTCGTCGGCAATGAGTTCGCGAGCGCCAATATCGTTAGCGACCGACTCGAGCACAGCCACGGCTTTCTTCATGTCACCACGAGCCACGGTAAATGTGAAGTCCGTTGTACCATCGGCAGACACATTCTGTACGATCATATCGATTTCAATGTTGGCATCGCCAACCGGACTCAAGATGCGCGACGCAATACCGGGGGTATCTGGCACGCCACGCACCGTCAGCTTGGCTTCGTCACGATTAAACGCAATCCCGGAGATGACCGGCTTTTCCATATCGTCCTCTGCATCAACAGTAATCAAAGTACCGCCACCCTCACCAAAGCTGGAGAGTACGCGCAACGGTACATGGTATTTGCCGGCAAATTCGACCGAGCGAATCTGCAGCACTTTCGAGCCTAACGAGGCCATTTCGAGCATTTCTTCGAAGGTAATGGTCTCGAGACGGCGGGCTTGCGGCACAACGCGTGGATCCGTGGTGTAAACACCATCCACGTCCGTATAGATCTGGCACTCATCTGCCTTTAACGCAGCCGCCAGAGCCACACCGGTTGTATCTGAACCGCCACGACCCAGGGTGGTGATATTGCCTTCAGGATCAACGCCCTGGAAGCCTGCCACGATGACCACGCGACGCGCATCTAAATCAGCACGCATGCGAGCATCGTCAATCGCCTCAATACGCGCTTTATTAAACGAGCTATCGGTTTTGATCGCGACTTGCGCACCCGTGTAGGAACGCGCCGGCACACCGCGCTTCATCAGTGCCATCGCCAACAAGGCAATGGTGACTTGCTCACCGGTGGAAACCATCATGTCCAGTTCGCGGGGCTCTGGCTCTGGCGAAATCGCCTTCGCTAGACCGATCAAACGATTGGTCTCTCCGCTCATGGCCGACAGCACCACGACGAGGTCATGACCTTCGTCGTACCAGCGCTTCACACGCTCAGCCACAGCCTCGATACGATCTGTCGTGCCTACCGACGTACCACCGTATTTTTGAACAATTAGTGCCATTTCTTTAATCCGTAACTCAATGACCTTTCACAAGGTCGCTTAAACCATGACGAAGGCGCTTAGTTCACGCGCTCATTCACAAACTGTTTCACCGAAGCCAAGGCCGCAGGCAGCGCACCCACATCCGAACCGCCCGCCATGGCCATATCTGGACGACCACCGCCTTTACCGCCAACCTGAGCCGCCAAGTAGCTCACCAACTCACCAGCTTTCACGCGTGACATTACGTCGGCACTCACGCCAGCGGCGAGGCTCACCTTGCCATCCTGCACCGTCGCCAACACTACTACCGACTGACCAAGCTTATTGCGTAGCTGATCGACCGTATCGCGCAAGGATTTCGCATCGGCACCATCAAGTACAGAGGCCAATACCTGAACTTGACCCACTAATTCCGCTTGATTCACTAAATCATTACCAGCAGAAGCCGCCACTTTCGATTTCAGTTTATCCAGCTCTTTCTCTAACTCACGCTGACGCTCAAGTAACTGTCGCACTTTTCCGGCGACCGAATCACGATTGCCCTTAACGGCATCAGCCAGTTCCAGCAGCGTTTGCTCACCGGCATTCAACCAGGCCAACGCGCCTTCGCCAGTTCGAGCCTCAATACGACGTACCCCTGCAGCTACACCCGCCTCAGAGGTAATTCTCAATAGGCCGATATCGCCTGTACGTGCCACATGAGTGCCGCCGCACAATTCCACAGAGAAACCCGCCTCACCCATGGTCAGAACGCGAACGACATCGCCATATTTTTCACCGAAAAGCGCCATGGCACCTTTAGCACGGGCAGTATCAATATCCGTCACATCGGTTTCTACGGCGGTATTGGCCAAAATTTGACCATTCACACGCGCTTCAATTTGGCGCAACGTTGCTAACGGAATGGCTTCTGGATGCGAGAAGTCAAAACGCAGATAGTCCGCACAAACCAATGAGCCCTTTTGCGTGACATGCGTGCCTAATGTTTCGCGTAATGCCGCATGCAGTAAATGAGTGGCGGAGTGATTACGCGCAGTGGCCACGCGCAAATCCGCTCGCACGTCTGCCGCTAAGGTGTCGCCAACCGTTAACACGCCTGCGGTAATCATGGCCTGATGCAAATGATGTGCGCCGGCTTTTGTGGTGTCCTGCACTTCGGCCACCACTGTTGCATTACGCAAATAACCCACATCGCCTGCCTGACCACCAGACTCTGCATAGAAAGGGGTTTTATCTAAGATGATCGCAACCTGATCGCCGACATTAGCTGATGTTACTGATTCACCGCCGACATACAGCGCACGCACCTGCAAAGCCTCAGCTTGCGTAGTGGCATATCCCAAGAACGTGGTTTCGCCATCCAGCTTGATGAGTGTGTTGTAGTCCATATCAAAGCGCGAGCTGGCACGAGCGCGCTCACGCTGCGCGGTCATGGCCGCTTCAAAACCGGCAAGATCCAGCGTGAGGTCGCGCTCACGGGCAATATCACCGGTGAGATCGACGGGGAAACCATACGTATCGTAAAGGCGGAATACGGTCTCACCCGGAATCACACTGCCTTTAAGACCGGCAAGATCTTGATCCAGGATGCGCAAACCTTGCTCCAGCGTGCGAGCAAACTGCTCTTCTTCTTGCTGAAGCACACGAATAATGGTGGCCTGCTGAGCTTGTAACTCCGGATACGCGCCCCCCATTTCCGTGACTAACGCTGGCACGACACGATGGAAGAAAGTGCCGGTAGCGCCTAGCTTGTTACCGTGACGGCAGGCTCGACGAATAATGCGGCGCAGGACATAGCCACGGCCTTCGTTCGACGGCACCACGCCATCTGCAATCAGGAAAGAACACGAACGAATGTGATCCGCAACAACCTTGAGCGATGCCTGATTATCGTTGGCACAGCCAATGGCCTCAGCGGCCGCCTTTAACAAGGACTGAAACAGGTCGATTTCATAGTTAGCATGCACATGCTGCATAACGGCCGAAATACGCTCCAACCCCATGCCAGTATCCACACTGGGCGCGGGCAACGGATGCAGTACGCCATCCGCCGTGCGGTTGAACTGCATAAACACGTTGTTCCAGATTTCGATAAAACGATCGCCGTCTTCATCGGGGGAACCGGGTGGGCCACCGGCAATGTCGGCACCGTGATCGTAGAAAATCTCTGTGCAAGGGCCGCAAGGACCGGTATCGCCCATCGCCCAGAAATTGTCAGAAGCGTAAGGAGCACCCTTGTTGTCGCCTATACGGATGATGCGTTCAGCCGGTACGCCAATGTCGTTTTGCCAAAGCGCAAAAGCCTCGTCATCACTGGCATAGACCGTCACGGTGAGCTTATCTTTTGGAATATTGAGCCATTGCGGAGAAGTCAAAAACTCCCACGCATACTGAATGGCATCACGCTTAAAGTAGTCACCAAAGCTGAAGTTACCGAGCATTTCAAAGAAGGTGTGATGACGCGCGGTGTAACCGACATTTTCCAAGTCGTTGTGCTTGCCACCCGCACGAACACATTTCTGAGACGACGTGGCACGGGTATAGGCCCGCTTGTCTAGGCCGAGGAAGCAATCCTTGAATTGGTTCATGCCCGCGTTGGTAAACAGCAGCGTCGGGTCATCATGCGGCACCAATGAGCTGGACGCTACTCGGGCATGCCCTTTTTGCTCAAAAAAACGAAGGAATGCTTCGCGGATTTCAGCGCTTTTCATGTACCGCTCCGAACCAATCAACCTGACGACCACCGAATTGCTATGCACATGCAGCCACAGCAGGCAAAAGACCGACGATTATAACGACAGAATTCTTGTGTTCGCAGCAAATCTGGATGAATTTCAGCAGTCTTCGTTTAGATCAACTAGCCGTCCTTCATCGGCATCGTTATCGATCCATTGATTTGCGCTTAACGCTAGCTTCATAGCTGTAAGTGCTTGCCCCATCGAAAAGCCACGATACTGCAAAAAACGTATGTATCGCGCCTTATCATTCATGTCACGGGATAATTCCGTGCCAAAACGTCGCAGCAATAGTTCGAGTGCGCGCTGCTCCCAATCGATATCGGCGGTTTGCTCGATGAGTGCCGGATGTTCGGCATCTAAGCCACGCTGTTGTAACACGTGTTTAATTGAGCGCTGACCACGCCCACGCAGCAATTGCGACCTGACGAGAGACTCCGCGAAACGGTCGTCACTTTGCAGGGAGTACTCAACCAATCGGCTTAGCACATCCTCAATTTGCTCTTGCGATGCGCCAAACTGGCTGAGTTTTTGGATCAGCTCCGTACGACTGTGCTCTCGCCGCCCTTGCAGCGACAGCGCTTTGTTCCAGACCTGCTGGGCCGTGATAACGATGGGTTCATCGTTATCACTAGCACCAAAGCCTACCCGCTTAGAAGCCGGCTTCTTCGAAAACGCCCGGCTCATCTGCATCCTCCGGCACTGCCGTTACAGGCCCAATGAGCTGATCTCGAATTTGATCTTCGATCACCTTGGCAATACTGGGGTTTTCAATCAGGTACTTACAGGCATTGGTCTTGCCCTGGCCGATTTTGTTGCCTTGGTAAGCGTACCAAGCACCGGACTTATCAATAAGGCCCAGTTTGACGCCCAGATCAACAATTTCACCCTGGAGATTAATGCCTTGGCCGTAAAGAATTTGAAACTCAGCTTCTTTGAATGGAGGCGCTACCTTGTTCTTAACCACTTTTACGCGGGTCTCAGAACCAATCACTTCCTCACCTTCTTTCACTGCACCAATGCGACGAATGTCCATACGAACCGAGGCATAGAACTTCAATGCGTTACCACCCGTCGTGGTTTCTGGGCTGCCGAACATGACACCGATTTTCATACGAATTTGGTTAATGAAAATGACCAAGCAATTCGAACGCTTGATGTTGCCCGTGATTTTGCGGAGTGCCTGCGACATGAGTCGAGCCTGCAAACCCACGTGCATGTCGCCCATTTCGCCTTCAATTTCAGCTCGCGGTGTTAGCGCGGCAACCGAGTCGATGACGATGATGTCGATGGAGTTTGAACGCACCAGCATGTCTGCAATTTCAAGCGCTTGCTCGCCGGTATCGGGCTGGGACACGAACAAGTCTTCGGTGTTAACGCCCAACTTAGCCGCGTACTGCGGGTCTAAGGCGTGTTCAGCATCAATAAACGCAGCGGTACCGCCAGCGCGTTGGCAGGCTGCAATGACTTGCAACGTCAGGGTCGTTTTGCCCGATGATTCAGGACCGTAAATTTCAACAATACGACCTTTCGGCAACCCGCCAATACCCAGCGCAATATCCAGACCTAAAGACCCGGTGGAAATGGCGGGAATGGCACCTGAAGCAGGCTGGTCACCCAGACGCATGACGGAACCTTTACCAAATTGCTTTTCAATTTGCGCCAGTGCCGCATTCAGTGCTTTTTGCTTGTTATCGTTCATCGGCGTTTCCTCTTTAGTCTGGCGGGAAGCCATGCTTAATGTTTTCAGTCAGTGTGGGGCCTAACGGCCATTACTGTTCTTGCGTACAGTATTATGGCATAGGGCCTAAGACTTCGCTACCGCACAAGGACTTAATTAATTCAGTCAGCGCCAAAGCGACTGTTTGCTCACGAATTTCCCTGCGATCGCCAGCAAATAATCGGCAGGCGGTTTGCGTGCCTTGAGGACTAGCCCAGGCCAACCAAACTGTGCCCACAGGCTTATCTAGACTGCCGCCACCAGGCCCTGCAACACCACTGACAGCGATTGCCCAGTCAGCCCCTGCACGTGTTCTGGCACCTTCAGCCATCGCCGATACCACGGCTTCACTGACGGCTCCATGTGCCTCAATCAGCTCGGGCGCAACGCCTAGTTGTGCGGACTTAGCTGCATTGCTGTAGGTCACCCACCCCTGACCAAACCAAGCCGAACTGCCCGCAATACGGGTTATGGCCTCAGCAATACCTCCGCCGGTACAGGACTCTGCCGTCGTGACCTGCAAACCTCGCTGTTGCAATGCTTCACCACACTGTTGAGCTAATTCGGTCAGCACGTTTTATCCTCAAGAGTTGCCGCGTAGAAGCGCACAGTATCGCCAAAAACAGTATGCTCGGCAGTTCATTATTCGTGCTACACACGCTCATCTGGTGAGCTATTTCATCCGAATTTCAGATTAAAAGAGAGGCACCTATGCTTAATTTCAGCTATCGCAACCCCGTCAAAGTCGTTTTTGGTGCAGGTAGCATCGCGCAGTTAAGCAAAGAAATTCCGCAAGATGCCCGTGTGCTCATTACCTATGGCGGTGGCAGCGTAAAGGCAACAGGGACACTGGCCGAAGTGCATGCCGCACTGAGCACGCAGACCGTTTTTGAATTTGGCGGCATTGAGCCCAACCCGAGCCTGGAAACCATCCAGCGCGCCCTCGCCGTGGTGAAAGCAGAACGCATCGACTTCATTCTCGCGGTGGGCGGCGGCTCGGTAATGGATGGCAGCAAGTTTCTCGCCGCGGCCGCCTGCTACGAAGGCGATGCCTTGGAGCTGCTGCACAGCCGGGGCCGCAAAATTACCGGCGCTTTACCACTGGGCGTGGTCGTGACATTGGCCGCCACCGGCTCAGAAACTAATAACGGTGGTGTACTGACGCATCTCGCCACGCACACCAAGCTGGCCTTCAGCCACCCGCTGCTGTATCCGCGCTTCGCCATCATGGATCCGGCCAAGACGCTGACCCTGCCGGCGCGCCAGATTGGCAACGGCGTGGTCGATGCCTTCGTGCATGTGGTCGAGCAATACCTGACCTATCCGGTCAATGCCAAGGTGCAGGATCGCTTCGCCGAAGGCCTGCTGCTGACGCTGATCGAGGACGGCCCGAAAGCCTTGTCAGAACCAGAAAATATAGAGGTTCGCGCCAATCTGATGTGGGCCGCCAGCCAAGCGCTCAACGGCCTCATCGGTGCCGGCGTGCCGCAGGACTGGTCTACACATATGATCGGCCACGAGCTGACCGCCGCGCACGGCATTGATCATGCGCAAACGCTGGCCATTGTGCTGCCGGCAATGCTGCAGGATCAGCGTGAAGCCAAGCACGACAAGCTCGTGCAGTACGCCGAGCGCGTGTGGAACTTGCACGACGGCAGTGCCGATGAGCGCATCACCGCCGCCATCGCCAAGACTCGTGACTTCTTTGAAACCATGCAGGTGCCGACGCGACTATCGGCTTATGGCGTTGGCACGGAACATCTCGATCATCTCGTCGAACAGCTGCAGGCACACGGCATGATCAAGCTCGGCGAGCGCCAGGCTGTCACACCCGAGGTCTCGCGCCGCGTTCTGGAGGCAGCACTCTGATGGCTACCAGCTTCAGCTTCGAAACCAGCCCGCGCATTCTTTGCGAGCAAGGCAGCGCCAGTCGTCTCGGCACTCTGGCCGCCGAGCTGGGCGCGAGCCATGTCTTTGTCGTGACCGACCGCTTTCTGCGCGACAGCGGCCTGACCGCTTCCCTGATCGCCGGCATGCAGGCCGCGAACGTCAGCGTCACGCTCTATACCGATGTCCTCGCCGATCCGCCCGAAGCCAGCGTCGAAGCCGCTGTGGCTGCGGCCGTCGCATCCGGTGCCGATGCCGTGATCGGTTTTGGCGGCGGCAGCTCCATGGATACCGCCAAGCTGGTCGCCCTGCTGGCACGCACACCGCAAAAACTGAACGACATCTACGGCCTCGGCCTCGCCACGGGTCCGCGTCTGCCGCTGATTCAAGTCCCAACCACCGCCGGCACAGGCTCCGAAGTCACGCCGATCTCGATTCTGACCACCCCCAGCGACGAGAAAAAAGGCGTGGTGTCTAGCCTTCTCTACCCGGACATCGCCGTGCTCGACAGCACGCTCACGCTGGGACTGCCGCCGGCCATCACCGCCGCCACCGGCATTGATGCCATGGTGCATGCCATCGAGGCCTACACCAGCAAGCACAAGAAGAACCCGCTGTCGGATGCCCTCGCGCTACAGGCGCTGAAGGCCCTGCACGACAATATCCGCCTCGTGCTCCAGGACGGCAGGAATGCCGATGCCCGCGAAGCCATGCTACTGGGCTCGCTGTTCGCCGGCATGGCCTTCGCCAATGCGCCGGTGGCGGCCGTGCATGCCCTCGCCTATCCGCTCGGCGGTCACTATCACCTGCCGCACGGCCTGACCAATGCGCTGGTGCTGGCCCCGGTACTCGCCTTCAACCAGCCCGCCGCCGCTCGCCACTATGCCGAGCTGGAGCGCCACCTCGACAGCACGGCCAGCGGCGACGATCAGATCGCCTCGCAAGCCTTCATTGCGCGCATGACCGCGCTGGTCGGCGAGATGCCCTTTGACCGGACCCTGCGCGGCAATGGCGTGCCCGAAGCCGACCTGCCCCTGCTCGCCCGCGATGCCATGGCGGTGCAGCGCCTGCTGGTGAACAACCCGCGTGAAGTCACTTACGACGACGCCCTCGCCCTTTACCAAGCCGTCTACTGAGCCGCTGAACCATGTCCCTGAAAGCACAAACCCGCAGCGACTACGCCCACTTCCTCAGCATTCCCACGCGCTGGATGGACAACGACATCTACGGGCATGTCAACAACGTGAACTACTACAGCTTCTTTGACACCGCCGTGAACCGCTACCTGATCGATGCCGGCGTGCTCGACATCCACGCCGGCACCACAGTCGGCTTCGTGGTGGAAACCCAGTGCCAGTACTTCTCACCCATCGCCTTCCCCGACACCGTGCACGCCGGCATCCGCGTGGCGCAGCTGGGCAACCGCAGCGTGCGCTACGAGGTCGGCCTGTTCCGCAACGACGACGCCACGCCGGCCGCCGCCGGCCATTTCGTGCATGTCTATGTGGATCGCGCCAGCAACCGGCCGGTCAGCATTCCCGACGATGCCCGCACGGCACTGCAAGCGCTGGTCATGCCCTCGCTTGTGATACCGGGAGCGCAGCCATGAATCCGCTGATCCGCCAGCAGGCCTTCATCAACGGCGAATGGCGCGATGCCGACCACGGCGGGCGTCATGCCGTGCACAACCCCGCCACCGGCGAACGCCTTGCCGATGTGCCCGACATGGGCGCCAATGAAACCCGAGCCGCCATCGCCGCCGCAGACGCCGCGCTGCCGGCCTGGCGCGCCCGCCCGGCCAAGGAGCGCAGCAACCTGCTGCGCAAATGGTTCGATCTGGTCATGGCGAACCAGGAGGCGCTGGCGCAACTGATGACCGCCGAGCAGGGCAAGCCGCTGGCGGAAGCACGAGGCGAAGTCGCCTACGGAGCCTCCTTCATCGAATGGTTCGCGGAGGAAGGCAAACGCGTTTACGGCGAAACCATCCCGGCACCCACCAGCGACCGCCGGCTCATCGTGCTGCGCCAGCCGGTCGGCGTGGTGGCCGCCATCACGCCGTGGAACTTTCCGGTCGCGATGATCACGCGCAAGGTCGCGCCGGCGCTGGCCGTGGGCTGCACCGCCGTGGTCAAGCCCGCCGAAGCTACACCGCTGTGCGCGCTCGCACTGGCCGCACTGGCGCAGGAAGCCGGCATTCCTGCCGGCGTGCTCAACATCATCACCACCGCCCGCCCCGCTGCTGTCGGCGATGAGCTGACGCGCAATCCGACGGTGCGCAAGCTGTCCTTCACCGGCTCCACCGGCGTCGGCAAACACCTCATGGCCGCCTGTGCCGGCACCGTGAAACGCCTGTCGCTGGAGCTGGGCGGCAACGCCCCGTTCATCGTGCTGGATGACGCCGATCTCGACGCTGCTGTCCTCGGCGCACTCGCCTCGAAATATCGCAACGCCGGCCAGACCTGCGTCTGCGCCAACCGCTTCCTCGTGCACAGCAGCGTCTACGATGCTTTCGCGGCAAAACTGCATGCCGCCGTCAGCGCCTTCAAGGTTGGCGATGGTGCCAGTGATGGCACGCAAATCGGCCCGCTGATCAACGCCGCCGCCGTCGCCAAGGTCGAGCGCTTAGTCGATGCCACCGTCGCGGCCGGAGCCACCTGCACACTCGGCGGCCAGCGCCATACCCTCGGCGGCAACTTCTATGCGCCGACAATTCTGACCAACGTCAGCGCCGACATGCCCATCGCCGTCGAAGAGAGCTTCGGGCCGGTCGCACCGCTGATTCGTTTCGACAGTGATGACGACGCCGTGCGCATCGCCAATGCCGTGCCGGCCGGCCTCGCGGCCTATCTTTACGGCAACGATCTGAAGCGCGTCTGGTCGATTGCCGAACGTCTTGAATACGGCATGGTCGGCATCAACGAAGGCATCATTTCCAACGAAGTGGCACCTTTTGGTGGCATGAAGGAATCGGGGCTGGGGCGCGAAGGCTCACGTCACGGCATCGAGGAATACCTGGAAATGCAGTACCTGTGCCTAGGCGGGATGACGGCGCGCTGAGCGCCGATCGCGCCATTTCGGTTACTATCGCCGGCTGATTATTCTTTGTGACTCGCGCTATGGCTACGCCTCCCGCCGATACCGGTCTTGATGCCCACACCCCGATGATGCAGCAATACCTGCGCATCAAGGCCGAGCACCCGCACGAGCTGGTGTTCTATCGCATGGGCGACTTCTACGAGCTGTTCTTTGATGATGCCAAGAAGGCCTCGCGCCTGCTCGACATCACGCTGACCCAGCGCGGCCGCTCGGCCGGCGAGCCGATCGCGATGGCCGGCATACCCTATCACGCCGCCGAGAACTACATCGGCCGTCTGATCCGCCAAGGCGAGTCCGTGGTGATCTGCGAGCAAATCGGCGAGCCCGGCGCGCAGAAAGGCCCGATGGAGCGTCAAGTCGCGCGCGTGGTCACCCCCGGCACCGTCAGCGACGAGGCCTTTCTCGAAGAACGCCGCGATACCCTGCTGGGTGCCGTCTGCAGCCTGAAAGGCGTGTGGGGTCTGGCCACGCTGGACATGGCCAGTGGCCGCTTCCGCGTGCAGGAGCTGACCAGCATCGAGCTGCTGCAAGCCGAGCTGGCGCGACTCAGCCCCGCCGAGCTGCTCTATCCCGAAGATGCCGCCTGGAAAGACCAGATCAGCGATTGTCGCGGCTTGCGTGCGCGCATGCCCTGGCACTTCGAGCACGAGTCGGCCTATCGCCAGCTCTGCCAGCAATTTGCCGTGCACGACTTGCAAGGCTTCGGCTGCGAGCACATGCCCGCCGCCATCACCGCCGCCGGCGCGCTGCTCGGCTATGCCCGCGAGACCCAGCGCTCGGCCCTGCCGCATTTGCGCGGCGTCAGTGTCGAAAATGCGCGCGATACTTTGCAGATGGATGCCGCCACGCGCCGAAACCTGGAGCTGACGCAGAACCTGCAGGGCGAAAATCAGGCCACGCTGGCCGCTGTCATCGATCAGACGCGCTCGCCCATGGGCAGCCGCCTGCTGCGACGCTGGCTGCATCAGCCCATCCGCCAGCGCGACACGCTGCGCGCGCGCCAACAAGCCATCAGCGAGCTGCTCGGGCTGCAAGCCTGGGATGAGCTCGGCGACTGGCTGGCCAATGTCGGCGATGGTGAGCGCATTCTTGCCCGCATCGCGTTGCGCACAGCACGTCCGCGCGACCTGGCGCGGCTGCGCGATCTGCTGGCGCTGCTGCCGGCCATCAGCGGCTGGCTGCTGCCCCAGGAATCGCAGCGCCTGCGCGAATTGCGCACCGCCATCCGACCCTTTCCGTCACTGGCAGATACCCTGCGCCGCGCGCTGGTTGAAGCACCGCCGGTGGTCTTGCGTGATGGCGGCGTGCTCGCCGAAGGTTTTGATGCCGAGCTCGACGAGCTTCGCGGCATCAGCACGCACGCCGGGGACTACCTGATTGCGTTGGAAACCCAGGAACGGGAACGCTCTGGCATCGCCGGCCTGAAGATCGGCTACAACCGGGTCAGTGGCTACTATTTCGAGCTGTCGCGCGCGCAGGCCGAACAGGCGCCAGCGCATTTCATCCGCCGCCAGACGCTGAAAAATGCCGAACGCTACATCACGCCGGAACTGAAAGCCTTTGAAGACAAGGCGCTGTCAGCCTCGGCCCGCGCCCTCGCGCGCGAAAAGCTGCTATATGAGCTTCTGCTCGATACCATCCTCGACGAGCTGCCACCGCTGCAAGTCCTCTGTGAAGCCCTGGCCGAGCTCGATGTGCTGTGCTGCCTGGCCGAGCGTGCGCATACCTTGGACTGGGTCTGCCCCGAGCTCAGCGAAGCGCCTGGACTCGCCATCCAGGCCGGCCGCCATCCCGTGGTTGAACGCATGCTGACGACGCCATTCACCGCCAACGACCTGACCCTGGCACCGAGCCAGCGCATGCAGGTCATTACCGGCCCGAACATGGGCGGTAAATCGACCTACATGCGACAAACCGCGCTCATCGTGCTGCTCGCGCATGTCGGCAGCTTCGTGCCCGCCAGCGCGGCGGTGATCGGCCCGGTCGACCGTATCTTCACCCGCATCGGCTCTTCGGATGACCTCGCCTCCGGCCGCTCCACCTTTATGGTCGAGATGACCGAGGCCGCCAACATCCTGCACAACGCCACGCCCGACAGCCTGGTCATCATGGATGAGATCGGCCGCGGCACCAGCACCTTCGACGGCCTGTCGCTGGCCTGGGCTGCCGCCGAGTTCCTCGCCGCCGACCGCCGCTCGCTGACGTTATTTGCCACCCACTACTTCGAGCTGACCGCTCTTGCCGACCAGCTCGATGGCGTCATCAATGTGCACCTGTCAGCCGCCGAGCACGAAGGCCATGTCGTGTTTCTGCACAGCGTAAAGCCCGGCCCCGCGAGCCAGAGCTACGGTTTGCAAGTGGCACAACTGGCCGGCATTCCGGCCGCCGTCATCCGCGCCGCTCGTGAAAAGCTGCAGCAACTTGAGATCCAAAGCGCGGCGATGAAAGGAGCACAGCATTCGAGTCAGCCCCAAAGCCCTGCCCCCTTGGCTGCTGCAAGCCTGCAGCCAGACCTGTTCGCCACACGCTTTCCCAGCGATGTAGAGCTTCGTTTGCGCGATGTAGACCCCGATGGTCTGACCCCGCGTGAGGCTCACGCATTGATTTATGTATTGAAACAGCTGCTCTAAGCCTCGCGCTCAATTGCCAGCGTGAGGCGCGGGCAGTAAACTTGCCGCCATTAAAATGCGCCCAGAGGCTTAAGACATGGCATTTGTCGTTACTGAAAACTGCATTAAGTGCAAATACCAAGACTGCGTAGAAGTCTGCCCTGTCGACTGCTTCTACGAAGGCCCTAACTTTTTGGTGATTCACCCAGACGAGTGCATCGATTGCGCGTTATGCGAACCTGAATGCCCAGCCAATGCGATTTTCTCGGAAGATGAAGTACCGGCTGATCAGAAACAATTTATTAAGCTTAATGCCGAGCTGGCCGAAATCTGGCCAAACATCACTGAAATTGGTGAGCGCCCAGCGGATGGTAAAGAGTGGGATGGCAAGCCAGGCAAGTTCGCGCTACTTGAGCGTTAATGATCTGCAGCTTTTGCTGCCGCTAAAACTGAAATCTGTTAAAAACAAAAAAGAGCCTTGAGGCTCTTTTTTGTTTTATCGTCTCAACGATTAAATGGGTCTGCACCAACCATCCTGGTATTCCTTGGCGCTACAGCTTCCCTAGCCAACGACCGCAAACCTAGACTCCTCCTTGAGTCAGCCCATCCACTGGCTGTCCTACATGCTAGAGAGCTTTTCAACTCCTCCCTGCACACCCAGCCAGCTTGGCCGAGCCTACTCATGAGCTGCTCACATCCTGTGTGCGGCTCTCCTTGAGTTGAGTGAGCTTAGCGAAATTGAGGTACGGCTCAAGCGCAATAATTCGCTCAATAAATACACAAATTAAACAAAAGATATGATTAACAGATACATAGAAGAGGATTACGGATCGCGCCCGCGAGATTTTCAGGAAAAGCTGACAGACAATGTAGGACCAGGACTACACGCCAAGCTGCAGCTCGGCGTCAATCGCAGATAAAAAAAGGGGAACACAGCCTGTGTCCCCCTTAAAAACGCGATAAGCACGCTACCATTCATTCAACCTAAGAATGCGATGTGTGCATTCATAGGATGAGAATAAGAGTTTATTTGCGCTTTAAAATATGACAGTTGCTGGATAATTGTGGTGTTTTGTAACTGGCGCCATTTAAATACGTTTTTTGGGCCAGCGCATGATGAAGGCAGCGCCACCGAGGTCAGCACTTTTGGATACGTGAATATCGCCCGCAAACCAAAATACGATTCGATTCACAATCGACAATCCCAAACCATAACCCCCTGTGCTTCGCGTACGGCTATCGTCTAAACGAGTGAATGGCTCAAACACACGGCTACGCTGATCTTCCGGAATGCCTGGACCATCATCCTCAACCAGCAACACCGCGCTATCTCCGTCTAGGCGACACGTCACCCGCACTACACTGTCGGCATAACGCAGCGCATTGCCAACCAAGTTCTGAATCACTCGATGCATATACCGCGGCACGGCATCCACCACTAAGGTCTCTGGCACAACCACTTCTAATCGAGCGGGCTTCCGCAATGCCTCTGTTTCGCGTTGAATGCGCTGCATCAGCGCCACCATGTCCACTGGCTCAAAGGCAAGGTCAGGTGTGCCCTTTTCAAGATTGGCATAGGTCAGAATCTCGTCAATCAACTGATTTAGCTGAGCAACGTCTTCATCTAAGCGCTCCAACTGCTCGTAGCGGTCTTCAATGTCATTGCTTTCAGCTAACATTTCCATACCAAAACGAAGGCGTGCCAGCGGCGTTCGCAACTCATGCGAAACTGCCTGAGTCAATTCGCGCTGGGCATCCAATAGACGTTGTATATGGCCCGCCATTTGGTTCAGTGTAAGACCTAGACGGCTAATTTCGTCGCTACCTTCCATTTCCACACGTGCCGACAAGTCCCCTTCACGAATGCGGGCTAACGTGGCCTCAATGGTCTGAATACGCAGTTCGAATATATGAATAAGCCCGTAAGAAGCGAGTGTAATCAGCAACAGCGCCAGCACCGACGCCATGATGATCAATGACACCGGGATGGCTTCAAACAGCTCCATGGGGCCGAGGCGTAATAGTTTTCCGGGGGTGGTCTGACTCGGCGCGTACACCGTAATTGCAGAGCGCCCCGAAGCGGTAAGTTCTTTAAAACGCACCACGATTTCGTCTTGACGCAAGCGACGCTGCTGCTCGCTATCTAAACCGGCTTCATCAAAAGGCACCAAGCTCATGGGGAAGCCGATATAGGGTGCCATCGTGCGCAAACGCACATCTTCTTGCTCGGGATAATTGGACAAGTCTTCGAGATAGAAAGTGGCAGCAGCGCGGGCTTGTTTTTCGCCAATACCCGCCAACTCGGACTCTAAGTAAACCGCAGGCCCAGGCCTTGGCACCTTAATCCAAATTTGATTTCGATCATCATCGACAGGATGAGCAATCGCTAAGCCGCGCTTAATGCGCTCTTGCTCATGCTCAGTCGGCTTAAAAGGTAGCTGACTTATTAAGCGCAGGGGCGTACCTAAAAGGGCCTCAGCGTCCTGCAACCACAAGGGAATACTATCTTCACTTTGGCGGGCCACAGCGATGGCTGTGATGTGGTAGAGCGCGGTGGCCATACCCTCGGTATAGCGTTGCGCGCGCTCATTATTGATGTAGGTCAGTGCACCATAAGAGGCCAAACCTACCACCACAATGACCAACAGCATGCCACCGTAGATCGTGGCAAAAATGCTGTTGGGCTTAAAGCGACGCCACATCCTCAGACGGTGCCGCTATCTTTCACAAACAAGTACCCCTTGCTACGGACGGTTTTGATCATGCGAGGACTATCGGGGTCATCGCCAATTTTGGGGCGAATACGCGAGATACGCACATCAATAGAACGGTCTTGGCCATCATATTCAATGCCGCGCAACTGCGTGAAAATGTCTTCGCGTGACAGGATACGGCCTGCGTTGGAGGCCAGCAGCCAAAGCAAGTCGTACTCAGCGCTCGTGAATTCAACCAACTCTTCTTTCAATGCAACCGAACGTGCGCCGTTATCAATAACCAACTCGCCGAATACCAGGCGCTGGTTGCCCGTTTCCGGCTTATCGTTACGACGCAACTGGGCACGAATTCTGGCCAGCAAAACACGGGGCTGAACGGGCTTAGGCACATAATCGTCTGCACCCATCTCTAAACCCAAGACTTGATCCATGTCGTCGGTTCGAGCCGTGAGCATGATGATGGGACGCGAGTAATGACTGCGTACCTCACGGCAGACCGTGAGGCCATCAGCGCCTGGCAACATCAAATCCAGCACAACTAAATCGGGCTGCTCGTCGGTAATGCGTCGAATGGCACGCAGGCCATCGCCTTCAATGCTCACTTCCAGACCGTTACGAATCAGATACTCCTGAGTCAACTCGGCCAAGCGCTGGTCATCTTCAACAATCAAAATACGATGTGGGGCTTCATGTGATGACATTCAGCTAACTCCTTTTCACCCAGTAGTTGTTATGAAACTTATTATTAGTTGCACATGTAAGTCATGCTAAATGCGTACGAATTTTGTTGTGACTATACGGCATGACTGCACGCGACCCAAGCCATCATCAGCGCTGACACATAACACTACATCTTGTGGTTTACCGCAAGCCAACACAAAAGCGTCCAATGTTCACGCTTATCTACTCTCCATGACCAACAAAGGCACAACTTACTCACAGAGTTATCCACAGAACACCTTTGACCAATCCGCTATATGGTGGCTACACACCTAGGGCAACCACTATATCTTGCGTTAACCTAAAAAAAATAGTGGACAAGCTAACGCGGTTCGTCCGATCATGCGTCGTGGAAATAAGCCCTGTAAGAAGCTAAAACCACGCGTGATTCGTGCTAAAAATACAACGAATCAGAACAAAGAACACACAATATCTAGGGTCTGGCCTTGTTGCCAATCCAGAATCGATAACTCGATCTTCTGTTACGAAGATCACTCATTTGTGTCGAGGACTCTCATGCAAGCCGACATTTTTGCCGAAACACCTGCTGCAAACGCCCATTCGGCCACCCCCAATACGCTTGGCCAGAACGCCACCGCGCCGGGGCAACTACGCGTCATCAAACGTAATGGCACCGTGGTGGGCTACGACGACAGCAAAATTGCGCTAGCTATTAGCAAAGCCTTTTTAGCGCATGAAGGCAGTGCCGCTGCGAGCTCGAGCCGCATTCATGAAACGGTCGCGCAACTCACCACACTGGTGAGCTCCACGTTCAAGCGCCGTATGCCTACCGGTGGCATGGTCCACATTGAAGAAATTCAAGACCAGGTAGAACTGGCACTCATGCGCTCCGGCGAACAGAAAATTGCGCGTGCTTACGTCTTGTATCGTGATGAGCGTTCACGTGCGCGTGACGTATTGGCGCCTAATAACGTCAGACATCACCCCACGCTGCATGTGTTAAAGGCAGATGGCAGCCGTGAGCTGCTCGATCTGGGTCGCTTAGAAGCGCTAGTGAACAATGCCTGCGAAGGCCTCAGTGGCGTGGAATCGTCCGCCATTGTCGAAGACACCCTACGCAACCTCTTCGATGGTGCTCGTGAAGCCGACATCAACAATGTGCTGGTGATGTGCGCTCGCGTCATGATTGAACAAGAGCCCAACTACACTTATGTGACTGCGCGCTTGCTCATGGATCATCTGCGCGCTGAGGCGTTGTCGTTTATGGGTATTGCCGAGTCTGCCACCCAAGGTGAGATGACCCAGTACTACCCACAAGCTCTCCCTGTTTATATTCAGCGCGGTATTGAACTCGAACTGCTGGATCCGGCATTGGCCAACTACGATATGGCCCGTCTGGGTGCTGCGCTAAAGCCTGAGCGCGACTTCCAGTTCACCTACCTTGGCCTGCAGACGCTGTACGATCGTTATTTCTTGCATAGCAATGACGTGCGCTTCGAACTGCCACAGATTTTCTTTATGCGCGTCGCCATGGGCCTCGCCCTGCGTGAGTCCGGCGACCGCGAAGCTCATGTCATCGAGTTCTACGACTTGATGTCGAGCTTCGACTACATGGCGTCTACACCAACGCTATTTAACGCGGGTACTTTGCGTCCACAGCTGTCGTCTTGCTATCTGACCACCGTTCCCGATGACCTCCATGGCATCTACGGCGCTATTCAAGACAACGCTATGCTCTCGAAGTGGGCTGGCGGCCTCGGCAACGACTGGACCCCCGTGCGTGCGCTCGGCGCCTACATTAAAGGCACCAACGGCAAATCACAGGGTGTAGTGCCTTTCCTTAAGGTCGCCAACGACACGGCAGTTGCCGTGAACCAAGGCGGCAAGCGCAAGGGTGCGGTCTGCGCCTACCTGGAAACCTGGCACCTCGACATCGAGGAGTTCGTCGAGCTGCGCAAGAACACCGGCGATGACCGTCGCCGTACGCACGACATGAATACCGCCAACTGGGTGCCCGACCTGTTCATGAAGCGCGTCTTCGACAACGGCACGTGGACATTGTTCTCGCCATCCGACGTACCGGACCTGCACGACCTCTATGGCAAGGCCTTCGAGCAGCGCTACAGCGAATATGAGCAGATGTGCGACAACGGCCAGATGCGCTTGTACAAGCGCATCCAGGCTCAGGACCTATGGCGCAAGATGCTGTCCATGCTGTTTGAAACCGGCCATCCTTGGATCACCTTCAAGGATGTCTGCAACCTGCGCTCGCCGCAGCAGCATGTCGGCGTTGTGCACTCGTCGAACCTGTGTACTGAAATCACGCTGAACACCAACAAAGACGAAATTGCCGTCTGTAACTTGGGCTCGGTGAACCTGGTCAATCACATCTCCGCCGATGGCCTGGATCAGACCAAGCTGCGTCGTACCGTGCGTACAGCAGTACGCATGCTCGACAATGTGATCGACATTAACTACTACGCCGTAGAAGCGGCGCGCACCTCGAACCTGCGTCACCGCCCGGTCGGCCTGGGCATCATGGGCTTCCAAGACGCGCTGTACGCACAGAAGATTGCCTACGCCAGCAACGATGCCGTGACCTTTGCGGATCGCTCCATGGAAGCCATTAGCTACTACGCCATTGAGGCTTCCTGCGAGTTAGCCGCTGAGCGTGGTCGCTACTCGACCTTTGAAGGCTCGTTGTGGAGCCGTGGCATTCTGCCCATCGACTCACTGTGGGCGATTGCCGAGCACCGTGGCGCTCAATATGTGGAAGTGGACTTCAGCCAGACACTGGATTGGGCAACGCTGCGCGAACAGGTTAAAACCGTCGGCATGCGTAACTCCAACGTCATGGCGATTGCGCCGACCGCCACGATCTCGAACATCTGCGGTGTATCGCAGTCGATCGAGCCGACCTACCAGAACCTGTACGTGAAGTCGAACCTGTCGGGCGAATTCACGGTGGTCAATCCGTATCTGGTGCACGAGCTCAAGGCTCGCGGCCTGTGGGATGCCGTCATGGTCAACGACCTCAAGTACTACGAAGGCTCGGTGCAGAAGCTCGACCGTATCCCGGCCGACATGAAGGCGATTTACGCCACCGCGTTTGAAATCGAACCGCGCTGGTTAGTGGATGCCGGTTCGCGTCGCCAGAAGTGGATCGATCAGGCCCAGTCGCTGAATCTGTACTTGGCGGAAGCCTCAGGCAAAAAGCTCGACATCACCTATCGCATGGCGTGGTACCGCGGCCTGAAAACCACGTATTACCTCCGTGCCATTGGTGCCACCGCTTCCGAGAAATCGACGGTTTCGGATGGCGCGCTGAATGCCGTGAAAGCACAAATTGAAGAAATGGTTGAAGCCGCGCCAATTCCGCTGGCTTGTTCAATCGACAACCCGGACTGCGAAGCCTGTCAATAAGCGTAGTCTTAGAGGAGTTAAAATATGATTAGCTGGGATGATTTTAATGCGGACGAAAAGCCCACTACGAAAGCACAAACTACGCCGGCAGGAACTGCGCAAGCAGCTGCGCGCGTCACAGTTGCGCCGGCACCAGCAATGGCACCTGCTCAACCAGCCGCAGCAGAATCTGCCCTTCGTGGACTTGAGGCACCTGCTGCCATCGTCACTGCGGCCATCCAACGAGTAGAGGCTGACGCCCGCGTAGCTGAAGAAGGCTCGGCTCATGAGCGTGCAGCGGCAGCACTCGCAGTGCTGGATGCCACGCCTGGCCTGGAAGACCTAGGCATGGGCGCTGGCCGTATTAGTGTTGACGACAAGCGCATGATTAACTGCCGCTCCGACCTGAACCAGCTCGTGCCGTTCAAATACGAATGGGCGTGGCAGAAGTACCTCGACGGCTGCGCCAACCACTGGATGCCACAGGAAGTGAACATGTCGAAAGACGTGTCCATGTGGAAGTCCAACGATGGCCAGCTGACCGAAGATGAACGCCTGATCGTCATGCGCTCGCTGGGCTTCTTCTCCACCGCCGACTCGCTAGTGGCGAACAATCTGGTGCTGGCGATCTATCGTCTCATCACCAATCCAGAGTGCCGTCAGTACATTCTGCGTCAGGCATTTGAAGAGGCGATTCACACCCATGCCTACCAGTACTGCATCCAGTCGCTGGGCATTGATGAAGGTGAAGTCTTCAACATGTACCGTGAGGTACCCAGTGTGGCTCGCAAGGCTGCGTGGGGTCTGAAGTACACTCAGTCGCTCAGTGATCCCACGTTCAATACTGGCACCATCGAAAATGATCAACGTCTATTACGTAACTTGATCGCATTCTATTGCGTACTCGAAGGCACGTTCTTCTACTGCGGCTTCACCCAGATCCTGTCCATGGGTCGTCGCAACAAGATGACCGGCGTCGCCGAGCAGTTCCAGTACATCCTGCGCGATGAGTCCATGCACGTGAACTTCGGCATCGATGTCATTAACCAGATCAAGATTGAAAACCCGCAGCTGTGGACCAAGGCCTTCCAGCTCGAAGTTACACAGATGATCTTGGAAGGGACTCAGCTGGAAGTCGAATATGCGCGTGACACCATGCCCCGTGGGGTACTGGGCATGAACGCGGCGATGATGGAAGAATATCTGCAGTTCATTGCTAACCGTCGTTTGGTGCAATTGGGCTTGCCAGAACAGTTCCCGGGCGTAAAGAATCCCTTCCCGTGGATGTCTGAAATTATGGACCTCCGCAAGGAAAAGAATTTCTTTGAAACCCGTGTCACCGAGTATCAAACGGGTGGCGCTCTGGCCTGGTAATTGTCATGAATAAACGCGTGTTGGGGTTGCTGGGACTCATGGGGTTGGTGGTTGTCGGCTCCTTCGTTTGGCATCGCCAACACGCGCTTCCGCAAGAAGTCGCTAAACAGGATCCAGCCGCCGTGAACGCCTTGCCGGCTAGCGCTGACACACTGGCGCTAGAACTAGAGTCCATTGAGGCGATCAAAGCCGATAATGCCGACCTGGAGGCGCGTATCGAAGCACTGCGCCTGCAACAGGCCGATGCCGACAAACTCATCGCACTAAAAGCCGCTCGTCTGGAGTCGCTGGAAAAACCGCCACAAAAGCCCTAAATTTCAGATCGGTCAAAGACTTAGGTCGCTTGCGGCGCCAAGGACATACGTGTGCTTCGACTATTCCTGTGCTTCACACTGCTTTTGCCGCCTTTGGCGCATGCCACGACGCTCATCAATCCTAAAACATGTCAGAAAATAGCCACGGGCCCCGGGCCTGACGATATGACGCTGCAAGCCAGCGCGATCCCGAGAATTATTTTCTCCAGTCACGACCGTCGGAACTTTCGCAGTCATGGCAACCTCTATGCTCTTGCACTAAATAGCGACAAACCCCTGCTTTTGCAGCGCTCACAAGAGCCTGAAAGTTTTATTTTGCGACCCCATGGACTAGACCTCATCCAACGCAACGGACGCTGGTGGTTGTATGTCATTAACCACGATAAGGATCTGTTCAGTGATCGCCATGCCTTGGTTATTTATGAGCTCGTCGGCGACACCCTCATTTTCCAAGAGCAATTACGCAGCCCCTTGCTGTCTGCACCAAATGATGTGGCCGTGGCAGACAACGGCGATGTCTATGTCACCAATGAGCGCGAAGATGGCTCCAGCATTGCCGAACTGATCTTTCTGCAACGCAAGGGCTATGTGGCGGTCTATCGTCCGAACATAGGATGGCGTGTCGCTGCCGACGATTTTGCTGTCGCCAATGGCATTCTCATTCAAGGCAATACCGTGTGGATCACCCAGACGTTAGGGGAAGGCCTGCGTCGCTATCAGCGCGCGCCAGATGGTCGCCTCGTGCAACAAACGTCCTTGGGCAATTTATCCCTGCTCGATAGCATTAACCTGGCCGACAACGCTCACTTTATTGTGCCCTCCTACCCGTCTCTGCCCAGTGTGCTTTTGCACTGGCAGCTACCAGGCCAACGCTCCCCCACCAAGGTCTATGACGTAGACCCAGAGACCGGACGCGGCAGCCTGTTATTTGCCGATGACGGCTCCACCATCAGCGCCGTTAGCGCCGCTCTGCCCGTACAAAACCAACTGTTCCTGAGCCAACTATTCGACAGCTTCATTTTACGCTGCCCAATGACGCCCTAACGCATCGCCGGTATAGGCCGCCCCCCACAGGCAAAGTTTGCTACTGGGCGAGTGACCCAAATCGCCATGACTCTCGTCAGATTTCCCATAAAACATACTGATGAGTATGTTATGTTCAGGTCATCAGAATGACTGCTAGGTATGACCCATGCTCTCTCACGGCCGCATGCACGACACTCGTGCCAATCACACTCGCCTTTCACACCTTCTGTTGATGGCTTCGCTCACCGCATCCAGCGTATTTTTAATGACCGGCTGCAGCAAAGAGGTAACGCCGGTAGCAGCACCCGCTCAACCGGTACGCGTTGTGGTCGTCGGTCATGACAGCAGTGCCAATACCGACGTTGCAACAGGCCTGGTTGGCAGCCAAGAAGAGTTTCGTCTCGGCTTTAAAACAGGCGGGTTGATTAGCCGTATGCTGGTGGAAGCTGGCGATAATGTGCGCGCAGGCCAGACGCTAGCGACCCTAGACACCACCGAGCTCGATGCGCAAGTTCGTCAAATCAGTGAAAGCTTAAATAAGGCTAAGCGTGATGCTGCCCGTGCGGAATCGCTATTCAAGCAAGGCGTGTTGGCAGAACAAGTGGCGCAAGACGCACGCACACAAGTCGCCATGATGGAGTCCAATTTAAGTGCGGCTCGCTTCAACCGCCAACAAGCCGTCATTGTTGCGCCTGCCAATGGTGTGGTGCTACAGCGTCTCGCCGAGGCCCGTGAGGTCACTGCACCAGGCACACCGGTTCTGGTCGTGAGTCGTGCCGATCAAGGCTGGGTGCTGCGTGTCGGGCTAAATGATCAAGCCGCAACACGCGTCAAAGTGGGTGATAGCGCCCTAGTCCGCATCAATGCCTATCCGGGCCAAACCTTCAATAGCCGCGTGAAAGAGGTTGGAGCAGCCACTGACCCTCGTACCGGAACAATTACCGTGACCTTGGCACTCCCTTCGGTTGCAGGCGTTAAGTTCATTGCTGGCCAAGTCGGAGAAGCCCAACTGTTGTCGTCGAAAAACTCAGGGCAGCAGCTCACTGTGCCATTGGGCGCAGTGCTTGAAGGGCAAGATAAAAAAGCCAAGGTCTACATTGTGGATGCGCAAAATAAAGCTCAACAGAACATCATCGAAGTGGGTGCCATTCAAGATGATCGCGTGATCGTCACCGCGGGCTTAAAAGCCGGGCAGCGGGTCGTTAGCGAAGGTGCAGCCTGGCTGAATCCTGGCATGCCTGTTCGCGTCTTACGGTAATCGGAGCCGAACATGCGTTTAACCGCCTTCTCCGTACGTAACTTCCAATTCACGCTGGTGATGTTCGCGCTGCTCATGGCGCTGGGTTGGCATACCTGGAAAAACATCCCACGTGGCGAAGACCCCACGTTTGCCATCCCCGTGGTCACTATTGTGGCGGTCTATCCCGGTGCCGACCCGGCCGACATGGAAAAGCTCGTTGCTGACCCGATTGAAGATGCCATCAATCGTATTGATGACATTAAGAATATTTGGAGTGATAGCGAGAACGGGCTAGCCGTGGTGCGCGTCGAATTCGATTGGAGCAAAGACGCCGAAAAGAAGTACGACGAAGCCCTCCGTGAAATCAATGCGGTACGCAGCAGCCTGCCTGCTGACTTAAAGTCACTTCAGGTGATGAAGGCCAGCCCCGGTCTAGTCAATATTTTGCAGATGGCTTTGATAGGCCCGAACGGTTCGCCACGGGAAATGCGCGAGGTCGCTGAAAATCTGCAAGATCGCTTAGAGCAGGTTAAGGGTGTGCGTGACGTGGAGATTTGGGGCCTGCCTAATGCGGAGGTTCAAGTCGCTTTGGACTTGAGCAAGCTGGCGCAATTCCAAGTACCGGTTAGCCGTGTTGCTCAAATACTGCAAAGTGAAAATCGCAATATTCCCGGTGGCGCCATTGAGGCCGGTAGTCGTCGCTTCAATATTCGTACAACAGGTAGTTACACCTCGCTCAGTGAAATCGCCGACACCGTGATCGCCAGCAATGGCGGCCGCATTTTGCGTTTGAAAGATGTGGCCAATGTGAGCTGGGACTACGCCGAAGAAACCCATCGAACGTGATATCAGGGGCAGCAAGCACTGTTCATTACGGCCAGCCAAAAAGATAACCAGAACATCTTTGTGGTGCGAGACGCGCTGATTAAGGAAGTCGATAGCTTTCGAGAAAAACTCTCGCCCAACTACCGCTTAGAGGTCGGATTCGACCAATCGAAAAATGTCAACAAACGCTTAGGTCGCCTCGCTGCTGACTTCCTGATTGCGATTGGTCTGGTGCTCATCACGCTACTCCCCCTAGGCTTGCGCGCTGCCGGTGTGGTCATGGTGTCTATCCCACTGTCGTTGGCGATGGGCATGTCCATGCTCTACTTTGCGGGCTTCTCGCTCAACCAGCTCTCTATTGCTGGCTTTGTTTTAGCCTTGGGCCTGTTGGTGGATGACTCCATTGTGGTGGTCGAAAACATCGCCCGCTTTATGCGCCAAGGCTATAGCCGCACACAGGCCGCCATCAAAGCCACGAATCAAATTTATCTGGCGGTGTTGGGCTGTACAGCAACCCTGCTGTTTGCCTTTTTACCGCTGTTTTTCCTGCCCGAAGGCGCGGGTAAGTTTATTCGCTCTTTGCCAGCGGCCGTGTCGTTTACGGTACTGGCCTCGTTTTTCGTTTCGCTGACCATCATTCCTTTTCTCGCGAGTCGCTGGCTCTCGCCAGAAGAGCACCCTGAGGGCAATAAACTCTTACAAGCAGTCATGCGCGGGATTCATACGGTGTATCGCCCCCTACTGGGCTGGGCCTTATCGCACCCGCGAAAGACCTTAGGGATGGCTTTTGCAGGCTTTCTCGCGACGTTGCTTTTAGCTCCGCAGCTTGGCATGAGCCTGTTCCCGAACGCCGATGTACCGCAGCTGCGCATCTCCGTGGAGGCGCCTGATGGCACCAGCTTGGAACGCACAGATGAAGCCGTTCGGTACGTTGAGCAGTATTTGCTCAAGCAACCGGAGGTGGAGTCGGTCTTTGCCAACGCAGGTCGGGGCAATCCACGCATTTTCTACAATGTGTTTCCCCGCGAAACGCGCGCCAACATTGGCGATCTATTTGTTATTTTGAAGCGGTATGACCCCGACACCACACCCGACTTCTATGTGCGCCTCAGACGTGAGTTAAGCAACTATCCAGATGCTCGTATCATCGTTAAACCGTTTGAAAACGGCCCGCCAATTGACGCACCGATTGCCATTCGCTTAATTGGCCCCAGCATCGAAGAGTTACGCAGCCTGGCACTGACAGTCGAGAAGCAGCTCAATGCATTGCCCGGCACACGCGATGTGGTTAACCCCGTTCGCTTGTTACGCACGGACATTGATCTGGGCATCGACACCACCAAAGCCTCACTGTATGGCATTAGCTCACAAGACATTGACCGTACCGTCCGTTTGGCGATTGCCGGCGAGAGCATAGGTAAGTTTCAGGAAGACGACGGCGATGAGTTTGACATCACCTTACGCCTACCTTTGGAGGACGGGCACGCGCGCCTGAGTAATTTGGACAAAGTGTATGTGAACTCGCCAAGCGGCGCCGCCATTCCCCTAAGTCAGCTCACCCAACCGACCTTCGTGGCAGCGCCAAACTCCATCCCACGCTATCAACGTCAGCGTGCCGTCACCGTAACCTCTTATGTGAAAGACGGTTTCAACACGGAGAAAGTCACTAATGAGCTTGTCAAAGAATTGGATAAGCTCGAATGGAAGACAGGCTATAGCTATAAAGTGGCCGGACAAGTAGAGGCTCGCCAAGAGAGCTTCGGTGGCATTGAAACCGCCGCGCTGGTTGCTGTTTTTGGTATTTTAGCTGTGTTGATTTTGGAGTTTGGCAACTTCAAAAGCACCGCGATTGTGGCGGGTGTCATCCCCTTAGGAGTCATGGGTGGGCTGGTGGCGCTGTATTTGGCCGGTCTATCAGTATCCTTCACTGCCATGATTGGCTTTATTGCCTTGATCGGCATTGAAATTAAGAACTCGATCCTGCTGGTCGACTTTACCAATCAACTGCGAGAAGACGGCCGAACTCTCATGGAGGCCATACAAGAGGCTGGAGAAATCCGCTTCTTGCCGATTCTGCTCACCTCGATGACCGCGATTGGCGGCCTGATGCCCCTGGCGCTGCAAGGCTCCCCACTGTATGCGCCGTTGGCCTGGGTCATTATTGGCGGCCTCATCTCCTCGACTTTCTTGGCCCGCTTGGTTACGCCAGTCATGTACTTATTAATGGCCCCTCCAGTAGTGAATCGAAAAGGTCGCGACGACTAAACACACGCCATCCCGATCGACCCGCCGCTATACTGCGCGGGTCGATCGGAGTCCGCGCACCATGAATATCTCAGCACCACTCACACCCACCTTATTATTGTCGCCAGAGGATGATTACGATCGTCGTTTCGCCGGTGTGGGCAAAGTCTACGGGGATGCGGCGCTCCTTCGATTTGCCGAAAGCCATGCCGTGGTGATTGGTCTTGGCGGCGTTGGTTCATGGGTGGTTGAGGCGTTAGCACGCAGTGCAATCGGGCAGCTGACCTTGGTCGATCTGGATGTTGTGGTGGCTTCTAATGTCAATCGCCAACTGCAAGCCACCACTGAAGACTTTGGGCGTGGGAAAGCGGAAGTGCTGGCTGAACGCGTACGCAGCATTAACCCGCGACTTCAGGTGCGTATCGTGGATGACTTTCTCACCCGCGAAAACGCGCCCGACATACTCACGCCACAGCCTGACCTTATTTTTGACTGCTGCGATGACGCTAAGGCTAAGCTGACACTGGCACTGCATGCGCGCCGACATCGTAATGTGTTGATTGTCTGTGGTGCTGCAGGCGGCAAAATGGACCCCACACGCTTAGGTGTAGAAGACCTCTCCCGCACCGAGCAAGACCCGCTGCTGGCGCGCTTGCGAAAACGCCTGCGTAAGCATCACGGCTACCCCGAAGAGCCGGGCAAGTCGTTTGGCATTACCTGCATTTATTCTGATGAGCCCATCACAGAGCCCGCTGCAGGAGTCTGCGATAACGCCGGGCTAAATTGCGCTGGTTATGGATCACTGGTGACAGTCACCGCCAGCATGGGTTTGCTCGCGGTCAGTACGGGCTTGAAGTTATTGTTGCGGAGAAGCAAGCGAACCTAATGTTATCAAGTTTAATGTACGGGCCTACCCATAAAAAATGCCGGCATGAGCCGGCATTTTTATGATCGCAGTAGCAGCCCTTAGTGGCCACCACCGGTTACACCTTTCACCATATCTTCCAAGACTTTCTTCGCATCGCCAAAGACCATCATGGTCTTGTCGAGGTAGAACAAGTCATTGTCAAGACCGGCATAGCCGGTAGCCATCGAACGCTTAATGACCATGACGGTGCGCGCACGGTGTGCTTCCAGAATCGGCATGCCGTAAATCGGCGACGCGGGGTTGTCTTTGGCAGCAGGGTTAACCACGTCATTCGCACCAATCACCAACACCACATCGGTCGATGCGAAGTCACTGTTGATTTCGTCCATTTCACAGACGTCCTCATAAGGCACATCGGCCTCAGCCAAAAGTACGTTCATGTGGCCTGGCATACGACCGGCAACCGGGTGGATGGCATATCGCACGTTTACGCCTTTCTCTTTCAGGACTGTTGCCAGTTCCTTCACGGCATTTTGCGCTCGCGCTTGTGCCAAACCGTAGCCAGGTACGATGACAACTGAGTCGGCATTAGACATTAAGAAGGCAGCGTCGTCGGCTGAACCGGAGCGGTGAGTCTTTTCGGTGCCATCACCTGCATCAACTGCGGCACCTGCGCCAGCGCCGAAGCCGCCAAAGAGCACGTTCAGCAAGGAACGGTTCATGGCATTGCACATCACGTAGGACAGAATCGCACCCGAAGAGCCCACCAGCGAACCAGCAATGATCAGCATCGGGTTGTTCAGTGTGAAACCGATACCAGCCGCAGCCCAGCCCGAGAACGAGTTCAGCAACGACACCACCACTGGCATGTCACCACCACCGATCGGGGCAATCCAGATAAAGCCGAAAGCAAGCGCCAAGGCTGTCATCGCGTAGAAGGCATTGAGGTCTTCGGAAACGAAGTAGACCGCACCAAAACCAATCATGCCCAGGAACAACGTAGCTTGCAGTGGTTTTACCCAAGCGCCGCTCACCGACTTGGCCCATTTCTTGGCGGCCAGCTTGCCGTATGCAAAGACCGACGCTGTGAAGGTGATAGCACCCACAAAGCAACCCACGAAAAGCTCAAAGCGATGCAAGGCATCGTGGTGAACGCCTTCGTGCAGGACCGCAGCCACAGCGATACAGACCGCCGACAGACCGACCAGCGAGTGCATCATCGCGACGGTTTCTGGCATCTGCGTCATGGGCACCGTGCGTGCACGATGCAAGCCAATCACGGCACCAGCAACCATGGCAGCAATGATGAGGCCGAGTACTGGATTTGGCGCGACGAAGAACGTGGTCAGAATGGCCAGCGTCATACCGATCATGCCGTAGCGGTTGCCCATGATTGCCGTCTTAGGGCCGGACAGACCGCGCAGGGTCAGAATAAATAGAACAGAGCCGACGAGGTAAAACCAATCAGCGTATTGTGCAAAAGCAGTCATTTGAGTCGCTCCTTACTTCTTCTTTTTCTTGAACATATCCAGCATGCGTTCAGTGACAGCAAAGCCACCGAAGATGTTGATGCTGGCCAAGAAAACGGCGAAGGCGCCCAAAAGGCTGGTGGGGGTGATGGTTTGCAGTGCAGCAGGATCGCTACCGGAGGCAACGGTTTGCAGCATGGCACCAACAATGATGATGCCAGACAGGGCGTTGGTAACAGCCATCAGTGGGGTATGCAGAGCGGGAGTAACTCCCCAAACCACATAATAGCCCACGTAAATAGCCAAAATGAAAATGGTAAAAGTGCTTACAAACGGTACGCTGGTAGCGTGTTCAGCGATCTGCTGAACCTGCTCGATGTTGACGATGTCTTGCATAGCTAGCTCCTAATCAGTTCGGCTTCTTGTAGATGAGGGTGCCAGCATCGACGATCAACGTCGGCTTCACCATGTCATCTTCACGATTCAATACAATCGTGCTGGTTTCCTTGTTATGCATAGGCGCTAGGAAGTTCAGCAAATTACGTGCGTAAAGAGCCGAGGCTTCAGTCGCTACCAGAGCCGGAATGTTACCGATACCGACAATACGGGCGCCGTTTTCGGTGATGACAGTCTCGTCCAGCTTAGAGCCTTCCACGTTGCCACCGGAGCTGACCGCCATATCGATAATGACGGAGCCTGGTTTCATCTTGGCAACGGTTTCAGCTTTGACCAGCACCGGTGCTTTGCGGCCTGGAATCTGCGCGGTGGTGATGACGATGTTGGCATTGGAAACGGCCTTGTCGACCACCGCAGCCTGATCACGGATATATTCAGGCGATGGCTGCCAAGCGTAACCGCCGGTGCCGAGAGCTTTTGCTTTCTCTTCGTCAGACATTGGCACGTCTAACCAACGACCGCCCAACGACTCTACCTGCTCTTTAGCCGCTGGACGTAAGTCAGAAGCTTCAACCACGGCACCCAAGCGCTTACCGGTAGCGATAGCTTGCAGACCAGCAACACCCACACCCAGCACAACAATGCGAGCGGGCTTAATCGTGCCGGCTGCTGTCATCATCATGGGGAAGAGGCCAGCATATTCGTTTGCTGCCAGCAAGACGGCCTTATAGCCAGCCAAGTTGGCTTGCGAGGACAGAATATCGGAGCTCTGTGCACGCGTAATACGCGGAATCAATTCCATGGCGACACAGGTCAAGCCACGAGCGGCATAAGTCTCTAATTGATCGTTCTGGTGTGGTGCAAATGCCGCCAGCACCGTTGCTCCCTGTTTAATAAGTGCAGTTTCAGCAGCACTTGGGGCGGCAACTTTGAGAATAATGTCCGTGTTTAGCGCATCGGCTGCACTAGCAACGACCTTTGCGCCGGCAGCTTCATACGCTGCATCGGTGCAGCTGGAAGCTAGGCCAGCGCCGCGTTGTACGAGTACTTCACAGCCCATCGCTGCAAACTTCTTCACGGTTTCTGGTGTTGCAGCGACGCGAGTCTCGCCGGCCAGAGTTTCCGCGGGGATACCAATCTGCATGGTTCGTCCTCTTATATCGATAGATCAGCCACTCACCTCTTAGGTCAGGGCAGCGACTTATCAGCGCAAGGGTTTTGCACTGCGTAAACCGGCGGATTGTAAGTCATCTACTACGACTTTTGTCGAGACTTAAAAAGAAGTTTGCGATGGAAAATGGATAGAAGTGACGACCATCATAAAGTGACCTGAAGCTAGCCGATTAGGTTTATCTACACTTTCAACTAGTTCAGGCCGCCATATACTTAGCCAAAAAAATTATTACAGTGCTGCTTTGATCTCACGCTGCAACTTCAAAATATTGGAAGAAACCTGCCATAGTAACCAACCATAGGCCGCATATAGTGGAAGGCTGCCTAGTCCAAGTTTCTCAGCAACCAGTCCCAGATAAAACGCCAAAATAATGACGGCCAAACGCATCAATATGTTTTTAGCTTGTGCGCGCTCCTCAGACGCTGCTGGGTAATGCCACAAAAAATACACGGCTGCAAAAATAATCAGCAACATGATCGGCGGCCAAAAAAGCATAATAAACATGGCCACATATAGTGCCTGCAACTGTCGTATGTACCTGTAATTCATAATCTTTTATTCCAATTAAACGAAAAGGCCTCACAGAGGAGGCCTTTTCGTGTTTCTACATCACCATTAACCCAATGGCGCTGGCAATCCACCACCCAGCAAGCCGGTTAGTGGAGCCAAGGCATTGGTCAATGCGGTTGGATCTGTAGGCAAACCACCACCTAACAAATCAGTGAGCGCAGCAGGATCTGTTGGTAAGCCGCCACCCAGTAAATCAGTCAGCGGTGCCAGTGCATCCGTCAATGCTGCTGGATCTGTGGGTAAGCCACCGCCCAGCGCATCAGCCAATGGGCCCAGCACCGTATCCAATGGTGTACCGGTTGGCCCCGTACCACCACCGGTGCCACCACCGAGCAAGTCAGTCAGTGGTGCCAGTGCATCCGTCAGAGCACTTGGATCCGTGGGTAAGCCGCCACCCAGCGCATCAGCCAATGGGCCCAGCACCGTATCCAATGGCGTGCCGGTTGGTCCCGTACCACCACCAGTGCCACCACCGAGCAAGTCAGTCAGTGGTGCCAAGGCGTTGGTCAGATCAGTTGGGCCCGGCAATCCGCCGCCAGTACCAGGACCATCGGAATTGAGTAAGTCATTAACTGAACTACCCAAGAAGCTCAGAGGCGTATTAACAAGTCCACCTGTTACCGCATTCGACAATGGATCAGCCAAAGGGCTTAGTGGGCCAGTTAGTGGCACCAAAGCTTGGCCAATTGGCTGAGTAATGGCTGCTAACGGATTATCCTCCCCGTTTGAAGGCAGCGCGTCAGTTAGCGGGCCAAGCAATAGATCCAATGGCGTACCTGTTGGGCCATTGCCACCGCCTGTACCGCCACCTAATGCATCTGTTAATGGATCAAGCAACAGGTCCAATGGTGTACCTGTAGTACCACCCGAACCACCACCGCCCGTTGAACCCGTACCCGCCAATGGCAGGCCACCGGTTACACCAACCGTGGTGAATTGCGAGCACACATCGTGAACACGTAACTGCTCGAGCAGATCCACAGAAACACCACCCGTGACCGTCAACTCAATCGTGTCGTAGGTATTGACTGGACGGAAACCAATCAGACCACGGGTTTCGCCATTCACAGGGCTGAGGCTGAGTAAGTCCAGTGCAAAACCATAGCTCGCTGGGTCAGTACTTCCGCTAGTCAATACACCAGCAGGATCACCCAAAGTGCTACGCGACTCCACCGCTTGCGCAGGCTTAGTGCTGTCATAGACACGCATGGTGACATTACGGAACAAGCTCAGGTCCAGCGTGCCGCCCGGGATTGCTACCTCCAAGGCAGCAATTGAGCCCGCAGCTTTAACCGCATTGAGCTTGATACGTACACCCACCTCACCCGTCAACGCATTGGTAAACAAGCTATCGGGTAATGTGACCGCATTATTAATGGTGGCAAACGTTTCCTTATTGCCATCCGCAGCCGCTGTCGGGTCATTCACATTGCATAAGCCCAAAGGCTGACCCAATGCGCCCGTCAAGGTGCACAGACCGCCCGTAATGATCGGCTCAACAGTACCCGACTCATAAGCAGAGCAAGCGAGCTGATCTACTGGCGTATCCACGCAAGGGTTTACGGTTTGATCTGGATTCGCGATCAAATCGCAATTGTCAGTGGCATCTGGAACATTGTCGCCATCATCGTCAGTGTCACAAATATCACCTAAACCATCGCCATCGGTATCTACCTGGGAAGGGTTGGGGTTATTAGGACAGTTATCACCGCCGTTATCACCACCACCGCCAGTTGTATCAGGCACACCGTCATCGTCGCTGTCACCGTCACAATAACGGCCATCGTTAATCAGGTTGCCTTGGGCATCTTTGGCCGTTGCAGGATTGAACGGACACACATCCGCAGCGTCTAGGAAGCCATCATTGTCATCGTCGGTATCGCAGGCGTCGCCACCTTGATTAGCAGCGATTGCAGGGCGCGTCGGGAACGGGTTACCCGTCATTGCAGGGGTGTCACCATCGCTATCCGCTTGGTTCGCATTAGCAACTGCTGGGCAGTTGTCAAATGCATCGGTCACACCATCCTTGTCGCTATCCCGCGAGCACACACGCGGATCATTATCCGGGTTCGGAACATTCGGGCAGGAATCTGCCGAGCCCAGTAGACCATCGCCATCGGCGTCGTCTTGGCAGGCATCGCCCACACCATCTTTTGCCAAATCAATTTGATCTTGGTTAAACGTGAACTGACAGTTGTCGGCACGTGTGACACGATCATTGGCCGCTACACCAGCACCAACACCATCTACTGGAGTCTTACCCGGCTGCCAATCCAGCACACGATCATTATCATCATCTTCGTCACAGGCATCGCCACCGCGCTTGCTCGCATCAAAGAGGAAGTTGCCATTTGCATCTTTGGCATTATCTGGCGTTTGCACTAATACGCGAGACTGACCATTGACTACAACCGTGCGAGCCGTTGCGTCAAAATCAGCTTGATCCGGGTTGGAGAAACTAGGGCAATTATCGACGGTATCAAGAACACCATCATTGTCGTCATCGTCGCAAGCATCGCCTACGCCGTCGCCATCCACGTCATCCTGTCGACCATCGTTATTACGATCGCCATCTCGACGGCTGCCATCAAAGGGTTGGCCCGCAGCAATGATGCCATTGGGTGTGGCTAAGCAATTGTCGTTTGCGTTCGTCACCCCATCGCCATCAATGTCTTCGCTCTGATGAATGTCGCAGACATCGCCTTTTCCATCGCGGTCCAAATCGGCTTGATTGGGGTTCGCGAGTAAGCGGCAATTGTCAACAGGGTTATCAATGCCATCGCCATCGACATCCGAGTCGCAGGCATCACCCAAGTTATCATTATCGCTGTTTTGCTGGTTGGAATTAGGAAAAGCCGGGCAGTTGTCTACCGAATCGGTAAAACCATCGCCATCAGTATCTGTTGGCAAAGGGGGTGTTACTGCACCTTCACAGGCATTGCCAATACCGTCTGCATCGGAATCGACTTGATCCGGATTGGGAACGAAATCGCAGTTATCACCAACATCTTTACCATCTGTACCGCGAATAACAACGTCATTGACGCCATCGTTGTCGTTGTCCAAATCACAGAAGTTACCGCCTATGACGCGATCAGCCGCGGTCAACGGCGCATCGCCGGTTTTAACGACGCGCTGCTTCGAAGTGCCATCCGGATTGGTCCCATCACCATCGGTGTCACGATTATCGAAAGGCAATGAATTTTTGTCATTCGGGCACAAGTCAACCTTATCGCAAACACCATCCAAATCGGTGTCAGCATCGCCACCCGTACACGACGTAATGACTTGAGGAGCTGGCGGGTTAGAACCCGATGCATTATTTTTTGCGTCATTACAGCCTGTCAGCGTTAAGGCCGAAGCCAACGCCATCACGACTGCAGGGACTGCTGATTTAAGCAGGTGCATAAGCTTGCTCCGCTAGTTAGTGGGTCGCAGAGGCGACAAGAAGAAATTCAACACGGCGGTTTTCGGCGCGACCACCATCCGTACTATTGCTAGCGATCGGCAGGGTTTCACCCAAGCCAATGGCCTGCAAACGACTCGCCGTCACACCACGCTGGATCAGTGCCGCTTTTACGGCCTCAGCACGGCGCTTAGACAGGGACAGGTTGCTGGCATCTTTACCGACGCTATCCGTATGGCCTGCAATCACTGAACGCATATCAGGTTGCTGCTTGAAAAATTCTGCACTAGCGTCTAGCAGCGATTGTGACTCCGGTTTGATCGTGGCTTTATTGGTGTCAAACACAATGTTCTTGAGCACCAATGTCTGCGTAATCGCACAACCATTATTGTCGGTGCGCACATCCGTTAATGTACTAGGGCATTTGTCGAAGGCATCCGAAATACGATCACCGTCACTATCGGGAGGCGGGACCTCTTTGATAACCTCAACTTCCTTAATTGTTGGCACAGCGCCATCGACTGCAGCCACCGGCACCAACTTCTCCACTTCGACAACTTTTTGTACTTCGACAATTCTCTCAATTTCCACGACCTTTTTACGGCCTAGCGGAATTTCAATCCCTGCTTGGATGGTCCCATCGACATAACCATCTTGCCATTCATCATAATTCGCACCCACTTCAACACGACCGCGAACAAACTCACCGAATCCGCGCGTCAAGCCTGCGCCTAAATAGCCCGTAAAGCCGGTCTCATCTTCGCTATCAGGAATGATGTCGTTACGCGCCAAGCCCAATGCCGCCTTCACATAAGGCGTTAATTCGTCTCGATTCCCCCACGAGTACATCAACCCCGCAGTCAAATCATGGCGAAAAAAGCTAGAAGAAATGGCTTTAGGCGTTTTGAACGTACGGGTTGTCGCCCCAAGCTCCAAATGCCAACGATTACCTTCAGCACTCAGGGGGATACCGACTGCACCGGCAAAACCATTACCATTTTCAACCAATGCGCGCTGACTATCGGGACTGCCGTAAAGTGCACCCATGTAAACATGATAAAGGCTCGATACTGGCTGCGCAGCGGTCGCGCCTACTGGAGTCCCAGCCAAAATCATGGGCAACAACCATATTTTTGTAATTTTCATGAAACAACCCGTCCTTAAATTAGCAATCCGCAATATAAATCATTTGTTTATTTACTAAGTATCAATTTTGTTACATGGACGCATCGATTTTTAACAAATTATCAACCAAGAATTTGAGTTCTTGTGTAAACGAATTTAATACTTCGTTTACACCTCCGGTCGCATATGCGGGAACAAGATCACATCCCGAATGCTTGGCGAGTCCGTAAACAACATCACCAGACGGTCAATACCAATGCCCTCGCCTGCTGTTGGCGGCAAACCGTACTCGAGCGCACGGATGTAGTCAGCGTCGTAATGCATGGCTTCGTCGTCGCCAGCATCCTTTTCACGCACTTGTTGCATGAAACGCTCAGCTTGATCTTCAGGGTCGTTGAGCTCAGAGAAACCATTAGCGATCTCGCGGCCGCCAATGAAGAATTCGAAACGGTCGGTGATGAACTCGTTGTCGTCGTTGCGGCGAGCCAGCGGTGATACTTCCGCCGGATATTCGGTAATGAAGGTGGGCTGACGCAACTGGGTTTCCACCGTTTCTTCGAAGATCAGCGTATGCAGCTTACCGATGCCCCAGATCGATTTGACCTCCATCTTCAACTGCTCACGTACAACTTTAGCCGCTTGGTCGTAGTCCCAGAGCTGCTCGCGGGTTAGGTGCGGGTTGTACTTGAGAATGGAGTCGACCATGGATAGGCGCTCGAACTTCGAGCCGAAGTCATAGACCTCGCCCTGATACGGCACCATGGTATTACCTAGAATATCCTGCGACAGCGTACGCAACATGTCTTCGGTGAGATCCATCAGGTCGCGATAATCGGCATACGCCTGATAGAACTCGATCATGGTGAATTCGGGGTTGTGGCGCGCCGACACGCCTTCGTTACGGAAGTTGCGGTTGATTTCGAACACGCGCTCGAAGCCGCCAACCACCAAACGCTTGAGATAGAGCTCGGGCGCGATGCGCAGGAACAGCGGCATGTCGAGCGCATTGTGATGCGTGTTGAACGGTTTGGCTGCGGCGCCACCGGGGATGACATGCATCATCGGTGTTTCCACTTCCATGAAATCGCGACCAGCCATAAAGCGGCGGATGCCTTCGATGACTTGTGAGCGAATGCGGAAGGCGCGACGCGTGTCTTCACTGACAATCAGGTCAACATAGCGCTGGCGATATTTCATTTCTTGATCGGCCATGCCGTGGAACTTGTCCGGCAGCGGACGCAGACCTTTGGTCAGCAAGCGCAAGCTTTCCACATGCAGTGAAAGCTCGCCCATTTTGGTCTTAAAGACATAGCCCGTGGCACCGAAAATGTCGCCCAAGTCCGTCTGCTTAAAGGCCGCGTAGGCCTCTTCACCAATGGCATCCCGCGAGATATAGAGCTGGATGCGACCACCCATGTCTTGAATGGTGGCAAAGCTGGCCTTACCCATGACACGCTTCAGCATCATGCGGCCGGCAATCGAGAAGGGATGCTTTTCAGCCTCCAGCACTTCAGGGGCGACGTCGCCAAATCGGGCGTGCAAATCCGTAGCCAGTGCGTCGCGACGGAAATCGTTGGGGAAGGCTTGACCCTTCTCACGAATACTCGCGAGCTTCTGTTTGCGCTCGGCCATGAGCTTATTAACGTCGGCAGCTGGGGCATCCGCTGCTGCGGTTACGGGCGTGTTCTGGTTTTCTGTCATGGTCATATCCGCTTACAGGCCCATCTTGAGCGAGGCTTCGATGAATTCGTCGATATCACCGTCAAGCACGGCGTTCGGGTTAGAGTTTTCGATGTTGCTGCGTAAATCTTTCACCCGAGACTGGTCGAGCACATAGGAACGGATCTGGTGACCCCAACCAATATCAGACTTCGTGTCTTCTAGCGCTTGCTTAGCCGCGTTACGCTGCATCACGGCCAGCTCGTAGAGACGAGCACGCAGCATCTTCCACGCGCGATCACGGTTGGCATGCTGCGAACGCTCGTTCTGACAGGCCACGACCGTGTTGGTCGGGACGTGGGTGAGACGCACAGCCGAGTCGGTTTTGTTGATGTGCTGACCGCCGGCGCCGCTGGCACGATAGGTATCGGTACGGACATCCGACGGATTGATGTCGATTTCGATGTCATCATCAATTTCCGGCGACACGAACACGGCGGAGAACGAGGTGTGACGTCGATTGTCGGAGTCAAACGGCGACTTGCGGACTAGGCGATGAATGCCCGTCTCAGTACGCAGCCAGCCAAAGGCATAGTCGCCTTCAATGCGAATGGTCGCGGACTTAATGCCCGCAACCTCACCATCCGACACTTCCATGACCTCGGTCTTAAAGCCCTTCTTGTCGGCCCAGCGCAAGTACATGCGCAGCAGAATGCTGGCCCAGTCTTGCGCCTCGGTGCCACCTGCCCCGGATTGAATATCAATAAAGCAGTGATTGGCGTCCATTTCGCCGGAAAACATGCGGCGGAATTCGAGATCGGAGAGCAGTTTGTCGAGATGATTTAGCTCGGCTGTCACATCATCGAGCGTGCCTTCATCGTCCTCTTCTACGGCTAAATCCAACAGGTCTTTGGCGTCGGTTAGCCCCTGCGTGAGCTGGTCAATGGTGAGTACCACCCCTTCCAACGCACTGCGTTCACGACCAATGTCTTGCGCCCTTTTCGGGTCATTCCAAATGCTAGGATCTTCGAGTTCGCGCAGGACTTCTTCCAAACGCTCCTTCTTCAGATCGTAGTCAAAGATACCCCCGGAGCGACTCGGTACGCTCAGTGAAGTCTTTGATTCGGTTCAGGTAGGGGTTGATTTCCATGGGGTACACGCCAGCTGGGTTTCAAAGCGCGCGATTGTAGCCGATTCCCTGCAACGACGCATGTTCACATGGCGCTGTTATGACAACGCCTGCAGGTCCTCGATTCTCAATTGCAGCGTCTCCATGCCACGGAAGAAATTCAGATCCAGACGGTAAGCGAGCTTGACGCGCTTGCACGCTGCGTTCGGCCAAAGCGCGCGATCAATATTGAAAGCGATGCCATCAAAGATGCGATTGGAGTCTGGGTGACTCAAGCTGAGCTTGAGGTGCTTATCTTTCAGCAGTCGCTGATCCAGCAGCAAAAACTCGCCTTCAAACAGCGGCTCGGGAAAGGCCTGACCCCACGGGCCCGCATCCCGCAGCAGACGCGCAGTCGTTTCCGTAAAGTCCGCCGGCGCAAGTTCACCGTCGGTGAGCAAGACCGCTTCCAAATCGGCCTCATCCATCCAATCTCGGAGGACTTCATCGAAGGCCTCACGAAAGGCGGCAATGCTTGCACCCGGCAAGCTCAGGCCCGCAGCCATGGCATGGCCGCCAAACTTGCTTATCAAGCCCGGATAGCGCGTCGCCACGGCATCTAACACATCCCGAATATGTACGCCCGGAATTGATCGCGCCGAGCCTTTAAGCTCCGCAGGCTGCTCACCATAGGCTGGCGCTTGCGCGGGGGCGAACGCGATGACCGGACGGTGATAACGCTCTTTGATACGGCCCGCCAAGATACCAATGACGCCCTGATGCCAGTGCCGGTCGTAAAGCACCAAACCATGCGGAAGCGTATCGGCTGTGAACTTTAGGGCATTAAGTGCCGCCATGGCCTCATTCTGCATGCCACCTTCGATGTCACGGCGTTCCTGATTGAGCGCATCGAGCTCGCCCGCCATGCGTAACGCCGCCGTCGGCGAGTCGGTAAGCAAACAGAGAATGCCCTCGGCCATGTCATCTAAGCGCCCCGCTGCATTGAGTCGCGGGGCCACGACAAAACCCAAGTCAGTGGCTTGAAGACGCGCCGGATCACGCTCCGCGACTTTCAACAAGGCCGTGATGCCTGGGCAGCAACGTCCTGCCCGAATACGCGCCAAACCTTGCTGAACCAGCAGACGATTATTGGCATCGAGCGCGACAACATCCGCCACTGTGCCGAGCGCGACCAAATCCAAATAATCGGCCATGTTCGGCTCGGTTAGACCCTGTTCGGAAAACCAGCCGGCAGCGCGTAAGCGCGTACGCAAGGCGGACAACACGTAAAACACGACGCCAACACCGGCCAGATTTTTGCTCGGGAAGTTACATCCAGGTTGATTGGGATTGACGATGGCATCCGCTGGCGGCAGGGTCGGACCCGGCAGGTGATGGTCGGTAATGAGCACTCGCACACCCGCTGCCTGAGCGGCAATAACGCCTTCGTGGCTGGCAATGCCGTTATCCACGGTAATGATGAGTTGGGGCTGCTTCTCGGCCAACGCCAAGGCCACGATGCCCGGCGTAAGTCCATAGCCATAGGTAAAGCGATTGGGCACAAGAAAGTCGACGTGCCGCGCCCCCAACGCACGCAGCGCACGGACGGACAATGCGGTACTGGTTGCGCCATCGGCATCGAAATCGCCAATGATGAGCAGACGCCATTGCTCACGCAGCGCACGTTGCAGCAGATCCAGAGCTGCCTCTAGCCCCTGCAGCGCGCTGGCTGGCTTCAATGCGGCCAAGGTCTGGGCCAACTCATCCGACGATTGCACCCCACGCGCCGCATACAAACGCGCCAGCAAGGGATGCACGCCCAGGAGGGCTGATGCAGGACTGGCACGGCGACGCCACACTTTGGTCGTCATCTCAGCGCTCTCCGAAATTCATCTTTGCCATAAAAAAAGCCGCCCGCAGGCGGCCTTGAGCAGGCAGGAATGCGTTAAACACCCATGGTCTGCAGGATACTGTCGCGCACTTGATCCAGCTTGGCATCAATGGTCTTGAGCACAGCACTGGCGCACTGGCCAATTGCAGTGTCAGGATCCTTCAGGCCATTGCCGGTCAATGTGCAAACAATCACCGAGCCTTCCGGAATCTTGCCGCTCTTAATGTCACGCAGCGCACCACTGAGTGATGCCGCTGAAGCAGGCTCACAGAAAATACCTTCCGACATGGCCAGCAGACGTTGGGTGTCGAGAATTTCTTGATCGGCCAGCTCGTCGAACCAACCGCCCGATTCTTTCATCACGGTGTGCGCCTGCGCCCAGCTCTGTGGGTTACCAATACGAATCGCGGTCGCTACGGTTTCGGGATTAAGCACGGGCTCGCCACGCACAAACGGGGCAGAACCGGCGGCTTGGTAGCCCAGCATTTTCGGACGGCCCGTGGTGATCGGGGCTTTCGGGTAACGGCAATCGCCATCGCAGAAGGCGCAGGAATCCGTGACTTTTTGACCGATCGGCGTGGAGGACTCACAGTAGCCAATCCAATGCGCGGTGATGTTGCCGGCATTACCAACAGGCAAGCAGTGATAGTCTGGTGCGCGGCCCAGCTCTTCCACAATTTCAAATGCCGCCGTTTTCTGGCCTTGCAGACGGAATGGGTTCACCGAGTTCACGATGGTGACTGGAGCTTCGTTGGCCACTTGCTTGACCAACTCCATGCCGTCATCGAAGTTGCCACGAATTTGCAGTGTAATAGCACCGTACATCATGGCCTGAGCAAGCTTACCCATGGCGATCTTGCCTTCCGGAATCAGCACAAAAGCCTTGATGCCGGCGCGTGCCGCATAGGCCGCCGCAGCCGCAGACGTGTTGCCCGTGGACGCGCAGATCACGGCCTTGGAGCCCGCCTCAACGGCTTTGGTCACGGCCATGGTCATGCCGCGGTCCTTGAACGAGCCCGTGGGGTTCAGACCTTCGTACTTCACGTAGATTTCAACATTCTTGCCGATTAAGGCTGGAATGTTCTTCAGCTTCAACAGCGGCGTATTGCCCTCGCCCAGCGAAATCAAACGCGTATCTGCACTGACCGGCAGGCGGTCACGGTAGCGGCTGATGAGGCCGGTGTAGCGATTGCCTAAAGTGGTCATGCCAAAGTCTCCAAACGAATACGGGTCACGGCACCAACGATATCGCTCAGTGCTTCCAGTTCGGCGATGGCGCGGTTCATTTCACGCTCCAATACCGGGTTAGTCAGAATAATCACGGGGACAGCGCCCTCGGCCTGCACCGGCTTTTGCACAATGGCCTCGATGCTAATGCCACGACTGCTGAGAATGCGCGTGACATCGGCAAGCACACCGGGCTTGTCTTCGGCTTGCAAGCGCAGGAAGTACGATGTCACCACCGACTCCATGGGCAAAATCGGGGTGGCAGCAATGGCCTGTGGCATAAAAGCCAAGTGCGGCACATTGGGCGATGATTCGGCGGTCAGCGAACGCACCAAATCCACGATGTCCGCCACTACCGCCGAAGCGGTTGGACCAGCGCCCGCGCCGGCACCGTAATACAAGGTTGCACCCACCGGGTCAGACTGCACCAAGACGGCATTTTTTACGCCATGCACATTAGCGATCAGGCGCTCGGCCGGAATCAGCGTGGGGTGCACGCGCAACTCAATGCCATCCGCAGTGCGACGCGCAATGCCGAGATGCTTAATGCGATAGCCCAGCTCTTCGGCATACGCCACGTCGTCACGCGTGAGCTGGGTGATGCCTTCAACATAAGCCTTGTCGAACTGCAACGGAATGCCGAACGCCAGCGAGGCCATGATGGTGAGCTTGTGAGCAGCATCAATGCCTTCAACATCAAACGCCGGATCCGCTTCGGCATAGCCCAGCGCCTGTGCTTCCACCAAGACGTCGGCAAAGTCACGGCCCTTGTCGCGCATTTCGGTCAAAATAAAATTGCCGGTACCGTTGATAATGCCCGCCAGCCAATCCACCCGGTTAGCCGCCAAACCTTCACGCAGCACCTTAATGATGGGTACGCCACCCGCAACCGCCGCCTCAAAAGCGACATAGACACCCTTGGCCTCGGCTGCGGCAAAAATTTCGTTACCGTGCTCAGCCAGTAGCCACTTATTGGCTGTGACGACATGCTTGCCGTTGGCAATAGCTTGCAGCACGACTTCACGCGCCGTGGTCGTGCCACCAATCACTTCGACGACGATGTCCACAGCCGGATCATTGACCACGGCAAAGATGTCGTTGCTAACGGTGATGCCCGCCAGATCCAGGCCGGGCTTATCACGACGAATACCGACATGCGAGACACGAATCTCGCGACCGGTGCGGCGCGACAGTTCAGCAGCGTTATCGCGCAGCAAATTCAGGGCACCACCACCGACAGTACCGAGACCGACGATACCGACATTAACCGGCTTATTGAGAGCGTTCACGACACCACCTAAAGAAGCTAGTGAGCCGGCAACAAGGCGTTGCCGGCCCGAAAAATCAAGGCGCGCATTATAACGGCGAACGCGCGTTTGTCGAACCGCGCGCTTAGTTCAAACCTAGGCGTTGCGCAGCTTGCTTAGCGGTTAAATAGCCGCCCAATTGTCGGCCTTTTTCATCAAAAATGGCTGGCGTGCCGGTAACGCCCATTTGCTGGCCGAGGGCATATTGCTCTGCGATGGGTGCCTTGCAGCCTTTGCGTGCTGCGGGAATGGCTTGCCCCTGCTTGGCCAAGGTCATGGCTTGCTCTGGGTTGCTGGCACACCAGATATTCGCTAACTCAGCGCCCGTACCTGCATTCACCCCCACGCGCGGCAGATCTCTGGGGTACGCTAGATAGCGTACCTCGATTCCCACTTTGTTCATGGCCGGCACTTCCTGATGAAGCTTGCGGCAATAGCCGCAGTGGGTATCGGTGAACACCGTTATCACTGCCTTAGGCTTTCCATTTGCTGGAAAAACAACGGCTTGACGCTTATCAATGGCGCGAATTAAACCCACGCGCGCACTGGCCTGAGCCTGTTCAGTCAGGTTCACCACTTGCTTGCCCTTGAGCTGCAATAACTCGCCTTGTAAGACAAATTGACCGTCAGCACTCACGTAAACCAAGGCGCCGGGAATCGACACTTCATAAAAGCCCGGTAACGCGGCCGGTTTAATGGACTTAATGTCTGTGCCGGGCACCGCTTGCTGCAACTTGCTCCGAATGACGTCTTCTGGGCCTGCAAAGGCAACACCGGCCGTGACAACTAGCCACAGGGCAAACGTGGTTTTAAACAGGCGCATTGGCGTGTCCTCTAAAATGATATATGGCCAACAGGGAACGATTTCTTGGGGGCTAGAGCATACGAGAAAGTCCGGCCAGCGTCAGCCTCTTGGGTGGTGCCGAGCATGCAGTTCTTGCAGGCGTTGTCGAGCCACATGGGTATAAATTTGCGTGGTGGATAAGTCGCTATGGCCCAGCAATAGCTGAATCACACGCAAATCCGCACCATGATTCAACAGATGGGTGGCAAAAGCATGGCGCAAGGTATGCGGCGATACTGACGCTGAAATAGTGGCTTGCAGCGCATAACGCTTAATCAAATGCCAAAAATTTTCACGGGTCATGGCACTGCCGCGCTGAGTAATAAATAACGCCGGGACCGTGCCCTTAAGCAACTGCGGCCTAGCTTCATCTAAATAACGCTGCAACCAATTCGCCGCGGTTTCTCCAAGGGGCACCAGGCGCTCCTTGCTGCCCTTACCCATCACCCGTAAAAACCCGCCGCGCAAATTCACCGCCGCTAACGGCAGACCTGTCAGCTCGCTGACCCGCAAACCACAGGCATAGAGCAGCTCCAGCATCGCCTTGTCACGCAAGCCCAATGCCGTAGTCACATCGGGCGCGGCCAACAGCGCATCCACATCCGCCTCAGATAAATCCTTGGGCAAGGGCCGTCCTAAGCGTGGGCTATCTAGGCCAATGGTGGGATCTTGAGTCGCCTCACCGCGCGCTAGCAGGCCACGCCACAAATGGCGTAAAGCAGACTGCAGACGCGAAACGGATCGCGGACTCTTGGTCATCACTTCCGGGCTGGCCAGATAGGCCGCCAGGTCGTCATGGCCTAATGCCAGTAAATCACGCGGCGCGACCCAGGTCGCCAGCGCGGCGGCATCACTGAGGTACGCCTTGCGGGTATGCTGGCTCAGGCCCTCAGCGGCGAGCTGGTGACGAAAACTGGTCAGCACGCGCTCGGAGGCGCTGGAAATCTCAGGGGGATCAATGGCATTTATCATGCTGGCAGTCTAACGCATCCCATTCAGTGCTTGGCATGGGCATAAAAAAAACCGCTCACGGTTTGCACCGGAGCGGTTTTTCTTGCTGATGCTGTGCCGCGTTGGCAACACAGCAGGCGTGCCGAATAAGATTCTTGCGGAAGCCTTATTTCGGAGCGCGCGGAGCCAGCTTTTCCTTGATACGTGCCGACTTGCCGGAACGATCGCGGAGGTAGTACAGCTTGGCGCGGCGAACATCACCACGACGCTTCACTTCGATGCTCGAAATCACCGGGGAATGGGTCTGGAACACACGCTCCACGCCAATGCCGTTGGAAATCTTGCGAACAGTGAACGCGGAGTTCAGGCCACGGTTCTTGATCGCAATAACCACGCCTTCGTAGGCCTGGAGACGCTCACGGTCGCCTTCCTTCACTTTCACTTGCACAACCACGGTATCGCCTGGGGCGAAGGCCGGGATGTTGGTTTTCAGCTGGGCATTTTCCACAGCTTGAACTAACGGGTGCTTACCACTCATGTTACTTCTCCGACTACCCCTAACCAGAGGCTAAGCGCATGGTTTAGGGTGCTACCAGATGCCTGTCTGACCCGGCGGCTCATGGCCTGACACGGGCGGCATCTAACCTGGAACGCAGAGGCTAAGGCGCATGCGGTCCCCTCGAACTTCGCTGGCTCAGGCGTTGTCGGCTTGATCCAGCAAGGTACGTTCTTGCTTGCTCAACGTGCGACCCACGAGTAAGTCGGGGCGTCGCGCACGTGTACGCAATAAACTTTGCTGCAAGCGCCAACGCTTAATCGCCGCATGGTCGCCACTGAGCAGCACCGCTGGAACACTCTCGCCGTCGTACACCTCAGGTCGGGTGTAGTGCGGGCAATCAAGCAATCCGTCGGCAAACGAATCTTCTATAGCGGATGCCTCGGTGTTCAACACACCTGGCAGCAAACGCGCCATTGCATCAATCATGACCATGGCCGGCAACTCACCGCCAGACAGCACATAGTCGCCAATCGACCATTCGGCATCCACTTCGCGCGCAATCAGGCGCTCGTCGATGCCTTCGTAACGACCACAGAGCAGGATCACGCCTTGCTCACCGTGGCTTGCCACCAATTCCGTGACGCCAGCCTGATCAAGCTGCCTGCCTTGCGGCGACAGATAGATCACTGGTGCTTGCACACCCAGCCCTGCGGCTTCGGCTCGCGCTGCAGCAATGGCACGACTCAGCGGCTCGATGAGCATGACCATGCCGGGGCCGCCACCATAGGGACGGTCATCGACTCGGCGATAGTTGTCCTCGGTAAAGTCACGAGGATTCCAGCTCGCCAGCGTGAGCTTGCCAGTGGCAACGGCTCGCGCTGTTACACCCGACTCGCTGATGGCCCGGAACATGTCCGGGAACAACGTGATGAGGCCTACCCACATGGCACTGCCCTCTCTCACCCAAGCCTACATCAGCCCGTCGGCTTAAAATTCAGGATCCCAATCCACCGTGATGCATTTCGCCTCGCGATCAATTTTGAGCACCACCTGATCCACCCAGGGCAATAACCGCTCTTGATCATCCACGCTGCCATCACAGGCCTTCAGCACGATGACATCGTTCGCGCCGGTCTCCATCATGTCATCCACACAACCGAGCAAAACACCTTGCTCATTGACTACCCGCATGCCCATCAGATCTGACCAAAAGTATTCATTGTCAGACTGGGTCTGTAGCGCAGACTTAGGCACCCAAATCGTAGCGCCGATCATCAGATCTGCGGAATTGCGGTCTTCACAACCGGCAAATTGGGCGACTAGACCCTTGCCTTGGGCACGATGGTCGGCCAGTTCGACCTTCGCCAGCGTGCCAGCACGATCCAGATACCAAGGACCGTACGAGAAAATATTGGCAATGGGCTCGGTGCGGGACATTACCCACACCCAGCCCTTGATGCCGTAGGCGGTGTGCACATGGCCGACCTGAATCAGGTCATCGCGCGAGGGCAGCGCCGCCTGAGTCATGTTCAAGCAGCCTTCTGGGCTTCCTTGACCAACTGGGCCACGCGCTCAGATGTCTGAGCACCGTTGCTGATCCAGTAAGCCAGACGCTCCATGTTCAGGCGCAGACGCTCTTCCTGACCACGGGCAACGGGGTTGAAGAAGCCAACGCGCTCGATGAAACGGCCATCACGGGCATTGCGGCTGTCGGTGACAACGATGGAGTAGAACGGACGCTTCTTGGCGCCGCCACGGGCGAGACGAATGGTAACCATGGGTCGTTTCCTTAATTAGGGTTTCTGTGGTCTTTCGGTCCGTGCAGGCGCCACAGAAATCGACCTGGCACGGAAGGTCGCGTATTGTACGCACTTCTTCCGCTCAAGACCAGTCCACCCCATGCACTACCAAGCTCCCCAACAATCCCTGTTGCGAGGCCTAGCGCTACTCACGCTTTCGGCCCTGCTGTTCTCAGCTATGGGCGTGCTCATCCGCCTTGCCTCGCACACCGTAAACAATGAAACCATCGTATTTATGCGCAGCGTGGTGGGGTCCATTTTGCTTCTGCCGCTGTTGGCCGTCCATGGCACAGCCCTGCTGAAAACTTCGGTCCCGTGGAAGCATGCCTGGCGCGCAGTGGTGGGCCTCGCCGCGATGTATGGCTTCTTTTATGCCATCGCGCATATCCCACTCTCCAGTGCGATGGTCTTTACTTACTCTTCGCCTGTCTTTATTCCGCTCGTGGCTTGGCTATTTCTGAAAGAGGCGATTACGGCACGCATGATGATCGCGGCGACGCTCGGCATGGCCGGCGTGTTAATGGTCTGCAAGCCTGAGCTGGCCGGCAACGGCTGGATATTGATTGTCGGCATCAGCTCCAGCTTACTGGCCTCTATGGCCTTTGTGACCGTGCGATCCCTTTCCACCACCGAGCCGACCACGCGCATCGTGCTGTACTTCAGTTTGTTTTCGGCCGTCATCTCCGCCATTCCCATGCTTTGGGCCTGGCACCCACTAAACGCCTATGAGCTCTTGCTAGTAACAGGCGTGGGTTTGCTCGCCACGCTGAGTCAGTTGGCCATGTCGAAAGCCTATGCATTAGCACCGGCCGGCAAAATTGGACCGGCGGCTTATTTAGCCATTGTGTTTGCTGGCCTATGGGCCTGGATATTGTGGGGCGAAGTACCCGATCAACTCGCTGTGATCGGCACCGTGATCATTTTCATGGCGACGCTGTTGTGTTTACCCCAACGCCAATCGCAGCGGCCGCCGGAGCCACTGGCGGAGCAGTAAAGTAGCGCTCAGTCACCGGGCAGCTCGCCACTGGCAGCCAGTCAGGTGCTGTATAGAACTTATCTCTCACGGGCACTAGCACCTGCGACCAATAGCGCGCGTAGTTAAAGCCTTCTCCCAACGCGAAAATATAGCGTTGACCGTGGAAGTTCACGTTCACGGTGCGAACTTGCTCAAACCATGCCGACACCGCCGCCAACTCGGCGGGGCGTTTTACGTAAATCAAAATGGACCGCCCATCGAGGGCACGGAAATCGGTCCAGAAATCATCTTGGCGGGCATATTTTGATCCGGGCCCAATGACCATGACCGGCTCTTTAATCTGATACGACAACACAGAGGCCCAGGTATAACCCCTCGCCGCGACGGGTAAACTTGCAGCTTGCGCAGGATTCAGCCCTGCCTCTTTAACGAGCTGATCTCTCGCCGCAGCCAACAGTGCCGGCGCCTCGGTAGCGGCCAGCAAATCCTTTGCCACTTTCGGGTGATGCTGCCAAACGCTGTAGGGCACCAACAAAATCGCGAAAATCACCACAACATGTGCGGCACTGAGCCAACCCATCCAACCTAACCAGCGCTGCCATTGCGCTACCGGCGTTGAAAACAGCGCCATTAGCACCATGGGGTAGAACCACAATACCCAATGCAGACCGATGGTTTTTTTCAAACTCACGACCAAAAAGCCCACGAACGCAGTCAGCACAATCACACGGGCCAGCCGAGCGCCTTCAGCAATCTCTGCGGGCAATGCAGGCGACGTCCGCCAGCTACGCCACCAGGCCAGGGCCAACGGCGGTATCACCACATACGCCATCATGGCCAGATACGTCAGCATATCGGCCCATTGAATGCCGACCTCGCCACGATTGCGATTGACCAAGTTAAACAGGAGGTTGGACCAGCAATGAATGAGGTTCCAGTACAGATTGATCAAACCGAAGGGAATCGCCACCAGCACGAGCGTCATGCCCAAACGCCAGAGGCAACGATTCACCGCAAAGAAGTAAATTAAATAGGCCAGGCCTAGAAAAACGGCAAAGTATTTCGACAGAAAGGCCAACCCCAAAAACACCCCTGCAAGCGCCGCCCAGCCATAGGACGTGGCTGTGTACCCCGTTAAACGGGTGAGCGAGGCATGTCGTAGCGCCTGTACAGCCGCAAAGCTGGACGCTGCAGCAAATAGCATGCAGCCGGTATCGGTCAGCGTAAACGCGAAAATGAGACTGAGTGGGCTAAACAAAAAGACCAGCGCAAGCAGCCGCGCCTTTTCAACATCAAAACGCTGCCACTGCGCATATAGCCCTAGGGCGATCAGCAGCTCGGTCAGAATGCCCGGCAGTCGGACCATCACAGGGTGTTCAGAGATATGCAGCATCAGCCACGTCATCCAGCCCGCCATGGGTGGATGGTCGTAATAGCCGTAATCGAGATGGCGTCCCCACAGCACGAAATACGCTTCGTCACCGGTCATCGGTAGCAGTGCTGCCAGGGCCAATTTGATGAGCAGCGCCAGACACACGCCCTGCCCCAGCGACAGACGTGACAGCCAAACGGTTCGCGTCATGCCTAAACCTCTGAGGCCGAATGAGTGGGCAGTGCCATCACCGAAATCACACCCAGTAAGACGGCGAACCATAAAGTCGCTAAGCGGATAATCACCGTAGCGGCAATGGCCTGAGGCAAGGGCATGCCCTGCAGCACCAACAAGCCCGTCATGGTGGCTTCAGTGCCCCCAAGGCCGCCCGGCAAGAAGCTTAACGCGCCCACTAACATAGCAAAGCCGTACACAAAGAGCGCGAAGCTCAATGAAATATCCGGTTGCAGGCTGTGCAAAATCAAGTACGCGCCTACCCCTTCCCCCAGCCACGCGATCAGGGTCAGGCCCTGCGCCTGCCATAACAATCGTCCGCGCCAGAAGGGTCGACTGCTAGCCGCCACATCGGACAGCCAGATCAAACCGGGCGAGTCCTGCCGCCAATGCGCAAGCCGGCGCAGTAATTGCTCGGGCAGCGGTGTACGCAACACGAGCAATCCCGCCATTAACAACGCAACCAGTACGGCAAAGTAAGCGATACCGCCAGGCAGATGCGTAAAACCAATCGCGGTCAGCGCCACAATCGCGACTAAGTCGGCGAGGCGCTCACTAAAAAACATGGCGGCCGAATGGTGGTACTGAACGCCATAGGGCTTAAGAAAGAGACTGCGAATCAACTCCCCGGCTTTGCCTGGGGTGGTTGTCAGCGAGAACCCCGCAAAATAGATGCGCAGATTGGTCATCCGCGAAATCGGGTGATGATCGCGCTCCAAGTATAAATGCCAGCGCTCCGCTCGGAGCACATAATTCAGCAACGATAAGGCTAACGCCGCCAGCATGGGCCAAAGACCAATCTGCTGAAAAGCCAGTAGCACTTCCCGCCAGCCAGACCACAACGCAAACCCCAAATAAGCCAAGGCGCTTAAGCCAATAGACCACCAGAGCAGGCGTTGCTGAGTCGATGAAAGAGTCATTAGGCCACCATGTACAGCGTGACTAAAAACCATAGGCCGCCGGTGACGAGAATGTGGCGATCATTCAAGAGGTCACGCGAAGGATCGCCACCTCCGGTCTCTTGATGCAGCAGAAAGAGATACCGGAAGCAGGCGTAAATCACAAACGGCACCGTAAACAACAAATCATCGGTATCGTGAATTCGACGCACATCCACATCCATGGTGTAGAGGCTGTAGCTGAGAATCATGCCCGTACAGGTAATGCCAATCAGCTTATCGAGTAGCTCAGCGCTGTAGTCCCCCAAGACTTTACGATGGTCAGCGCCGTGTCCGCGCATTTCCAATAATTCGGCTCGGCGCTTAATAAAGCCCAGAAAGAGGGTTGCCCAGAGGCCACAGAACAGCAGCCAATTTGAAGGGGGAATATCTACACCATCGGTTCCGGCGAGAATACGCAGCATAAAGCCTGCTGAAATACAGAAAATATCGAGCAAGACAATCTGCTTCCAGCGCAGGGTATAGGCCACGTTCAGCAACAGATACGCCAGGACATAGCCCGCTACGGGCGGATTCGCTGTCCACGCCAGCAGCAATGAAGCTGCTGCCAGCACAATACCCAACACGCGCGCCTGCTGCTCGCTCACCGCACCTGAGGCAATCGGACGAAAGCGCTTCGTGGGATGCAGCCTATCTTCAGCAACATCATGTAAATCATTGAGCACGTAGACGGTGCTGGACGCCAAGCAGAAGGCGGCGAATGCCAACAAAACTGCCTGCACCAACGAGGGCTCGCTCCAGCCATGGCCAAAGATCAAACCCATGAACAGGAAGCCATTTTTGACCCACTGATGCGGGCGCATGAGCTTCAACATAGTCATCATCCTGATATAAAACTTAGCGCCACGGCTTAAAGTGGGGTTGCTCGGCCAGTGCCAGCATGTCGGTATCCCCCGCGCTATCACCATAGGCGGCAATAATGCGTGGCTGATTAAAGTGCGTCAGCAGTCGGCGTGCCTTTTCTGGCCCGTAGCAGTTGGGCGTCGCCAACTGGCCGGTATAGCGCCCCAATGCATCCACAGCCAATTCAGTGGCTAAAACCGTCTCAAACCCTGCGTCTCGCGCCCAGGGCCTTAAATACAGCCCTAGTGTCGCGCTCACCAATACACAGCAATGCCCTTGCTTTAAATGGCCATGCAATTTGGCAATGCCTTGGGGCCGCAAGGTCGCTGGGATTTTTTCCCGAGCGAAGCGCTCGGCTAGGGCCTCCACTTCATTTACACGGCGCCCCTGGAGATAGACCTGTAGCACGCGGATTTTGGCGGACTCATTGTCTTGCAAGCGCAACACATAGCAGAGCAACGTGGGCAGGCACTTCAGGAACGCCCAGACAAATTTTGGCCACGGTGTGACAAACGCAAGAAATCGAAAAAACGACTCGCCGTACGTGAGGGTGCCATCAAAATCAAACGCTGCCACAACCGGATGCTTGACCAACACCGTCATAACTTGAGTCTCTTAAACACCACCTCGGGCACGTGGCGAATAATCAGCAAAATCAAACGCCAGAAACCTGGGATATAGACCTCATCCCGCCCCTTATCGCTAGCGGCAACAATTTGCTGACCGACCCAAAACGGGTCCGCCACGAGAAAAAGACCCGGCAAGCCAAATGTCATGCGGGTATCAACGAAGCCAGGCTTCACCGTGAGCACGCTAACACCAGAGGCAAATAAGCGATTACGCAGGCCCGCCAGATAAATCGCGAATCCCCCTTTGGCGGCGCCATACAGATAGTTGCTTTGACGACCACGATCGCCAGCAACGGAGCTGATGCCCACAATAAAACCGTGTTTGCGTTGTTCGCAGACATCAGCGAAGGCATTAATTAAGGCTACGGGGCCGGTGAAATTACGCTGAATCACCTGCAAGGCAGGCGCGCCATGGCGCATGGTTTCGTTATCGGGCATCCATCCCGCCGCGCACAGTAGGCCATCAATTTGACCATAGGTTTCTTGTAGCTCGGCCAGCCAACTTTCACGCGGCGTCGTCTCATCTAGGTCTAAGGCCACCACTTGCGCGGCGGTGTTAAAGCGCACGCGGATATCCTGAGCCAGGCGTGCGAGCTCAGCATCATCACGCCCGGCCAAGAGCACCCGCTGCCCTTGTGCAGCCCATGCAAAGGCACAGCCACGCGCCATCGCGGAGGTCGCACCGACAATCAGAATCTGGGTCATCAGCACATCTCCAAACGACGGCCCAGTGCCGAAACAAACAAACCTTCAGGATCGAGTTGGTTGCGCAGTTCGCGCCACGCATCGAGTTGCGGATACATACCCGGCAGTGAAGAAGCCGCCAATCGTGCATCTTTAGCCAAATAGACTCGACCACCATGATCCAGCACCACAGCGTCTAGTGTATCGAGCAAGGCCAAGGTGTCGTGTCGCAGGGGCAGATCTAACGCGAGGGTGTAACCGGGCATGGGGAAAGACAGCAGACCTGAGCCAGCCGCGCCAAAACGCTTAAGCACGGCGAGGAAGCTGGCATTACCCGATAAGCTCAGACGCGTCAGCACAGCCTCTAAGCCCTTGGCCGCTGTTTCCGGTGGCAATACAAATTGGTACTGCACGAAGCCCTTTTTACCGTACAGACGATTCCACTGCTGGATACCGTCCAATGGGTAGAAGAAAGGTGCCAAATCACAGCGGAATGCCTGTTGTTTGCGACCCTCCCATCGGTAATAGAAGGCGTTAAAGGCTTTTACAGTATGGCGACTCAGGGCGAAGCCCGGCAGGTCAAAAGGCATCTTAAGCTTGGCTGCTTTTGGACCACTCGACAGTGCGCCTTCGGCATGATGGCCGCGCATGAACACCGATCGGCCGAGGTTTTTACCGGATGCCAGGCAATCAATCCAAGCCACCGTGTACTCGTCGTCCAGCTCTGCCGACTCCATCAGCGCAAAGGCTTCCGCTAAGTTCGCCGCCGGTCGATGCTGTACTTGCATCTCTGCTGAGGGAATGCGCTTCAGTTGCAGCGTCACCTCGCCAATGATGCCCGTCATGCCCATGCCACCCACCGTGGCCCAAAACACGGACGGATAAAGATCGGCAGAACAGCGCAAAGCGCCCTGCGGCGTAAACAATTCGATTTCTCGAACAAAGGCACTGAAGCTACCCACATGATGATGGTTCTTGCCATGCACATCCGCTGCGACCGCACCGCCTAGGGTGACGTAGCGCGTGCCCGGAGTGACCGGCAAAAACCAGCCCTGCGCCATAACCACTTGTAAAATCTCATCCAAGCTCACACCGGCCTCGGCGGTCAGCAAACCGCTCTCGGCATCAAAGGCAAGGAATCGATTCAGACGTGTCATGAGCACCGTAGTACCGGAGGCGCTGATCGCAGCATCGCCATAGGCTCGCCCATGACCTCGCGCAATTGCCGCCTGCTGGGCTAGACCAACCAGCTCGACGTAACGATCTGGTCGGGCCACTTGCGCAGCCACCTGAGGGTATCGGCCCCAGCCCGACAAGCTTTGTTTTACGGTATTTATTGTCATGTATTAGCGCTTCTTGAAGCCGGGCGGCAACATGCCCCCCAGACCGCCGGGAAAGCCCGGGCCGCCCAAACCGGGCAATCCACCTTTTGCACTCCCCATGCCGCCACCGACTCCGCCGCCGGGGGTGCCAATGCCTGGCATGCCATCCATCATGCCAGGCGGCAACTTACCCGCCAGACCCTTCATCATTTTCATCATGCCGCTGGGGTTGGCGAATTTTTTCATCATCTTCGCCATTTGTTCATGCTGCTTCAGCACGCGATTCACGTCCTGAATTTGCGTGCCCGAGCCATTTGCAATTCGGCGCTTACGCGAGCCATTAATCAGCTCTGGCTTGCTGCGCTCTGCTGGCGTCATGGATTGAATGATGGCCTCCATGCGCTTCATTTGCTTTTCCGGAGCACCGCCGGCCATTGCCTGCTGGACGGCCGCCGCATTCATGCCCGGCAGCTTATCCATGAGACCCGCCATGCCGCCGAGATTACGCATTTGCTGAAACTGTTCGAGCATGTCTTGCAGGTCGAAACCCTTGCCCTTTTGCAACTTTTTGGCCAGTTTCTCGGCCTTGTCTTTGTCGATCTTACGCTCGACCTCCTCGACCAGCGACAGCACGTCGCCCATGCCGAGAATACGCTGAGCGATACGATCCGGATGGAATAGCTCCAGCGCATCCGTCTTTTCGCCGACACCGATGAACTTGATGGGCTTGCCGGTAATGGCTCGCACCGACAACGCCGCGCCGCCACGGGCATCACCGTCGGCTTTGGCCAGCACCACGCCGGTCAGCGGCAACGCATCATTGAAGGCTTTTGCGGTATTGGCGGCATCTTGGCCGGTCATGGCATCAACCACGAACAGCGTTTCAATCGGGTTGATCGCCGCGTGCAGGCGCTGAATCTCAGCCATCATTTCTTCGTCGATGGCGAGACGGCCAGCGGTATCGATAATCACCACATCGGCAAACTTGAGCTTGCCCTCGGCAATCGCTGCACGGGCAATCGCCACCGGGTCCTGACTCAGATCGGATGGGAAGAAGCCCACGCCGATGTCGTTGGCCAAGGTTTCCAGCTGCTTAATGGCAGCCGGACGATAGATGTCGGCGGATGCCACCAACACCGACTTCTTTTGCTGCTTTAAGTATCGAGCGAGCTTGCCTACCGTGGTGGTCTTACCCGCACCCTGCAGACCAGCCATCAGAATGACCGCCGGTGGCAACGTGGACAAATTCAGGCCTTCATTCGCCTCGCCCAGCGTGCGCACCAGCTCTTCATGAACAATTTTGACAAAGGCTTGGCCCGGCTGTAGCTGCGTCAAAACTTCCTGACCCAGTGCCGATACCTTAATGCGCTCAATAAAATCTTTTACGACGGGCAGCGCAACATCTGCTTCCAGCAAAGCCATGCGCACTTCGCGCAAGGTATCTTTAATGTTGTCTTCGTTGAGTCGAGCGCTGCCGCTAATGGCGCGCAGACTGCTACTGAGGCGCTCGGTTAAATTATCGAACATGAGATTAGAAGTTCCACCAACGCCGGACCGGCCGGCAACATGGGATTGATTATAGACAGGCTCGTTGCCTAGCGCACGGCCGCGCGCTTGTGCCAAACTGTTGTTTCTTCAGATCACCCGACGACCTGCTGTCATGGATGTGTTACCCACCAGCCTTGCCTTAATTGCCACGCTGCTTTATCTCAGCGCCAGTGCCTATGTTGCACGCGCTATTGCTCGCCAACAAAGCCCTGAGCGCGGACCGCTAATTGGCCTGCTCAGCACAGCGTTACTGCTGCATGGCATCGTCATGCACGAAGTACTGATTCAACCGGGCGGGCTGTTTTTTGGCCTCGCCACCATCGCCGTACTTCATGGCTGGTTGCTCGCCCTGCTGGCTTTACTCGTGAATGTCTACCGGCCAGTGCAAGGTATTTTTCTTATTGCTATGCCGTTAGCCGCCATCGAGTTGGGTCTAGGAGTCCTAGGCCATGAACCGAATGCGCATAGCACGGCATTCACTGCCATGATGCAGGGGCATATTTTGCTCTCGTTGCTGGCCTATAGCGTGCTCAGCATTGCCGCGCTTCAGGCGCTTTTGGTGTTCGCTCAAGACCGGGCACTGCGGCGTCATCGTCGCGGCATTTTGATGGCCTTGCCGTCCTTACAGACCATGGAAAACATGCTGTTTGAGCTTATCGGTATTGGCATGGTGCTGTTAACACTTGCCATCGGCACCGGATTTTTTGAGTTAAACAATCTCTTTGCCCAGCATGTAGCTCACAAAACTGTCCTGTCGCTGATGGCGTGGGCTGTCTTTGCGGGCTTACTGGCTGGCCGTTTTTGGCGAGGCTGGCGCGGCCGCACCGCCGTGAAGTTTACGTTAGCGGGCTTTGCTCTCTTATTAATTGGCTTTGTGGGTTCGCAAGCGGTTATCGAACTCTTGTTAAACCCCAGTGCCCCTTAAATAGGGCCCCTTAATCATGTCCATGTTGATCGTTTTATTAACGGCGCTCGCCCTGCTGCTTTGGCTACTTAAGCGCAATCCACGCTGGCTCTCGCATTTAGCCTCGCGCATTGCAGGTCGCCTGAATCGTCGCCCTGCGATTCGTCTCTGGGTCGTTCGACTCATCGGCCAGCTGCTGCTGCCCGACTTGCACCGGCGCTTATTACTGGGCTTATTAGAGTTGGATCGCTGCACCGTCAACGACATCATGATTCCACGCCAAGCCGTATCCGGCATTGATTTAGACGACGACCTCGACACCATTCTGCAGACCCTTCGCACCACCCAGCACACCCGTCTGCCAGTGTATCGTGGCGACTTAAACCACACGGCGGGCATACTGCACGTGCGCAATGCAACGCGCTTTCTTGGTCGCAGCGGGTTTAATAAGGCGGATATTTTGCAGTACTGCCGCGCGCCCTATTTTCTGCCCGAACGCACGCCATTACCCGCACAGTTGCTGGAGTTTCAGAAACTGAAGCGGCGCTTGGGCTTAGTGGTGGATGAGTACGGGGATGTACAAGGCATCATCACCCTAGAGTCGATTCTGGAAGAGCTGGTGGGCGAGTTCACCACGCGTGCGGCCGACAAACACCCCGACATCACCCCGCAGAAAGATGGCAGTTGCCTCATCGACGGCACGGCCAGCCTGCGCACGATCAATCGCACGCTGGGCTGGAACTTACCGACGGAGGGTCCACGCACCCTGAACGGTCTTTTGCTTGAACAGCTAGAGACCATTCCAGAAGCGCCCGTTGGCTTACGAATCAGCGACTACCAGCTCGAGGTGTTGCAGCTACGCGGGCATCTGATTAAGTCTGCCCGCGTGTTGAAATTTAGACCGTGACGTGAATCTGGGCGATCACTTGGCGTGCTGCAGCACGGGCGGCTTCAATGTCCGCCCCTTTCGCCAGCGCCACACCCAAGCGGCGCTGACCGGCGACTTCAGGCTTACCAAACAACTTCAGATCGGTATCGGGCGCCGACAAGGCCTGCGCCAAATTGCCAAAGGTCATCTCACGCGAATGCCCTTCCACTAGCAATACGCAAGATGCCGTTGCGCCCTGCTGACGAATGACCGGAATCGGCAAATCTAAAATCGCGCGAGCATGCAGGGCAAATTCAGACAGATTTTGCGACATCAGCGTGACCAGTCCGGTGTCATGCGGACGCGGCGACACTTCGCTAAACCAGACCTGATCACCCTTCACAAACAACTCCACGCCAAACAAGCCATGCCCGCCCAAAGCCGCTGTCACTTTTGCTGCCATGTCTTGCGCAGCCGCCAAGGCTTGCGCAGACATGGGTTGGGGCTGCCAGGATTCGCGGTAATCACCGGCGACTTGCAAATGCCCAATAGGGTCGCAGAACGACGTCGTGGTACCGCCCTGACCATCACTGTGGCGCACCGTCAGCAAGGTAATTTCATAGTCGAAATCAATAAAGCCTTCCACGATGACGCGGCCAGCTCCGGCACGCCCACCCTCCTGAGCATAATCCCAGGCATATTGAATGTCGGCGGCTGTGCGCACCACGCTCTGGCCTTTGCCCGAAGACGACATGATGGGCTTGACCACACAGGGCATGCCCACCTGTGCAATACCGGCACTAAACGCGTCAAAGTTATCGGCAAAAATAAATGGTGACGTGGCCAAGCCTAGCGTTTCTGCCGCTAAGCGACGAATGCCTTCGCGATTCATGGTGAGCTGTGCTGCACGCGCTGTTGGAATCACTCGCCAGCCTTCGGACTCTAATTTGACCAGCTCATCGGTGGCGATGGCTTCAATTTCAGGCACGATCAACGCGGGCTTTTCCAGCTCAATCACACGTCGTAATGCGGCGCCATCGAGCATGGAGATCACATGACTGCGATCCGCCACCTGCATGCCCGGCGCATTCGCATAGCGGTCCACTGCAATCACCTCACAGCCCAATCGCTTCAACTCCAAAATGACTTCGCGACCCAACTCTCCTGAGCCCAGTAACATAACGCGCGTAGCTGTGGCGGAAAACGGGGTACCCAACGGGGTGCCCAAAAGGGGAAGCGTCATGATGGCTGCTCCGGTTGCAGAGAATGAGGCGCAGCCTGTTGGCGGCGTTGCAGTTGTATGCGAGTGAGGATTTTGCGTTGCTGCGTGCGACTCAACAAGCCCCAACTGCGAATCTCGGCTATGCTGCGCGCACAACCGAGGCAAATATCGTCGGCATTTAATTTACACAAGCCAATGCAAGGCGATAGTGACGGTTGCGGAGACATGAATGCGCTCTAGGTGTAAACAAAAACGTACCCTAGCAAGTGTTGAAAATAACACCAGTAGACGAAGCTCGTTCAGCCAACCGTTATTCCTGAACGCTTAACTCGCGCTGAAAGCGCTTGGCGTTTTCCACATAATGCTGCGCACTGAGCAATAACATTTGACGTTGGGCTTCATCCAACTGACGCACAACTTTCCCAGGGGAGCCCACCACCAGCGAGTAATCCGGAATTTCTTTACCTTCTGGAATTAACGCCTGCGCACCAATAATGCAGCCTTTGCCGATTTTAGCTCCGTTTAAAATCACGGCTTGGATGCCAATTAATGAGCCCTCGCCCACCTTGCAACCATGCAGCATCGCCTGATGCCCAATAGTGACATTGGCGCCGATGGTCAGCGGAAAACCGTAGTCGGTATGCAGCACTGCGCCGTCCTGCACATTGCTATTTTCACCGAGGGTGATGAGGTCACAATCCCCCCGTACAACGGCGTTGAACCAAACACTGGCATTTTCTTCCAGCACCACCGAGCCCACGACCGTCGCATTATCCGCGATCCAATGTGCGCCTTTAGCCTCTACCCGCCGATCACCCAACTGATACTTCATATACGCATCCTCACCCATAAAACCGATTACTTTTGTGGCACCAATACCCCGGGCAGGATCGGTGGCCAAGGGTAGTCAATGGCATGGTCAAATCCCTGACGCATAAACTCGACCAGCATATAGGCCGTCAGACCCCAGATGATGTAACCGTCATAGCGGAAGCACGGCACCACCAAATCGATACCTCGAAAATTGATGCGATGGTCTCGCGCCGGCTTTTGCTCAAAGAAAAACCGCAGCGGCACACGAAATAGACTTTCAACTTCGTCGGGATTGCCAATCAACGCGGGCTCATCGCGCACCCAGCCCACTACCGGCAACACTTTGATGCCACTTTTCGCACGAGCCGGCTTGAGCGCACCCAGAATTTCTACGCAAGCCCGCGGCAAGGCGACCTCTTCCTCACTTTCGCGCAGTGCCGTATCGGTCAGCGAAGCATCACTGGCATCGCGCTTGCCGCCGGGAAAAGCGACTTCGCCAGCATGCGAGGTCATGTGCGTCGGCCGCCGCGTGAGCAGTACTTCAGGCTCGCCGCTACCGGTAAAAATGGCAATAAGCACCGCCGCGTCGGCACCATCTAAGGGTACCGCTTGATCGGCGAGGTTTTGTCTTAGTGTCGTGATCTGTGAATGCTGAGTCATCCTGCGATGATACACAGAGCGCCATGTATACTGCACGGCATCAGTTGGGAGCCTGCGTATGAATTTTTGCAGTCACTGTGGTCACGCCGTTGAGCATCGTATTCCGGATGGCGACAGCCGCGAGCGAGCGATTTGTCCGAGTTGCCACACCGTGCACTATCAAAATCCAAAGATTATTGCCGGTTGCCTACCGATTTGGGGCGATCAGGTTTTGCTTTGCCGCCGAGCCATTGAGCCGCGCTACGGCTATTGGACGCTGCCCGCTGGCTTCATGGAGAACGGTGAGACGGTCGCCGAAGGCGGAGCTCGTGAGACGTTTGAGGAAGCCGAGGCCAATGTCACCGACCTGCAGCTCTACACCATCTTCAATATTCCTTACATCAGTCAGGTCTATATGTTGCATCGCGGCCTGTTGGTGGGCGGCCAGTACGGTGTCGGCAGCGAGTCACTGGAGTGCCGCCTGTTTAATGAAAGCGAAATTCCTTGGGATGACCTCGCCTTCCCATCGGTGAAAAAGACGCTGCAGCATTATTTTCGCGATCGCTTAACGGGTGCATTTCCGATTCATGTCGAAGACCTTCGCCCACGCAGCTGACCCAGCGGTCAAAATGACTGAACGTTTAGTCACGAGAGTCAACGCGACGCCCTAATTTCTGTGCATGATGCCTACCGACCTCGGACTTCTCAGTCCGTCTGTATCGTTAGGAGTCATCATGAAAATAGGAAAATTGCAGGGTGTAGGTATTGCGGCTCTCAGCCGTTTTGCTCAGTCCGACTTGGCTGATCAACTCAAACTTCGTAAACCCGTAGAAAAAATCCTCTATCGAGGCAGCAAGGCCGGCTTCCAATTAGCCGGAGCCGCAGCCCGCGCCTTTGGGCCTGCAAAATCCACTTCCGGAAAGCAACGTCTCCCTGGCACAACAAGCAGTGGATTGTTTGACCTTAGCTTGAGTGACGAACAACTCATGATGCGGGAAACGCTGCAGCGCTTTGCCAGCGAAGCACTGCGTCCCGCGGCTCACGATGCCGATCACCATGTCGCTTTTCCGGCTGAGCTCAGAGCGCAGGCTATGGAGCTCGGCTTAGCTTATTACGCCGTTCCAGAAGCACTGGGGGGCATCGCTAGCGAGTCCGCCATCGTGACGCAAATGTTGGCCGCCGAAGACCTCGGCCACGGCGACTTCAGCTTAGCCAGTGCCTTACTCGCTCCGATTGGTGTTGCCAATGCGCTCACCCGTTGGGGTACTGCGGCACAACAAGCCCAATACCTCCCTGCTTTTGCGGGTGAGCAACCGCCTGTGGCTGCCATTGCGGTCAACGAAGCCGTCGTTCTGTTCAATCCTCAGCAGCTCGCCACCAAGGCAGAGCGCGTAGCCAATGGCTATGTGCTGAACGGCGAAAAGTCTTTAGTCATTGCAGGTGCTTCTGCAGAGTTGCTGCTGATTGCGGCAGAACTGAACGGTAAGCCGAAAGTATTTATTGTGACCGGTGGCACACCCGGCTTGAGCTTTAATGAAGATCAGGCTATGGGCCTGAAAGCTGCTGAAACGGTCAAGTTACGTCTCGACCATGTGGAAGTCGATGACTCTGCATTGCTCGGCGACGGTGACTTCGATTACCAAGAGTTTTTGGATTTGGGCTACTTAGCCTGGTGCGCGATTGCGACCGGTACAGCGCAGGCCGTTCTCGATTACGTCGTGCCTTATGTCAATGAGCGCGAAGCGTTTGGTGAACCCATCTCACATCGTCAGGGTGTCGCTTTCATCGTGGCCGACATGGCTATTGAAGTGGATGCTATGCGCATCATGACCTGGCGCGCGGCGGCGCTCGCCGAAGCCGGAAAACCCTTCCATCGTGAAGCCTACTTGGCTCGTTTGCTCTGTGCCGAAAAAGCTATGCAAATCGGTACCAATGGCGTGCAGTTACTCGGCGGTCATGGTTTCACCAAAGAACATCCGGTAGAGCGTTGGTACCGCGACCTGCGTGCTGTTGCTATTCAGCACGGCGGCTTGCACCTGTAACCAGCCCTGATCACGCATTGGAGTCATTAGAATGAATCTCGAAAATCCAAAGAAATTCGCCATGCTCGTTGAGCAGGCAAAACAGGTCGCCGACAATTTTTATCGTCCGATCTCACGCAAATATGACAAGGCAGAGCATGCCTATCCAAAAGAATTAGACATGCTGGCATCACTATTGGATGGCATGAACGAAGGCTCGTCGGAAGCAACAGGCGCAACCAGTGCCAGTAAACGCCCTAGCAGCGATGGTGATACCGGTGTGCGTAATAGCGGCAATTTATCGGCCGCGCTGGGCGCAATGGAACTGTGTCGCGGCGATGTCGGTTTGCTGCTGTCGATTCCACGCCAAGGCTTAGGCAATGCGGCGATTGGCGCCGTTGCCAACGACGAGCAATTAGCCCGATTTAAAGGCAAATGGGCAGCCATGGCCATCACTGAGCCCAGCTGCGGCTCTGACTCTGCTGCCATCCGTACGACGGCGGTGAAAGATGGCGATGACTACATTCTTAACGGTGAAAAAATCTATGTCACCGCCGGCGCCCGTGCTGAATGTGTCGTGGTGTGGGCGACTCTGGATAAGTCGCTTGGTAAAGCGGCCATCAAATCGTTTGTGGTGGAGCACGGCACACCAGGCATGGAAATCACACGCTTGGAGCACAAGCTAGGCATTAAAGCCTCCGATACCGCCGCCATTCTCTTCACTAACTGTCGCGTACCCGCCGCCAACCTGCTGGGTTCGCCAGAGATCGATTTGAAGAAAGGTTTCGCTGGTGTCATGGAGACCTTCGACAACACGCGCCCCCTCGTTGCAGCCATGGCGGTGGGTGTTGCCGCAGCCTCCATCGAACGTTTGAAAGAATTACTGGCCGGTCATATTGATGCCAATTACGGCACCCTACCGCTCAATGCCTCCCATGCAGAGGCCACGCTGTATCGTTTGGAAGCGGAATGGGAAGCGGCTCGCTTGCTTACCTTGAAAGCCGCGTGGATGGCCGACAACAAGCGACCGAACTCAAAAGAGGCTTCCATCTGCAAAGCTAAAGCAGGCCGTGTTGCCAACGAAGTCACGCTGAAATGCGTAGAACTGGCGGCCTCTTTAGGCTATGGCGAAGATGAGTTGCTGGAGAAGTGGTCGCGCGATTCCAAGATTCTCGACATCTTCGAAGGCACGCAACAAATTCAGCAGCTCATTATTGCTCGTCGCGTGTTGGGCAAAAGCTCCGCTGAGTTGAAGTAAGCCCTTCGGTCCTGCTAGCAACGCGGTGATAAGTTGCTACGCAGGGCCAGCTCACTGGCCGGAGCAGGTGCGGGACGCGTTACACGGTCATGCTCTCGCGCTGCTTCAGGCTTACAAAGCTGATCGGTCAATAAGGCAAATCGGGTCTGAAAGGCGGCTAGCGTCCATTGCCCAAAAATGGTGTGGCCGCCTTCGTAGGCCTGCTCCTGGTACTCCTCGTTCGTGGTGACATAGCCCATGTAGTCATTGCAATAGGTGCAAATCAGCACCTGCTCAATGCCACGCGGCGCTAGTCGCTTCATCACCGTGTCCAGTAAGCGACGCCCTGCCGTCGTGGTAAATTCACCAGGACAGCAAACCAAGGCCAACTGGCCCAGAATGATGATTTGCAGCGGCAATACGGTCGGCACTAAGGCACTCTCGTTGACTGCGCCGATCAGCGCTTGGCGCTTAAGTTCAGCCACCAACGGATCCACTGCATCAGGCAAACTCAACTGCGTGAGTGGCAGTCCCAGCGCCTGCTTACGACCCGACTCCATGAGAATATCTTTAGGGCCCTGCACGGCATACAGGTGTTGGTAGTACTGACGCTCAGACGGCGACAGTCGTGACAGAGGACTCATCCGCCAGCGGCGCAGCATGCGAGCACCGACACGCATGACGGCGGCCAGCGGCGGCGCGACACCTAAGCCATCAACAGGCGTGCCGGCAAAAAACGAGACGCCATGGCAGGGATCGCTAGTCCATGCTTGCGTCTCCCCATTGGCCATGGCCGGATCTGCATGCACCGATGAAAAATCGACATAGGTCAGTACGCTATCAATCGCACCGATAATCTGCTGTTGATCGGGAGCCGCCACTATCGACAACGCCAACTGACTTTGATGACGCCCATTCTCGGCGGCATAAACATACTCTGCGCGACCCGTCAGCTGCTGGCGTCGCTTCAATGCTTGCGGGCCGTGATAGTGCGGTGACACATCTCCCGCCGTGCCCTGAGCAAAAATCGCCACCGCACCGCTCGCTCCGGACGCCATCAGCTGCTGCTCCGCTTGGGCTGCGGCATAGCCTTTGTTGTCACCATCATGACGATCCAGCGAATTGCTGAGACACGTGGCATGCACACCAAACAGCGAAAGCAAGGATTGCACCTGCCCTGCACGGCTAAGCCGCAGCACCTGCATTTGCCGCTCTAGCGCCTTATGGTTTTCGCCTTCGCGATAGCGCGGCACGTCAGGGTTACGATTCCACGCGTTTAGCGAGCGATTCCAAGCGACTGGCACCGCCTCATCAAAGCGCGCTGAGGCCAGACTCAGTTCGGTCGGCGCGGCACTCTGCCAAGCCTCAACCACCGAATCCACCGTGGCCACAATCACCGCTTCTAGGTGTTCAGGCACAAAACCGGGCGTGACTAAGTTGTAGAGCACATCATGGCTGCATCCGCCCGGGCCGGAATGCGTGTGGGTGCAGGTCAAAACAAAACCTGCTTCGTTAAACTGTTCACCGAGGCGCTGCTGTAGGCGTTCGACGGCACCGGCGCGCATCGCCTGAGTCACATAGCCCAGATCCAGGCAACAGAAAATCGCAGCCTGGCCCTCGGCATCTTTTAGGACTAACGATCGCGCATACAGAGGAGTCTCTTGCCCGTGAGCACGATGGCCCGGCTGACCAAAACCGTGCATCGCATAGCCGCGCGGACTGATGCCGATTTCCTGCCTACCCCAGCCTGCCTGATACATTTCCGCCCCTTGTACTTGTTATTGTTAGCTAACGGTGGGCAGACTGTGCCATTGATTGCCTCCAGACGTAAGATGCTATGACCTCGGCCGCCGCAGATTATCCCGCCAAGTACCTCGAGCGCGTGCGCGCTGGGCAGTGGTTTCTCAGTCTGACGCCCGCACTGCAAGATCTTTTGCTGGCAAACCTCACTCTGCGTCAGCTCACCGTCGGCCAGCGCTTATTCGCACGAGGCGATGCCGCTGATGGTCTCTATTGCGTAGCAGACGGGTCTATCAAACTCACCGGCAGTACGCGCGATGGCAAAGAAGCCATTCTGGCCATCATTGAGGCGCCCAGTTGGTTTGGTGAAATTGCCGCCTTCGATGAGCTGACCCGTACGCACGATGCATGGGCCGACGAGCCGACTACGCTGCTGCACATCCCAGCGGCAACGCTGAACACCCTGCTGGCTCAGCATCCTCTGCTCTGGCATGCGCTCGGCCTGCTATTGAGCCACAAAATTCGCCTCGCCTTTTTGGCGCTAGAGGAGCTATCGCTACAGCCACCTGCGAGCCGTCTGGCTCGACGATTACTCATGATGGCGCGGGGCTATGGCGAGCTGGAGGGCATTAGCAAGCGTGAGATCCGTGTGCCACAGGAGCAGCTCGGGCAAATGTTGGCGCTATCACGACAGACCGTGAATCAGCTACTGCGCCAGCTTGAAAGTAATGGCGTGGTGCGTCTGGGCCGGGGTGGCATCGAAATTCTTGATCTGGCGCAGCTGCAAAACTTTGCGAATCTCTAATGTGCGTTTGTGTCGGCTAACCGACAGTCAATACACACATCATCCTCAATACTGCTGAGACACCCTCAGCCTTAGAGACGGCCATGAAGACCTTAGTGCAACATCTCGCGCAATACGCCAGCTACCATCGCAATCCGCGCAACGTCATCAGCCACATCATTGGCATCCCCATTATTGTGATTTCCGTCGCGGCCCTACTCGCCAAACTCTCGCTAACGGTCAACGGCGTCACACTATCCGCTGCCATGGTCTTAGCCGCCGCCAGCATCGTGTTCTACCTGCGTTTAGATATCGGACTGGGCTTGATCATGGCAGCGTTGATGACAGGCAGCGTAGTCATCGGCACGCATATTGCGGCACTGCCGACACAAGAATGGCTCTTGATCAGTGTCGGTAGCTTCGTGGTGGGCTGGATTATTCAGTTTATCGGCCATTACTTTGAAGGGCGTAAACCGGCCTTTGTGGATGACATGAGTGGTTTAGCGATAGGCCCGCTGTTTGTCACGGCAGAAGTCTTGTTCCTGCTTGGCCTGCGTCGCGAACTGCGCGACGCCATGCTGCAAGACCAGCAGCCCTAAGCGGACTCAAGTCCTGCCTGCTCTTCCCGCTTGCGCCTGCGGTACTCGATGGGCGTTTCGTTGGTCCAGCGTTTAAAGGCACGGTAAAACGTGCTTGGTTCAGCAAAACCGGTGAGGTAAACGATCTGCTCAATGCTCTCGTCCGTGCGAGCCAACAGGCGGCGGGCGAGACGCGAGCGATAGTCTGCAAGCACATGATTAAAGCTAGTACCCGCCTCTTCCAGCTCGGTACGCAAGCGACGTGCCGGCATGCCGATACGCTGGGCCACCGCCTCCAGTGTTGTGTTACCTGATTCCAAGGTTTCACCAATCGCGCGTTTAACCGCACCGACCAGATCGAGTCGTGCCAGCTCAGCGAGCTTTTCATTTGCCATTTTTTCATGCAGGCGCAGCAGACTAGGCTCTGCATGCCAAACCTGATGCTGCAATACCGACGGATTAAAGTAGACGCGATTTTCACGACAGCCCAAGGTCACGGGGCAACCGTACACACGCAAGTACTCCTCGGGCGGAGCGCCTTCAACATGGGTGAAATGAACCGCCAATGGCTTAAAGTGACCATCGGTTAGCGACCCGAAAAAGCGGATCACACCCATCACTAGGGCTTCAGCAAAATGCCGCATCTCGGTGGCATCGGCAATATCGGCGAGATAGCAATGCTCGCCGTCTAAGACCAGACGCGAGGTTATCGCGTCGCTGAGTAAGCGCTGATAGGCCAAAGCGCGCTGCAAGCCTTCACCAAAGGTCGGGCTGGATGAAATTAAATATTCCAGCACTTGGCCACGATAGACCGGCAGGTTTTCACCTAAGTGCAGCCCGATATGCGGATCACCCGATATTTCCTCTAGAGCTCTCCAGAACCTCGCCTGACCCGCAAACGGCGTGCGCTCCGGCGACTCCACATCCAACCACGCTGGGGAAACACGCGCTTGCAACAGAATGGCATCCACGGGCAAGCCAGCCTTGAGCATGGCTTGATAGGCGAGACGGAGGAGAATGGGCGCATCGGTGCGCTCAGTCATACGAGAAATATCCTTGGTCTGCTGAAAGGTATGACTAGCAGTTGGCTCTTTTTACCGTGAAAGCCGGCATTCGAGCAACCTGAAAGGCAACAATAAAAAGACTTAATCGGTATTGATGAGCGCCATCACATCAAATGCGGGCGTTTCATAGGGGTGCGCCGCTTTTAATGCGGCCACCACCTCGGTAAGCACACTGCGATCCAAGACCATCTCAACTCGGTATTCCGCCACCGACTCTTGCACACCGACAGCGCCCACAAAGGGCTGAGCACCGGCCAAAGCGCGAAACTGGCCTTCTCCCAACACCTGCCAGGAACAACGGTCATAGTCGCCGACCTGCCCGGCCCCGGCGGCAAAGAGGGCATCCTTTACCGCATCGAGGTGGCTGGCCGGCACATAGACCGTGAGCTTGAGCAGGTCAGCCGTCACTGTTCAGACCTCAGCCAACAAACTGGCGGGCGTTGCGGAACATGCGTGCCCACGGGCCGTCTTCCAGCCACTCGTCCGGACGCCAGCTGTGCTGGATGGCGCGGAACACGCGCTCCGGATGCGGCATCATGATGGTGGCGCGGCCATCGGCCGAGGTCACCCCGGCGATGCCGAACGGGGAGCCATTGGGGTTGAGCGGATACTGCTGCGTACGCTGGCCCTGGCCATCGACCCAGCCGAGCGCGACCAGGCCGCTGCCGGCCAGCGCCTGCAGGTTGTCGGCGCTGTCATGGGCGCGGCCTTCACCGTGCGCGACGGCAATCGGCATGTGCGAACCGGCCATGCCGGCAAGGAAGATCGACGGCGATGCCGGCACTTCCACCAGCGCTGTGCGTGCCTCGAACACTTCGCTGCGGTTGCGTACAAAGCGCGGCCACAGATCAGCACCGGGAATCAGCTCTTTCAGCTGCGACAGCATCTGGCAGCCGTTGCAGATGCCCAGCGAGAAGCTGTCCGGCCGCGCAAAGAAGGTGGCGAACTGATCGCGCACGCGCTCGTTGAAGAGCACGGTCTTGGCCCAGCCGCCGCCGGCACCGAGCACGTCGCCGTAGGAGAAACCGCCGCAGGCAACGAGGCCGGCGAAACTGGCGAGATCGACGCGACCGGCAATCAGGTCGCTCATGTGCACATCAATCGCAGTGAAGCCGGCGAGATCGAAGGCAGCCGCCATTTCGACATGACCGTTCACGCCCTGTTCACGCAGGATGGCCACGCGCGGACGCACGCCGCTGGCAATGAACGGCGCAGCGATGTTGTCGTTGAGGTCATAGCTGAGCTTGACGCTCAGGCCTGCATTTTCCGGAGCAGCCGGCTGTGCCAGCGCCGCAAACTCTTCCTGGGCGCAATCGGCGTTGTCGCGCAGCGCCTGAATGCGATAGCTAGTTTCGGCCCATAGCTGCTGGGCTTCGGCGCGAGCCAACGTGAGCAGCTCGGCACCGGCCTTGACGAAGTGCAGCGTGTCATCGCCACTGAGCGTGCCGATGGCATGGACATGGCCAGCCAGCGAGGTGCCGGCAAACGCAGCTTGCACGGCACCGGCATCGGCACTGCGCACCTGCACGACAGCGCCCAGCTCTTCGCTGAACAGTGCGGCCAGCGTGTCCTGACCTAAGCGCGTCAGATCTGCGCGGATGCCGCTGCGACCGGCGAAGGCCATCTCCGCCAGGGTCGCAAACAGGCCGCCGTCGCCACGGTCGTGATAGGCCAGCAGTTTGCCGGCAGCATTGAGTGCCTGGATGCCGTCGAAGAAATCCTGCAGCAGCGCCGGACTGTCTACATCTGCCGGCACCGAGCCGGTCTGGCCATAAACCTGTGCCAGCGCCGAAGCACCGAGACGGTTCTGGCCGCGACCGAGGTCGATCAGCAGCAGCGTGGTCGCGCCCTTGTCGGTGCGCAGCTGCGGCGTCAGCGTGTGGCGGACATTGCTCACCGGCGCGAAACCGGTGACCACCAGCGACATCGGCGAGGTCACGGCCTTCTTCTCAGCGCCATCCTCCCAGACCGTACGCATGGACATGGAGTCCTTGCCGACCGGGATGGTCAGGTTCAGCGCCGGGCAAAGCTCCATGCCGACCGCATGCACGGCATCGAACAGATCTTCATCCTGCTTGCCGGCACCGGCAGCCGCCATCCAGTTCGCCGACAGTTTGATGTCGGAGAGCTTGGCGATGCGCGCCGCCGCGATGTTGGTGATGGTTTCGCCCACGGCGAGACGGGCCGACGCCGCCGCATTGAGGATGGCCACCGGCGTGCGCTCACCCATCGCCATGGCTTCGCCGGTTTCGGTCTTGAAGCCGGTCGCGGTCACGGCGACATCGGCCACCGGCACCTGCCAGGGGCCGACCATCTGCTCACGGGCTACGAGGCCGGTCACCGAACGGTCGCCGATGGTGATGAGGAATTGCTTGGACGCCACCGCCGGCAGACGCAGCACGCGCGTGGCGGCATCGGACAACGAAATGCCCTCGGCATTGAAGGCCGGCTGCACCAGCGCCTGGCGCGCAAAGCTGCGCTGCATCTTCGGCGTCTTGCCGAGCAGCACCTGCATGGGCATGTCCACCGGATTGTTGCCGAACTGCGGGTCGGCCACGGTCAAGTGACGCACCTGGGTCGCTTCACCGAGCACGGCAAACAGCGCCCGCTCACGCTCGCAGATGGACTGGAACAGCGCCAGGCTGCCCGGCTCGATGGCCAGCACATAGCGTTCCTGTGCCTCGTTGCACCAAATCTCGACTGGTGCCATGCCCGACTCCAGGCTGGGGATGGCACGCAGGTTCAGCGTTGCACCCAGCTCGTGATCGTTGACCAGCTCCGGCATCGCGTTCGACAAACCGCCCGCGCCGACATCGTGAATCGCCACGATGGGGTTGTTCGCGCCCATGCTCCAGCAGGTGTCGATGACTTCCTGCGCACGCCGCTCCATCTCCGGGTTATCGCGCTGCACCGAGGCGAAATCGAGATTCTCGGCGCTGGCACCGCTGGCCATGGAGGATGCTGCGCTGCCACCCAGACCGATCAGCAGCGCCGGGCCACCGAGCACGATCAGCAGATCGCCGGGCTTAATCGCATTTTTTTGCACATGATCTTCACGGATATTGCCGTAGCCGCCGGCGATCATGATGGGTTTGTGGTAGCCCGCCACTTCAGCACCACTGACGCCGTTCACGGTCATCTCGAAACTGCGGAAATACCCGCACAGCGCCGGACGGCCGAATTCGTTGTTGAATGCCGCGCCGCCGAGCGGACCATCAATCATGATGTCCAGCGCGGTCACGATGCGGCCGGGCTTGCCGTAGGGCTTTTCCCAGGGCTGCTCAAAACCGGGGATATTTAGGTTTGATACCGTGAAGCCGGTGAGGCCCGCCTTCGGCTTGCCGCCACGACCAGTCGCTCCCTCATCGCGGATCTCGCCGCCGGAACCGGTGGACGCACCCGGAAATGGCGAGATCGCCGTCGGGTGGTTATGTGTTTCCACCTTCATCAGGATGTGCACCGGCTCCTGGCTGAAGCCGTAGGTGGTGTCACCGCCGACGCGGTAGAAGCGCTCGGCATCGTGACCGACGATCACCGCCGCGTTGTCCTTGTAAGCCGACAAGATGTTGTCGCTGTAATTCTCGTAGGTGTTTTTGATCATACCGAACAGCGACTTTGGCGCCGGCTTGCCATCGATGGTCCACGAGGCATTGAAGATCTTGTGGCGGCAGTGCTCGGAGTTGGCCTGCGCAAACATCATCAGCTCGATGTCGTTGGGGTTGCGACCAAGCTGGGTGAAGTTGTCGACCAGATAATCGATTTCGTCCGGGCTGAGCGCGAAGCCCTGCTCACGATTGGCATTGACCAGCGCCTCGCGACCACCACCAAGAATATCGACCGAGGCCAGCGCGCGCGGCGCTTCGTGCGTGAACAGCACGCTAGCCGCTTCGGCGGAGTCGAGCACCACTTCCGTCATGCGATCGTGCAGCTTCGCGGTCAAGGCCTGCCACTCGGCGGCATTCAGCGCTTCAGCGCCGGCCAGCCAGTAGGCCGTGGCGCGCTCGATGCGGCGCACATCGGTCAGCCCGGTATTGCGGGCAATGTCGGTGGCTTTCGATGACCACGGCGAGATCGTGCCCGGACGCGGCACCACCACGGCGAGACGGCCGCTGTCAGCGCCATCCGCCGAGAGCGCGTCGCCATAGGTCAGCAACGCCTGAAGCTGCGCCGGAGCCTCGCTCAAATCAGTCTCCACCAGATGCAGCCAGCGTGCGCTAAGTGCTGTCAACGCAGGGAATTCGGTTTGCAGGTCTTGCAACAGGCGGTTTTGACGAAAAGCAGACAGCGCGGGCGCGCCAGACAAAATCAGCATGAATGGTCTCGCGGAGCATCGGAAGGAATAAAAAGTTGGACATATTGTAGCGAAAAACCAGTCGTTTCGGGCGGCAACTTTGGGCGACAGCGGCGTAATTCATCGTGAAAACATCTGCCATTCAAAACCAATAATTGTTCGACAATCCAGCACTACTCATCTGAGCAAACTAGACAAGCCCCGTCGAGCTGACTAAAGTTCAATCAACTGCACTCTGATGAGTGCGCCAATGCTAGGCCATAGATGACTAACGCCCGCCTCAATAAGCGCCTGCGACCTCATCGGAAACTGATGCAGCAGCTGCAAAGACTGAACTCGCGCCATCTCCGCGTAACGCTCGGCCTATCTTTGGCGGCCGGCAGCATGGCCTTGCAACCCTCGCTCAACGCCCTGCAACACGTTCGCAATTCGGGCGAATTGCATTTAGTTGGCGTCAGCAGCCCCACCACGTTCTATCAGCGCGATGGCAATGTGCACGGCCTACAATTTGAATTGGCCCAACAATTTGCCAATGAGCTCGGCGTAAAACTCATCGTTGATCCCGTCAAAGATGATCAACAAGTCTTAAACTCTGTGCGTCGTAATCACGCGCAGTTAGCGTTAACCGTTCATGCCGCTCACGACCAGCGCTTGAACCGCTTGCGTGTTAGTGCGCCACTCATTGAACTTGAGCAACAATTAATTCAACGCAATGATCGCTTTCAGCCCACCTCTTTAGACGATTTACGCCAGAGCACCATTGCGGTTATTGCGGGCAGCAGCGAAGCGAAACGATTACGCAGTGCTCTTGCCGATGTAGAGGGCGTGCGTCTCGTGGAGTTCAAAGAAGGCGACAGCTTGGATCTGCTCACCCTGCTTGACCAAGGTAAAGTTGATTACGTCGGCATGATCGATCAGGAATTCGATGCTTACCGCCCTTTATTCCCTAATCTTCGTGACGGCTTGTCGTTTGCTAAGAGCGATGCCGTGGCATGGGTATTCTTAAAATCTGCCGATGAAAGCTTGTATCAAGCCGCTCAAAACTTTTTAACGCGTAAACAGTCCGATGGTACGCTAGAGCGTCTCGCCGCCTTTTATGGCACCGGCGATGCCTTTAATCGCTTTGGTGCAAAAAGCTTCCAAAAAGATATTTCCGTCAGGTTACCGCGATATCAGCGTGAGTTTGAAAAGCAAAGCGCACAACACGGCTTGGATTGGCGTTTATTGGCCGCCATTTCCTACCAAGAATCGCACTGGGATCAGAACGCGATTTCACCGACTGGCGTACAAGGCCTGATGATGCTGACGCAAGACACGGCAAAGCTGATGGGCGTTAAAAACCGCACACTACCTAAAGATAGCATCCAAGGTGGCACTGCCTACTTCAAACAAATTTTGTCAAAGCTCCCCGCCAGCGTAAAAGAACCTGACCGCACTTGGATGGCATTGGCAGCCTATAACATGGGCCCTGGCCATATGATTGCAGCGCGAAAACTCACGCGTAAACTGCAAGGCGACCCCAACAGCTGGCTAGACGTTTCCCGAAACTTAGTGACCTTAGAACAACACAATCGTGCAACTGGCAAGCCAGCTCCCGATGTGAAGCAAGCTTTGCACTATGTTCAACAGGTCCGTCGCTATTATGATGCGATCGCACTGAATCATGATGCCGAGCGCGATCAACAGCGTGTGGCTCAACTCGATTACGACATTACCCTGCCGGGCCGACTCACCCAGTGAGCCTCTAGCCCGCAGGCACTTTAAGGAGTCCCTGTGAGCTTAGACGCCCAAATCAATGCCGCCATTTCGCCGGTATCTGATGCCATTTCATCCACCCTGTTCTATCCCATCGAGCTTGTAGGTACACCCTTCCCCTTGATTCTGGGTTGGTTAGTCATCGCCAGTTTTATTTTCACCGGCTATTTTGGCTTTCTTCAGTTACGCGGTTTAGGTCATTCCGTTCGACTCATTCAAGGCAAGTACAGCGCTAAGAACTGCGATGCAGCTGGTGAGGCATCACACTTCCAAGCCCTCTCAATGGCTTTATCTGGCACAGTAGGTCTGGGCAATATTGCGGGCGTTGCCGTTGCCATCAGCATTGGCGGAGCAGGTGCCACTTTTTGGATGATTCTGGCCGGCTTCCTCGGTATGGCGACGAAATTTGTCGAATGCACCCTGGCCGTTAAATACCGCAATGAATACCCCGATGGCAGCATCTCGGGCGGCCCCATGTACTACCTCACCAAAGGTCTTGCCCAACGCGGCATGGGCACATTTGGACGAGCACTGGCCATTCTGTTTGCGCTGTGCTGTATTGGTGGATCCATCGGTGCCGGCAACATGTTCCAAGCCAACCAGTCGTTCCAACAAGTGGTCAATGTCACGGGTGGCAGCGGCAGTTGGTGGGCAGATAAAGGCTGGCTGTTCGGTCTTATTATTGCTGTCGTACTGGGCTGCGTCATCATTGGCGGCGCTCGATCCATCGCGCGTGTTGCCGAAAAAATTGTGCCGTTTATGGTCCTGCTCTACGTCAGTGCCTCGCTGTTCGTTATCGCCAGCAACATCGAACATATTGGCTATGCCGTTCAACAAATTTTGGAGGGTGCATTCACCAGTGCTGGCGTCACGGGTGGGGTGTTGGGCGCACTGATTCAGGGCTTTAAGCGCGCCGCCTTCTCTAACGAAGCGGGCATAGGGTCTGCCGCTATTGCTCACGCGACAGCACGCACTAAGCATCCGATCAGCGAAGGCTATGTAGCCTTGCTGGAGCCTTTTATTGACACCGTAGTGATTTGTACCATGACCGCCCTCGTGATCATTATCACTGGCCGCTTGGATAGCGAACTCACCGGCGTTCAGCTCACCTCCGATGCCTTTGGTAGTGCTGTTTCCTGGTTCCCCCTGGTGCTGGCGGTTTCGGTGGTCTTGTTTGCCTTTTCTACGATGATTTCTTGGTTCTACTACGGCCTTAAAGCACTGACCTACATCACCGGAGAAAGGCCCGGCGTGGAGCTCGCCTTTAAATTATTTTTCTGCTCCTGCGCCGTCATCGGCAGCAGCATGAGCTTAGGCCCCGTCATTGACTTCTCGGATGCCATGATCTTTTTAATGGCCATCCCCAATGTTATTGGACTGTATATTTTGATGCCCGAGGTGAAACGCGACCTGAAAATTTATCAGGCTAAATTGCGCTCAGGCGAAATCGCTCGCACGCGCTGAAGCAGCCTTTGTGTGCTTAATCTTCCGCCGTGGTTTGTCGCATGACGCCTCGGCGTAAGCTCGCTAAACTCTTCCTCTCTTTTAATTGACTAGCTGACTACCCATGACGCTTTCGCCCACCCTGAAGTTCACCCTCGATCTCATCCGCGAGCCTTCTGTTACGCCTTTTGATGCCGACTGCCAAACCCTAATGATTCGCCGTCTGGAAGCGATTGGATTTCGTATTGAACGCTTACGCTTTGGTGACGTGGATAACTTCTGGGCGCGTCGTGGCGATCAAGCGCCGGTTTTTTGCTTTGCCGGCCATACCGATGTCGTGCCAACCGGCCCCATTGAGCAATGGAAAATTCCGCCGTTCGAACCGTGCATTGAAGGTGGCATGCTAACGGGTCGTGGCGCTGCTGATATGAAGGGCTCGTTGGCGGCAATGGTCGTCGCATGCGAGCGCTTTGTTGCAGAGCACCCCGATCATCGGGGCTCTATTGCTTACCTCATCACCAGTGATGAAGAAGGCGTGGCTGTCGATGGCACGGTGCGCGTGATTGAAGCGCTAGAGGCTCGCAAAGAGAAAATTGATTGGTGCTTAGTCGGCGAGCCTTCGAGTACGGCACAGGTTGGCGATGTCATTAAAAATGGTCGCCGTGGCTCACTGGGCGGCATTCTTACCGTGCATGGCCGTCAAGGCCACGTCGCCTATCCTCATTTGGCAGACAACCCAATTCATCGCGCCCTGCCCGCCCTAGCGGAGCTAGCCGCGGAAACTTGGGACCACGGCAACGAGTTTTTCCCGGCCACGAGCTTCCAGATCTCCAATATTAACGCGGGCACAGGCGCTAATAATGTGATTCCAGGTGACCTGGAAGTGGTGTTCAACTTCCGCTTCTCCACGGAGCTGACCGAGACACAATTACGTGAACGTACAGAGTCGGTTTTGCAGCGTCATGGCCTGAATTACACGCTGAACTGGAAGCTCAGTGGCCATCCCTTCTTAACCCCTCGCGGTGATTTAGTGAATGCTGCGGTGGCGGCCATTAACCAGGTAACCGGGCGTGATACCGAACTTTCCACCAGCGGTGGCACATCCGATGGACGCTTCATTGCCCCGACTGGCGCACAGGTTGTTGAGCTCGGCCCAGTAAACAAAACGATTCATCAGATTAACGAATGCGTCAGCGCCAACGACCTCGATACGCTGACCGATATCTATGAGCAACTGCTGAAAAAACTCCTCGCCTAAGCAAGACTGAATGAAGGGAAATGGATTTCCCTTATAGGCAAAGAGCCTTCTGAATATCGCTTTTTGTACACCATTTGTCTAGCACATACACATTATCACTAGCGGAATCCGTGTTCATTTGCTTCCTTTCAGCCGATATAAGCCAAGACGTAAAGGCTGAATTTACGTCATAGATCAAGGATGATGATATGAGCTCACTTAATGCAGCAGGGTCCGCTGCTGCCTTTAACTATTACCTACATGATGTAAATCAGCACCCTCTCCTCAGTGCAGATGAGGAGCATCAACTCACGCTAGCGATGAGACGAGGCGATATCACCGCCCGAGATCGCATTATTGCGAGCAATCTCCGCCTAGTTATTCATATTGCAAAACGCTACCAACGAAGCTACGGTTATAAAAGCTCTTTAAGCTTGGATGACATGGTATCGGAGGGCAATTTAGGTTTAATACACGCCGCCAGTAAATTTGATCCTAGCTTGGGCTTTCGTTTTTCAACCTACGCCACACATTGGATACACGAGACCATTCGGCGCGGCATGATGAATAAATGCCGATTAATTAGATTACCCGTGCATATCGCTAAGCGCCTGAACGTCTACTTATCCGCGCAAAAGCGGCTCAATCAAACACATTATCGAACCGCCACAGCAAGTGATATAGCGAAGCAAACCGGAGACACATCGCAATGTGTCCGAGAGTTGCTCATATGGGACCAAGCCACTTGCTCCTTACAAACACCCAGCGAGGATGGCCAAAGTCAGTGGCAAGACAATCTAATTGACAGTAGCAGCTTGACGCCCGAAGAAACGCTGGAGCGTGAAGACTTAACGTTTCATTTACAGCGCTTTATTGCGCAAATGAAACCCAGGGAGCAATACATTTTGATGGCTCGCTTTGGCATGGGCGGTCGTCGCCAAGAAACCACCTTAGATGTCATCGCAGCCGAGTTAGGCGTGACGCGGGAGCGCATTCGACAGATTCAATTACATCTGCAGCGGCAACTAAAAATCTGGCTAGAAGAAGCTGGTTATGATGCCAGTTGCATCAATGACGTAGGAGAGTCGCACTGACTAGGCTAGAATTGCTGCCCTGCGTGACATGCCTTCGTAGCTCAGTTGGATAGAGCGGCCCCCTCCTAAGGGGCAGGTCGGTGGTTCGATTCCACTCGAGGGCACCAGTGATTTAGTGAATCACGCCACCTAACATCGGCACAAAATGCGCGGGCTCAATCACCTCTTGCTGCAAGCCTTCGGCAGTGCGACGAACGCGCATCAACGACTGTTGCTGCCCAGCCCCAACGGGCAGAATCAAACAGCCACCCACTGCCAACAAATCCGTCAGCGTGCTTGGCACACCTAACGCTGCGGCTGTACCGATAATGCCATCATAGCCGCCCTCACCGGGCCAGCCGCCCAAGCCATCCGCGTGACGCAAACGGACATTGTTAAGGCCTAAACTATTGAGACGTTCGCGCGCCTTATCTTGCAGCGGCTTAATGCGCTCGACGGAATGAACCATGGCCACGAGCTGAGCCAAAACGGCCGTTTGGTAGCCTGAGCCGGTCCCGATTTCGAGCACCTTACGACGCGGGCCATCGGCTAATAGCAACTCAGTCATACGCGCGACGCTGTAAGGCTGGGACAAGGTTTGACTATGGCCGATGGGCAGCGCGGTGTCTTCATAGGCCCGGTGTGCCAGTGCCTCATCAACAAACAAATGACGGGGCGTTTGACGCATCACGTCGAGCACGCGGGTATCGCGAATACCTTGAGACATCAGGCGGCTAATCAGGCGCTCACGGGTACGCGCCGAGGTCATCCCGGAGCCTTGAAGATCAATTGAAAGGCCTGAGCTCATGTCATCATTATTCTTAAGAAACGTAAGTTTTGGACTCTAGCACGAGCGCACTAAACTGCACCAACTTTAGCAAGCCATTGGCTCATCATGGCGGATGAGCGTCGGCAGGTCATGTCACTGTCGAGCGCCGTCACGCTAATAAAGCCTTCTTTGATCGCGTGAAAATCGGTGCCATCGGCATCATCGCTCGGCTCGCCGGACGGGCCAATCCAGTAGACATCCTGCCCACGGGGATCACGCAGCTTTAGTACGGGCGGGCTGGGGTTGCGATGACCCAGACGAGTCATCGCAAAGCCTTTATGCGAAGTTAGGGGGCCTTCAGGCACGTTTACATTAAGCATGCAGCGCGGGGGCAGTACCAGACTGGACCACTGCTGCAATAGCTCTCCCGCTCGAATTGCGGCTGGTCGATAAGCGTCAATTCCTAAGGACTTGGCCTGGCTGGCCACCAAGGACACCGCCATAGACGATTTGCCCGTAAAGCGGCCTTCCAGTGCGGCCGCGACGGTACCGGAATAAATCACGTCATCACCCAAATTAGCACCGGCATTAATGCCCGACACAATCACATCAGGCACAAACTCGAGCAGCCCATTGAGGGCAATATGAACGCAGTCGGCGGGCGTGCCATTCACCGCGATAAAGCCATTAGCGAGTCGTTGCGGGCGTAAGGGCCGATCTAAGGTTAGCGCACTGGAAAAAGCACTGCGCTCAATATCTGGCGCCACCACCGTAACCTCGCCGAGCGTGGCCAGCACCTCGGCCATAGCCAACAAACCGGGCGCAAAAACGCCATCATCATTACTCAGCAGAAATCGCATTTAAATCCTAAATAATTGTAATAATTAAAGTATTTTCAATATTACTCGAAAGTATACCCGCATTTATACCCTCTTAATTCGATGTCACCCATAGTTGCTGACACATCAAAAGAGATGCATTGAACACGCCAAACTCTCAACAATTATACTGCCGTTACACGCACCAACTTTCATTATGCTATGCAATCTAAAGCCTTGCTTGTCCCACTGAACCGATCATGCTCGACACCTCGGCGGCTGCACAAGAATGCTGCATAGACACTTACGTATCGGTTACGCTAATCGCGACCAATAAAAAGCGCCAGATGTCAGCTCCTTAACGTTGTGGTGACGCAAACCAAGGTTGGCCCCAAGAAGCAGGAGAGCGTGATGAATATGGCACTGGCTAGGCATTGCTTGGGTGCACAGAGGATTTAAGCAGAACTCCAAAACACCGAGGCATCATGAAGCTATACGCAATCACACTGACCGCTCTCCTCGCTGGCTGCGCCTCCCACTCCAGTGCCGTACCGATGGGCCAAGGCAAGTTCGATCGGATGAAATGACAACAACAAAATGCATAATGCAGGAGGGGCAGGATGGCCCGGAAACACTACAGAATCGATTTCTATCAGATCACCATACAGCCGACAGCCGAGGTTGCCAGCCCGGAGGCTGGATTGCAGTCTCTCCTGCAGCTGCAGGGAACAATTAGCCATAATGACAATGAATATACACGCGAGCTTTTTGGCTTGACCTCGCGCCGAGGCGGTAGCTCCATCGGGGGGCGACTCCGCAAGTTCCGTACTTCTGATTTGCCAGAGATTGGAAGCTTGGGAGAGAACGCAGAGGCAATTGTACTTGCCCAAGGCCAAGGACTAATTGAGCAGAACTTCTTCGTTTGGTATCGCGAACACAATGTAATTGCATGGCATGTGAATGGCCACGCTAGTCCGATAGCACGCTTTGCAGCCTTTCTGAGCGAAGTTTGGGGTACGCGCGTCGATACCGAGCCCGTGATTCAAGCGGGTGCAATGCAGCGACTGATGACTGGCAACGCTGAAGTGAAGCGGCTCATTCTGACTTTGCCTCGGCCAACCAACCCTGCCCTGTTCCAGAATGACAACTTCGCATCAAATACACTTCAGCTGCTAAGTCAGTCTGGCGCCGATGGAATGCATATCGAGATGGGGGTAAACCTGAAGCTCAATCCTCGCGGCGGCCTGGCTGGGGGGGTGAAGCAGTTCATGCGAAACATGACCTCGCTTGGAGCAACTACCGCCAAGGTCATTGTCGAGCAGGATGGCATAATTCATCCGATAGATTTGGTCGCAGATCGCGTTTCTACGACAATTACTTCTGATGCGAACGCCAGGTTCCCATTCCCTGATACCATGTATCAGCTGATCGATGGTGCTCGCGATGAGTGCCAAGAGGCTATCAATGAATACTTCGGTCCGGTGGGCGGCACTCTTAACTAGACTAGTCATCTCGGCATTTGCTGCATGGAAATTCTGGGAGCTCGGACTACCAATGCCTGCGGCTGATCTGAGTGACATAGCCGGCGTTGCCGCAGGTGTTTCAGGTACTTTGCTTGGCTTTCTGATTACAGCTGTGGCCTTATTAACTTCCGTCATGGACAGGAAGCTAGTCGCCAATATGCGAATGACGGGTCACTATCAGCGGTTGGTGAAAGAAACTTTTCACACCTGCATCATGCTGCTGTGTGTGCTTGTTGTGAGCGTAGTAAGCATGTTTCTTTCGGCATGCAACATGCAGATTGCCTTTGTGGTTTTGGCTTTTTTCTCGCTGCTCTCGCTGATCTATCTCGTTGAGGCAGGATGGCGCTTCTCTAATGTGTTCATTGAGCTGAGCTGACGCCAGACTTAAAAGCTTTTAACTGACTACCCCTGGCAATAGAGGCATGTCTGGGGTGAGTCATGGCCAGTCGCGAAACCACCGAGCTTGACCCGGACTTGCAGTCGATCGAGAGCAAGCTCTAGTGCTGTTACGCAACTATTAACCTAGGCACTGTCAGCCGCTGCATTTAGGGATCGGTTGCGCCATCCCCTAACCTAGCGAAACCTCAACTCATGTCCTACGCTTTCTGCAAATACAGGAGGCAAGACATGGATTCGTTCGAGGTTGGTGGCAAGCAGTACCAGGTCGCGGTTACGCATGAGGATGACGGCACGGCTGAGCTGGCCGTTTGGTGCGAAGGTTCGCGAGTTGCAGCGCTACTAATTGATCAAATTGGCGTCTACTCAGTGATTTTGGAGCAGTGCCTGGTGGTGGCGCGGAGGTAGACTCAGAATAAAAACGCCTACTGATTACTCAGGGTCTTGCTCTGATTCAAAATCAATTAATACCTGCTTAGACGACTCTGGCAAGTCAAGCTCATCGAAATCCATGGCTTGAATGCCAACTCTCAATGCAGTTGCACGCAATCTACCATCTGACGAAACAAGCAGGGTTGCTCCGTTAGCTTTAGCGATACCAATAATCTGACGGTCAACTTTTATTTTTTGCCACGGCTCCACGCTGCCGTCTCTCTTGTCCCCGGCACCGAGCGCAGAACGCTCAATATTGGCACACTCAAAGGCAGCTGGACGATCAAAGGATGCGATTTGTATAAACGACTTTCTATCCAAGGAATTTAGTATCTGAATTCCAGCCGTATCAGCCCCAACAAGAAACTCAGCTATTGCAGGCATTGGAATCACAATTTTCGCTTTGGTCTTTTCGATTACTCCAATCAGATGCATAACTCTTTGAAGGTTATCCTGTGATATGTCCTTTGGGGCGATCATAGCAATCAGAAAATTGGCATCAATAGCGACCAATTTATGCGGAAATTCCCTTTTCAATTGATTCCCCTAAGAGAAGCCCAAAAGCTCTGGGGCGAACTCATGTCCTTCCAGCCATTGCCGTCTATTTCCTCAAGCTGAGCAAAGACTTCGCTAACAGGCGTCTCATCCAGAGATTCGACGTCAGTGACAATGCACTTGTTTTCAGGAAGCCATCCGTCATCGGTTCGGACCCAGAACCCCGTAGCCCTTAGCCTTACCGGCCCACCGCGAAAGTGTGCAACCAAAGTTCTAGCAAGCTCCTCATCCTTAACGACTAGCCTGACGACGCGATCTGCATAATCTCTAAGATGAAGATGCATGGTGTCATCCGCACCCATAATGCCGATCACTTGTCCATCAACGGTGCCATCGTGCTTCATGCGAACCGCATCGGCTGAGACTGGCGGAGTCCCAACGTAGAGCTGGACAAGATTTTGCGAGGCGTCCTTTAGCTCGATCCTTGTCAGTCCGTCCTCACCCATCATCCTCTCTAGTTTTTCAGCAACCTTGCCCGGCCTGCTCTCAGGAGATGACTTTGACTCAATCAGTCGAAGTCGAACTTGCTGAGTACACTGATCAGGAATGCGCGCACAGATACCAGTGCTCTCATTGAGCACGCCATCAAATACAGGCTGGTTCTCTGAGCCGAGTAATTCAGCAAAGACGCGCACATACTCACCAAATCGCTCCATTGGGATCTGGTCAGGGCTTCGCTCGACGATGCGGAGATTGTATGTCCACGTGACTTTGTTCATACCTACATACTAGTACGGCTTTGACTGAAATTACAGCAACAAGAGGCCTGAGCTGATGCGACCTCTGTCAGCCGATGAACTGCGCATCCGCCTTAATCAAGATCGCCAGCTCAAGCAAATGCTCAATCAAGTCATTCCCTCCCCCCTTATAAGTACGGCCACTCCCCCCAAGATCACCCTTGTATTTATAAGTACGGCCACCCCCACGATCTCGCTGCACTTGAGAAGCCATCTGTGACCAAATTTTGGCAGCAGATGACCCCTCAAATGCTTCTTGAAATCACTGCATTACGCTCAGACTGCTGAGGCCGGCAGTACTGGCTACTGCAAAGAAGCACCCTCGGGTGAGCCTGCAGCCTGCAGTGTGAGTTGGTCCGTATGGTAAATGGTCACCACCTGCAGTCGCCTAGAAGCGCTATTGGCCAAGCCCAGCATGTGACGCAGGTAGTGACGATACTCGTCAATCTGGTCAATCATCCCATTCCAGTTGTCGGCACCGGTCTCACGCAGAAGCGCCAAGAGATCCTCACCACCCTGAGTCATAACCCCAAGCATCAAGCGCCGGCCAGCTGCAGCGATGTCGCCATTACTGAGCTCATCCACTCCTGCATCATTGAGTAGCGGCTCGAACTCAATCAAGTCATGCAGTCTCTGTGGCCAGCCATGCAGGCCATCAATACTGCTCGCCATCTCGTGCAAAACATCCGCCAGCTCGCGCAGCTCAACAGCAGATCTATGCGCGCCCCTGGGAAGCACATCATTGCCGAAAATTGCAGTGGGCTCGGTGTTATGCAGGCGTACTCTGAGCTCATATGAACAGCAATCCTTGCCTGGCGTTCGGCAAATAACTTCTTTGGGCATTTCTGTCACTCCCCGTATTTGTCTGAGCCCTTCGGCTCCGCCAAAGCAACGCTCAGGCTCTTAATGTTGAAGGCTTCGCCAGGCAGCGCAGCAGCCCGTACAGCCTCGATACCGTCCTCGCGCATAGCTTGGGTGAAGGCGGCTATGAAACTCATGAAGTGCGCAAACTGAGCAAGTTGAGCATTACCCATGACGCACCTCCGTGCGCACTGAATCGCACTCCGGCGCGCTGGGCGTCATCTCAGCTACTCTGCTGGGCACGGCCAAAGCCTCACTCTGGCGCTGGCTGGCGGCTTTCTTGCGTACCTCATTCAGCTTGCGCTGGTGCTCTGCAAAAATGGCGCGCCGAATGTCATAGGTATCATGAAAGGACGCCATGACATTGCGCTTGCTCCCCTGAACAGGCGTCATGGCTTCACCCTCCGCGGATCCACAACAAGGCCGGTGTGCCAGACATCCAGAATCGTCTGGGCCTCACAGATCAGGCCTTGCAGCGCCCACACGACATTAGTCAGCACCTCATTGGACAGATTGCCGTCACCGTCCACATTGGAGTGCACCACGACGGTCAGTGCTGCCGCCCGCTGCAAGGTGCCGCTCAGGGCATCAATCGGGAAGTCATCAGCAGGGAAATGCGCGCCAGACAGCTTGGCGATGGTTTTCAGCAGTGACTCCGGCGAGTCAACAAAGTGTTCACCGGTAATGCGCAGTAATGGCTTGCTCATGACGCCACCTCCACAGCCTGAATTGCTCCATGGCTATGCAGACCTTCAGCAGCATGAAACTGAATATCCCGGCCAACCTCCATTGCGTCAGCCAGCAAGCGCATCAGCGTGCCAACGCCAGCCAGTGCCTGCATAGGATCGTCTTCATAGGTCGGGCTATCGTGCAATGTATAGCCCTCGATCAGCGTGCCCAGCGTCCGCAATGCCACGTGCGCATCACTGGTTAGGCAATCGCCGTAACTATCCGCCAGCCGACACAGAATCTCTGGCGCTTTCGGGATGGCGCAATGGGCTTTCGCGTGCCGACCATCATCGCCAGTCAGGGTGGACACGTGCTTGGCATAGAAGAGAAACGGGTTGCGCTCCTTGTTCAACTCTTCCCAGCTCATGGCTTGCTTGGCTTCAGGCATGGCGCACCTCCACAGCTTCCAAGCCACGAGCCTTGGTCATGTGTTGGTTGTAGCGGGTCAGACGGACAGACACGCTGCTATCGGCACGCAAGGCGGCAAGTGCCATGCGACGGTGTGCAGCAGCGATGTGACGGGACAGCAGGGATGGTGCGGACGCACCTTGGGCGGTGTTGCTCATTTGTGAGACTCCTAGATTAGAGGAGTCACCACGACTTGCGACCAAGCAAGTTGAGGTGGTGACTGTACGCGCGTTGGTCGACCGAGAATCTAGGAACCCGGCACACCCGAAGGTGTCACGCGCACAGCCACCATAACGGCACACTGAGGGCACAAAAAAAGCGCCGACAATGATCTTGGTGGCGCTTGTGCGCCTAGATTTCAGCGGGCGACCAAGCCCGGCCATGGGATTCACCATGACCATTTTAGGTTATGACAACTTGATGGTATTGGCAAGATACCCAGCAAAGCATCCGATCAGAAATCATTAATCATCCTCGGAAGCTTCGTGCAGGCTTACCTGCATCTCTGAAACAGCAACAACTCCGGCCTCTTTCATAAGCTGCTGGATTCGGCGCTCAAGATCCTCGTCGCTCATATTTTTCAAGTCGAGAGCCCCGCTGTGCTCAAGGTCCAACTTGTCGCCATAGACCTTGGGCCGCAGCTTTCCGGCCATCCATTTACGAGCATCAATACGCAACTTGGCACGAGCGACAACTTCGTGATTCGTACGCTCATGGCCGGTTTCTGGATCGATGATCATGTCATTGCTCGACTCATCAGCAATATCCAGAACCTCATCAAATAGTGTGTCCGCCTGCGCCTCGCGCGCGCACGCGTACTGGTCTCTGAACTCCGGCCAAGACCGTAACCAACGCATCACTGTTGCTTTGCACGGCATGTCATCGTCGTTGCATATAGAGCGCAACGATTCCCCCTCCGCCAGGCGCAGGCAGATCAGATCTGCAGTCTCTTGAGAAAACTCACTCGGGCGTCCAAGGTCACTCATGGCATCAAGTCTCCACCGGCAGCTGCAGAAGACCCAACGCCGATACCGGCGCCCACGGCTGCTCTGTTGACTCCACGCTGCTGCTGTAGCATCTGCTCAAGCACGCGGAGCCGGCGCAAGCCTTCAAGATTTGAGCCGGCATCTATATTGAACATGAGATCAGACAGGGCATTGCGTGTCTTATCCGTGCCAGCCATATGCGTGTCATAGAGTCTCTGCAGCACGCCAACAGCATTGCCCCCTTTGACCTGACGCGCCATATCGACGGCGCCAGAGATGGAGTTACCGAGAAGCTCATCCTCTGCAGCCCGTGCTTGAGTGGCGGAGTTACCCGAAAGACGATTTGCGAAATCAGCTTGAGACTTCTGACGAGCAACTAATGCGGGAACGGCAGATGGGCCACCAAGCGAGTCGCCGCTTAGAGCCTGCGCAACATCACGCATGTGCCTAGAATCCATTGCTCGGAAGAGCTCTTGGCCATCCCTGCGCTTGCTTGCCATTTCCTTGAAGCCAGCGCTGGCACCAGCGCGAAAAGCCTCCTTCTCGCTCATAGAAATAGCTTGATCGCTCAAGAAGTCAGTGACGTACTCAGGGCCATTTTTCCAGGCATCGCGTCCTGCTTCGGCTGCCTCGTTAACTCGGGCTGCGTTTGAGTAGACTCGGCGTGCTTGCTGATATGCGGCAGGCGAGTTGCGATCAACCTCATCCACAAACTCTTTCCGCAGCCCATCAATCAGGCGAAGCTCTTCTCGGCCAATCGAAGCCTGCGGATCACGCTTGGATCCATATATCAGGTCATCCAATCCCTTCTTGACATAATCCAGCGTGCGAAGCTCTAGCGGCTGCCCAGGCGCATGATCAGGTACTGTCCTGCCGTCCAGCTGGGCAATGCGCTGTGCGCGCGAATACGCAGCCTGAAACGGTGGCAGGGTCATCAGCTCATCGATACGGGCAGACTGAACGGGAGCGGCACGATTAAAGGCCATTTCGTACATTGGTGCTGAGCGCTTCTTACCAAGGTCTGAGAGCTTCGAAATTTGGTTAATGGTGACATCAGCACCACCAGCGACATCGCTCTGAACTTGCCGCAAAAGGTCTCCAGCTCGGGAGTCTCGACGGCTCTCGAAAATATCGGCCACCTTGCCCTGAGCTTCTGGCGTCCGTCTCACTACAGCGCCCGCCAAACCTTCCGCAGGCCGGCCAGACACCTCCGCCAGCATTGTCCCAGGGATTACTTGCTGCTCCACATCATCCAGAGTTCTTCCGCCTGCAGCCAAACGACCAAGGTAAATCGCACCGGCTTTGTCATTGGGAAGCGGCGCTGCATCCGTGCGCTTGCGAACCGCATTAATACCTGCGCCAGCAGCACGCCCTACTGTTGCACCGACTGATGAGCCAACAGCACCAAGCAAAGCACCACTCCCAGCTCCTTTCAGACGCGACTCATCTGGTCGAGCGCTACCTGCACCAGCCAAAGCGCCCGTTGCCAATCCGCCGCCAGCCGCCGCAGCTATTGCCTTTTTAGGGGTTGTAGCGGCATGCACTGCTTTACCAATCAGCCCGCCAGGCGCAATGAAAGAGCCAGCCAAGTTAGCAGCTAAAGCCTCGCCAGGCTTATCGGCCACATAACGATCACGCGCAGCATTAATCATTCGATGATTGGTATCATATGAACCATCACCAACCATCGAACGAAGCGCAGCCTCTGCCTCGTCACCAAAGCCAAAAGTTGCGCCTTGAATGGCCTCCCTGACCGGGCCAAAGGTCACCGCATCAGGAATGCTTTTGATAACTATGCCAGTCCTCGCTGACAGAGCCTTGGCTTTAGGCTCCGGAATAGATTTTATGGTGATAGCCATTACTGCGCCCTCTTCCATGCCTTCCCGGTGTTCGTAAAGTCAACGCCATCAACAGTGATCACCGTACCTATCGTCAGCTGACTTGGAAGCGGCATTTGATCCAAATTTTGCCCCGCCTTGTATGCCTGTTGCGATGCAGGACTTGGGCGTGATCGAACACTGGCTTTAGGCTGCACGGGCTGAGCAGGAGGCTCTTCACCCACGATATTGCGAACACTCAGGCCGTACTGGCCGGCCATATCGGAGATCCGCTTGCTAGACCGCTGGTTGTAGCTAGTTGCCGTACTAAGCATCGAATTGGCAAGCGCCAGGAATTCTTTCCGTTGCTGGGTATTGAGGCGCTGCCCGTTTTGAATTTTCTGGGCGTAATTAATCATTTGATCCAAAGTGCCCGTGGCATTCAATGACAGAGCAAGCTCCGACTCACGAACAACAGATGTTGGATCAAGCATCTTCATGATGGATGTTGCGGCAGCAAGATCACCCACAGCCGAACTCTGCTTGAGCGAGTTGCTTACATTGTCATACGCCTGCCGAACCTCAAAGAAAGACTGGCTTTCTCTCTGATAGCGGTCGCTAAGCTTCAATTCCCGGTCGAAATTTTTCCCCGTATCGGGGCGCGTTGCGGCTGCGATCAATCGGTCTTCACGAGCATTCGCTCGTGCATCTGCGGCCTGCTGGGCTGGAGATAACCCGACACTGAGCTTGGTTACAACTTGCGGCATACCGCTTCCCATATCTACAACTTGACCATCAGGCAGTATCTGGAATTTCTCCTTTGGCTTGGCCACACCAAGCTCCCGCATCCCGGTTTTGCCCAGCTGATATACCTTGCCGTCACCTAGCTCTACCGTTTGACCAAAGAACTCATTTTCGGTGCCTCTGAGCTTCTGAATTTCTGCCAAGGTCTCCCAATCACCAGCACTGGCTGCATCCTGCGCGGCTCGTGCCAGATGAGCGCCCTGATCGTACTGGGCTGCCGGCCGAACGATAGGCGCGATGTTCGCCTTCATGCCGGCGGCTTTCTGCTCAACATACGGAGCCTGCGGCTTGGTCATATCAAGACCCTGCTCAGTGTCGAGGCCAAGCATGCCGCCATTCATGAATGCATTTTTGTTGAAGCTCTGGCCTTCGCCGTACTCTGGCTGTGATTGCTGCATCATCTGCATCAAGTAGTTCTTGCCATAGGACTTGCGACCCTCGGCAAGCTGCTTGGCCTGGCGTCGGTCTTGGGCCTGCTGGCCCATTTGTGCGCCTTGGGCGTAGGCATTCATCGGGTTAAATTGCTGCAGAGCGCCTGCGATGTCATATGCCATGATTTACCTCAGCCAAAAAAGCCATTTTTGTAAGCGCCATAAGCGTTAAGCCCGGTGCTCAGAGCGCCGGTAATCGCATTTGCTTGTCCGGCATAGCCCGAAGCTCTTGCAGCGCCAGCGTTCTGAACATTCTGGCCATAGGCGTTGGCGTAGTTTTGCCCTGCCTGCTGCAGTTGCGAATTCGCCGACTGCCCCACACCGGAAAGCTGGCCTAAGCGATTTGCGATGTTCGCGTACTCATTGGCGCCGTAGTCCTGACCGTACTTGGTGGTAGCTTTGAGGAAGTTGCCCGACATCAGGCCTCCGCGAGCAGCGGCGCTGTTTTCCAGGTTGCGCTGACCTTCACGCAGTCGAAACTGGTAACCGGGGTCCATGGTCATGAAGGAATTGGCAACGCCACTAGGATTGGCTGCTCGCTGCCATTCCATATCGGGAGGAATTGCTGCTTCACCGGGCTTTGCTGGATTAAAAAATGCGCCTAATAAGCCTGGACCCGCTGGCGTTCCAGGCACCGCCGCTTTGCCCGTGCCGGGTACCGGCTTCTGCTCAAAGCCATACAAGCCCATAAGCGAGTTAAGCCCTGCCCGTCCGGCATCCTGCCAAGGCATCTGGTCTTCGCGGGTCTGGTCGTAGATGTAGCGCTCAGTTTCGTTAGCCTGATTGGCTGCGCTGGTTTGTGCCTTTGCACCCTTAGATGCCGCCCTGCTGGATACAGCGCCCCCAACAACCGCACCGCCTATTGCTACTGCTGCAACCATGATCAGTCTCCGATCCAAGCTGTGTAATAGGTTTCGCAGTGTGTATTTCGTGGCTGCAGAGGCTGCCTGGAAGCATTTCCAGCTCTCATGAGCTTGCCAGGCTCTATCGCCAATAAGTCAGTCTCGCTTAGCCGCTCATCATTTGAAATTTGCATCATGTTGTTTTCTCCTTCTTTGAAGGCAACAATCAAGCAATGCATGTCGCTTTGCACGGTGTTAAACGACGCATTTAATTCCGCGGCTTAATCGATTGCGGACCCAGGTAAACGGAGAGCGCCATGGAGTGGGTAGTCGGGTTTGCGGCGGTTTTGCTCGTGGTGTTTTCAAAGCGCTTTCGCATCTTTGTCATCGGAAGCGTTGCGATCATTGGCGGCTACCTATTCTTTCAAGACCTCTGGGAGCGTCATGAAAGGGCTGAGTCGCGAGAGCTTGTCGCACCCAAAGAGATTCGCCTCGAGAATGCCCTCCTGAGCCCGTCATCTACGGGCTATTGGCGGGTCACAGGAAGGGCCTTCAACCTCTCGAAAGCCTTCGCCGTAACTTCAATTGGGATCAAAGTCTCGATTAGTGACTGCCAAGACAAGCCCAATACCAACTGCGCTATCGTTGCTGAAAGTGATGAGCACATATCCGCAACCATCCCACCCGGGCAAGCACGCGACTTCGATGAGCTCGTATCGCTGAATGGGATAGCACCTGAGTCGATGGAAACAATGACTTGGAGCTATGATGTGACCTACATCGAGGCATCAAAAGCCAGTGAAGCTGACTAGACTGACACCTGCTAAAGCACCCCTCACCCGGGTGGCCTCCACTCCGCCACAAAGGACTTCTGCGTAAGCTGCTTCTCCGGCTTCGCTGTCATAGCCCGCCAGTTCTCTGGTAGCGCCTGCTGGTCAGCCGACAGAAATCTGCAGTGATTGAATTGTTCAATTAAAGGGATGGTGCCGATTCGGCCATGACGCAGTTTGGCAATTATCAGCTCCGTCACCCATGGGTGCTGCAGATTGTCGCTGTAAGCAGCCTCTCGATAGAGAAACAAAACGGCATTAGCATCCTGCTCCAACGATCCAGAGTCGCGCAGATCAGACAGCACTGGTCTTTTGTTAGGGCGCTGCTGAAGCTCGCGGTTAAGCTGCGACAAACAGATGATCGGAACATTCAGCTCCATCGCCAACACCTTGAGTGAGCGACTTATCTCGCTGACTTGCTCATATCGTCCGTTGCCAGTACTTGTGAGCAATTGCAGGTAGTCGATCACTACAAGATCAAGATTGCCTGTCCGGCGCTTAAATCTCTTTAGGCTTGCACGTAATCGGGGAATGCTCATATTCGCCCGGTCATCGATCATCAGGCATCGACTCCTGATGCTGCTGACAAATCCTTGTAGTCGGGGGCCAATCTCAACTAAGTCTGCAGACTGGACTTTTCCATAATCAACACCAGCCTCCGCCGCAGCCAATCGCGACATTAGCTCAAGTCGTGGCATCTCTAAACTGCTGACATACACAGCGCGACCAAACTTTGCCACATTGGCGGCGATGTTCATTGCAAGCACAGACTTACCCATTCCTGGCCTAGCGGCCAAGATGATTAGCTCGCCACCGTGCAATCCGCGCATGGCCTTGTCTAACTCAGGAAACCCGGTGCTTAAACCAGTGATACCACCACCAGACTCATAAACCTCCGTCAGGTGCTCCAGCCACTCACTGCCGATCTCGTGCAGCAGCTTGCCGTCTTCGTCGCTGGCTTCGCTGACAGCGGACAAAATAATTTCAGCACATTGCTCGGCCTGCTGAGCAGGCGAAGCATCGTTGCTTAAGCCAGCCTCTGCCTTTCTGATGGCCACCACCAAGCGTCGTAATCGGGATAGATCGCGAACTTGCTTAACATGCCCCATGACGTTTACGCGCAGCGTGTTGCCAATAAGGGCGCCGAGATAAGCGATGCCGCCGAAGTCCTCACCTGCTGTCGTTAGATAGCTTGCAACGCTAACCGCATCAACCGACATGTGTCGCGCATCCAAGCTTGATATAGCCGACATGATCAGACGATTGCGAGAGTCTGCAAAATCGCTAGGCTCCAGCAGTTCACTCACTTGGTCCAAGGAGACCGCAGACTCCATCAGGCCCGACAGCACTACCGCTTCTGAATCGCTGTCATGCAGCCGAATTGATTTATCCATTGCTCACCTCCGCAAGTGCGGCTCGCTGGCCTGCTTCGATAATCAGCGCCAACGTTTCAGGCTTGAGCAAGTAGCTCAAGCTGGCCACAAACCCGGGGCGCTTATGACCAATCAGGAATTCGTCCGTACGGGCGAACTCGAAGTACCAGCCCCACCAGCCCAAGTTCGCCGCCACAGGGTGCCGCTCGATGTGCGTCAGAATTTTCTGGATCGTTGGGAAATCACAGGGCGGCTTGGTTTGCCAATGGGCCTGATAGCGGTCAATCACTGCTTCGCAAAACCCCGTGGGGTCAATTTTGTGATCTGACTCGCCAAATGGTGCTGCTATCTTTTTATCAACATCCCATCCCTTAGACTCCTTTAGACTCCCTTCCGGGGGCTGGCGCTCGCCTAGGGGTAGGAGATCATTCGTCGATTGATCTCCTTCTTTCCGCCCATGCTCAGTCGACTCCTCATATAGAGCCGGTCGTTTCGGGTGTTTGAAGCTCGGCTTGTCGATCTTTTGATGGCTCCAGCCTGTCACCTGCCAGTATTTCTGGCCTCCCACCTCGTACTCATAAAGTAGTTTTGCCAAGACCAGCTCATCCACTAGCTTCTGAACATCTATCGCAAGGATGTCATCCCCGGGAAAAATCTCCATTTTTAGGCGCCGGCAATCTGCTACATGAATCCCCCCGTCGTCGCAAAAATTCCACATGCCAATGAAGAGTAGCCGAGCAGTCATCGAGCATTCGACGATTTGCGTGCTGGTCCAAAACTCTGGTTTCACAGTTCGGATGCGCGCCATGCCTCACCCCGCCAGTGCTTGAAGGATGATGCGAAATGTTTGGCTCAACTGCAGACGAGTAAACTCTTCCGGTTCACCCGTCCAGGTGACTGAGTACCGGGGCTGGCGGTCGCTATGCCTGATGATAATAGTGAGGCGGAGATCTGCTGGCCTCTTGATAACAGGGCTCTTCATGCAGCACCTCGCATGGCCAAAGCCTCTATACGAAGACACTCGATAATGAAGGATCGCCCATCTTTACCAGCGGCGTTGATAGCAGCCTCAGATAAACTGTACACACCGATGTCAGACTCGCCGTTAAGTGAGTCACGATTCTTCACATGTCGATCAGTGGTTATTACAGGCCACCCCATTCGACGCAGTTTTCGAGCTGCGTCAGCGGCCACATTACTGCCACATTCTTTCCAGTGATCCAGTGCGGTGTATCCGCGACCTGACAACAAGCGTGCAAGCATGCGGCCGTGAAGTGAGCACGGGCGGGGGTAGCGCAATGCTGTCATTGCAGTGTTAGAATTTGAGCTGTTGGTGCTCTGTTGTAAGCCCTCTGCTTGGTTGCCGCCAAGCGAGGGCATCTTTTGAATAGTCATATCAGCCTCCTCCTTAAGCCGCACGCCGGCTATCAGATACTCGCTGACGAACCCACTCTTGGACCTCACTTTCCAACCACGCGGACGCGAAGCCGATCTTCACAGGCTTGGGAAACGTTCCAGATTTTATGCGGGAGTAAATTGAACTTTTTCGGATAGCTGTTGTTTCAATTACAGCATCAATGCGAAGTAGCTTTTGCATGTTAATCACCAGTGGTCTGCAGCGGATTGCTGCGTACAGTGGCTTTTTACTGCTCAGCAAAACTAACGTCACGGTGTTAAATAGCGTTAAAAACTCCGTGGCAATTCAGGCCTAAGCACATCAATCCAGTTTTCTTGATTTAGACCAAGCACGCGTAAGCGGTGAAGCAAGCTGTCTATCACTTTTGACGAATACTCAGGCCGCGCCACTTCCAGAGCGCTTCTAATACTGTGCTCGGATGGATCCGTAAATATGAGGTCTTCCAAATCCTGAATCAGCCTTGCCAGGTCGCGATCACGGCTAATTCGATGGGCGAATATCCCGCCACCCCTGCTCGGCCTGATCTCACCAAAAAAGCCCTCTTCAATGCCTTTCCTGCCGCCAGCCTCAAAGTACTCATGAAAGACAGCGCAAAGCCACAGCATCAGCTCAGGTGGCGGATACAGGCCCTCTTTCAAAATTGCAGAAAACGCCAACAGCGGATTGTCAGCATAGGAGCCAAATGATGGTCGATCACCCCTCAATGAAACGCCTTCGGGGCTAAACTCAAAGCGCTGCATCGTGACATCCCATGCCTTCTCTAGCTTACTGTGAGCAGGCACTGAAGAAAGGCCAGCCTCCAAGGCTGCTAGATGCTGCAAATGGCCGGAGAGCAAATCTTGACTTACCACTAGCGCTTATCCTCATTCACCTCGAAATACCAAAGATCATGATCGATATGTGTGAACAACTCATGGGTATAGCCATGATCCCTGAGTGTTTTCAGTTTCACATCAATATCAATCTCTTGGCCAACTACCTCATCAGCAACATCGAAAGCCATCTCCATCGCGTGCTTCAAGGAAATGCCTGGGGTCTTCTTTCGAATAACACCTAGCTTCAAAATCAAGTCAAATCGGTCTTTTACAGCTCTCTCGCGCGCAGCGTAAACACCACCCTGTCGGCCCCTTGTCTTGTCTCCGAAGAGTAAAATCTCAAGATTTTTCTCACCTTTTGCCTCCATATACTCGTCAATTTGGCCAGCCAGCCACAGCATCAGCTCAGGTGGCGGATACAGGCCTTTTCTCACAAGTCTAGCCATATAAGTGGCTGGGCTGAAGTGAAGCATTTCAAGCTCTTCGCTACGATCCATCGTCATTTTGCTATCCACAAGTAGCGTCCATGACTCTCGCAGCCGAACTATTTCTAGGTCATCGCTTCCTTCGAGCAGGTCGCGCAACAGCCTAATTTGATTCCAAGCACCTGATTTATCGACTGTTGACATGATCGCCCCCTAGGCGAGCCCTGAGTTAGGTTGCCTGACCAACGCGCCAGGGATGCGCGCTTTCACTCCGTCGAGCTAGGCCAGGCAATTTGGTAGAGCGTCAAACGCTCCGATATATCGGAATAACCTTTGAGTCGTTGTCACTCACAGCATCAATGTAGTCAGCCCATGACTGCATCATTTCTCGCCGCTCTTTCAGGTACTCAGCATGGTTGTATGCCGCTCTCACCTGGTTGCGCTCGCTATGCGCCATCTGGCGTTCGATCAGATCAGACCTGTACCCAAGCTCATTCAGATGTGTAGATGCCGTGGCACGGAAGTCATGCCCAGTGATCTCTTTAGGTGCATAGCCCATGTAGCGCAGCGCTGCATTGATCGTGGAGACGCTCATGCTGCTCTTGCCATCTGAACCAGGGAAAACCAAATCCCCTGGCTTGGCATTTTTGGGAATCAGCTCGCCGAGCAACTGAACCACCTGCGTGCTCAGCGGCACAATGTGCATATCGCCCATCTTCATGATTTCGGCCGGCACATCCCAACGAGCAGCCTTCAAATCAAACTGGCCAACCCTAGCGGCTCTCAGTTCTGCTTGGCGCGGGAAGACATACAACAGAAACTGGATGGCCTTTACCGTCTCAATGCGCCCTTTGTAGCGCGCCAAGCGCCCTGCCAGATCAGCAATCTCAACTGGACTCAAAGGCCTTGCATGAGTGGTTTTTGGTCGCTCAATGGCGTTTTTCAGCGGGTATGTCGGGTCGTTATCCGTCAGACCCTTGATGATGGCGTAGCTGAATACCTGCGAAATCCAACCCTTAACCTTGATCGCCATGCTTTCGTGACCAGCCACCTCTAGCCGCTTCATGATCTTCAGCACATGTGCTGGCTTGACCGCTTTGATGGCCATGCGCCCAAGGTCTGGATAAGCGTGCTTCACCAATGATGCCCTGATGGCACCGAGGTACTTTTCTGAGCGATGTTGCTTCTTCAGACGCACAGCCATCCAATCGTCTGCGATCGCTTGGAAGCTGTTGAGGCGATCACTGGCAGCAAGCTCTCTCTGCTCACGACGATGGTGAGCCGGATGTATGCCCTGCTTCACCAGCAGCCTAGCCTCATCACGCTCTCGACGCGCATCAGCCAAACCAAACTCAGGATACTCACCAATCGCAAAGACGTTCTCTTTCATGTCTATGCGATAGCGGTACCGCCAAAGCTTGGTTCCTTGGACAGTAATCTCAATATAGAGACCTCCGCCATCAGTGATCCTCTGTGGCTTGGAGCCTGACTTGGCTTGCCGGATCTTTGTGTCAGTGAGCGGCATGAGAGAGTACCTGCGTTCAGATACCCCTCAATATACCCGCATTTTTATTGGATAGCAGCGGAAGACTGCGGAGAAATACGGAAATAAATTCCTGACAAAAACAGAAGCTTAGCTATAGATATGGATGGTTACGGACAAGTCCGGAAGCAAATATTTGTTACTCAGCAGAAATCGCATCAAGCTGCCCTTCTTCTAGAACTGCCAGCGATTGCAACACGCTGGTCGCGAATGCACCAGCGGTCAACGCAAACTCAATCACTAACGTGTCGGGTGATGTCCACTGCCACTGCGGTGATCGTAAGCGCAGCCTGAGTGCGCGTCGTTGGACGGGAATACGCAGCAACGCCAGGTCATCACAGGTCGCCTGCCATGGCGCTAGGATGTGCTGCTCTAGCGCGAGTGCTTCCCCTGAGATCACTTGGGCGCCATCCCCGGGCAGTGGGCCTGTGGGGTGTATTTCCCCCCGAGCTAAGCGCGGTGAAATGTCCGCATCCAATACATCCGGCGTAAATAACGCCGAGCGACCATCTAACTGCAAAACATCACCGGGCAAACAGCTAGCCCATGTCTTGTTGCGCACACGCTCTGCCAAAACTTGATTGAATAAGGCTGAGCGAATCGCAGACATCCACAAGTTTTCTCGATTATCGCGCCGACGAGCTCGTCCCGAGCGGCGACTGGCTAGCAACGCCAAACCCTGGCCAATATTACGTCCGCCATGACCAAATCGCTGCGGCCCAAAGTAGTTGGCAACGCCTTCAGCGGCGAGGAGGTTTAAGCGTGCCTCGATGTCAGCGACATCCCCTCGAACGTCACGTAAGGTGATGCGAAATTGGTTGGCATCGTGGACACCTCTGCGCAGTTTACGCGCGCCTCGCAGCGCACGCAGAACACGAAAATCGCCATGGTCTGTGCTGAGCCATGCATCATCCAGCAACCACGTAGTCGGGGTATGCACACTGAACCACTGGCGTGTTAAAGCTTGCCTATCCTTCATGCCGGAAAAGCTAACGAGTGCAGCAGATACGTCGAGACGCGCAGCTAGTTCGCGAGCAACTGCATCGGTATTCATGCCCCGTTTCTCGACCCACAGCCACAAATGCTCACCTTCGCCGGTGGGCTCGAAGCCCAGCACTTCCTCCACCACAAAGTCTTCGGGATGCGCTTTCAGTCGCGCCTGAGCCACGGGCTCGCCCCACGGCGACGGGCAAGGGCCCGAGCTTAATACTGGCGCTGGAAGATCACTCATCGCAGGTTGGCCACAACATCACCACAGCATGAGCCTCAATTCCTTCACGGCGACCTACGAAGCCTAATTGCTCTGTGGTGGTGGCTTTCACGCTGACTTGTGAGGGCAAAATATTGAGATCATCGGCTATGCACTCACGCATCAGTGCAATATGAGGGGCTAACTTGGGGCGCTCTGCCAACACGGTGATGTCGACATTACCCACGGTGTAGCCTTGATTGAGGACCAGCGTAAGCACATGCCGGAGCAATGCACGACTATCCGCTCCGGCATAGGCCTGATCGGTGTCGGGAAAGTGCTTACCGATATCGCCCAATGCCAAGGCACCCAGCAGTGCATCGGCCAACGCATGCAGGGCCACGTCACCATCGGAATGCGCGATCAGGCCTTGGTCATGCGCAATGTTCACGCCGCCTAATGTGACCGAACTCCCTTCACCAAACTTGTGCACATCAATGCCGTGACCGACACGTGGAAATAATTTACTCATGACAACGCTCCCGTGCGTAGTTGCTCCGCTAACAGCAGTTCTGCCAGGGCCAAATCTTCAGGAAAGGTGATTTTGATATTGTCCCGCGCGCCCTCAACCAACTTCGGTTGATAGCCCAGACGCTCCATCGCAGAGGCTTCATCTGTCACGATAGCGGCATCACTTTTAGCTGCTAAGAGTGCCTGCCGTAGCGCATCGAGTCGGAACATTTGGGGGGTTAAGGCGTGCCAAAGCTGCTCACGATCCACGGTGGCGACAATACCTTGAGTAGAACCCCGCTTCATGGTGTCCCGTACCGGACTGGCCAAAATGCCCCCGACAGCGTCTTCTTGCAATACCGACATGAGCTTTCGGATATCGGCCGGACGCACCAAAGGCCTTGCAACATCATGCACCAGCACCCAGTCCGAAGGCGCTGCTCCTTGAGTCTGCAGCGCCTTCAATCCTGCCAGCACCGAGTCCATACGCTCACAACCCCCATGCACAAACTGCAAGCGCTGTGGCTGTGCGTAGGGCAACCCATACGCCTGAGTATCTTCAGCAGAAACCGCCACTACCAGCAGCGACAACTCCGGCATTGCCGATAAGCGATCTAGGGTATGCGTTTGAATACAGCTACCCGCGAGGGCTAAGTACTGCTTAGGCACGCTACTACCAAAGCGCTTGCCAACGCCGGCAGCAGGGATTACCGCATGAAACGCCATTAAGGCTGACCCGAGGGGATGGGCGAACTCGGCGTCAATGGCGCCACCGTGACCGGCTTTAAGTCGGAGGGCGGCGTTACAACCGCTTTTGTTACCAGGGCTTTTTGACCGGAAACATGAGCCGGTGTGGCCGGTTTGGGCGTCGCGTTATCGGCAGTGACTGAACCCGCCAGCGCCTTGCCGGTCACCAGATAGAACGTCTCATCGTCCTTAATCATGCCCAAGTCGAGTCGGGCTCGCTCTTCAATGGCGGCCTGACCATTTTTCAGGTCATTCACTTCTGCCTCTAAGACAGCATTCCGCTGACGCAGAATGAGATTTTCAGCTTGTTGGACGGCAACGGACTGCTTAATGCGATGCACATCCACAATACCGCCTTCGCCAAACCAGAGCTTGAACTGCAGCACTAAAAAGACGCCCGCTGCCAGCCACAACAATAAACGACCGAGGCTGGACGTGGGCGTCATGCTTAGTTAAGACCTTTGAATTCAGCCTTGCCGCGATACGGTGCGCTGTAGTCCAGTTCCTGCTCGATACGCAGCAGCTGGTTGTACTTGGCGACGCGGTCGGAACGGCAGAGCGAGCCGGTCTTGATCTGGCCGGCACCGGTGGCGACAGCGAGGTCAGCGATGGTGGCATCTTCAGTTTCACCGGAGCGATGCGAGATCACCGTGGTGTAGCCATTGGCCTTGGCCAGGTAGATGGCATCCAGCGTCTCGGTCAGCGAGCCGATCTGGTTGAACTTGATCAGGATGGAATTGCCCACGCCCTGGTCGATGCCCTTCTGCAGGATCTTCGGATTGGTCACGAACAGGTCATCGCCCACGAGCTGAACGCGGTGGCCAAGCTTGTCGGTGAGAATTTTCCAGCCGGCCCAGTCGGACTCGTCGAGGCCATCCTCGATGGAGATGATCGGGTAGCGGTCGCACAGGCCGGCGAGATAGTCGACGAACTCGGCCGAGGTGAAGGCCTTACCGCCCTCGCCCTCAAGCACGTACTTGCCATCGTGATAAAACTCGGAAGCTGCGCAGTCCAGCGCCAGCATGACATTCTCGCCGGCCTTGTAGCCGGCTAGGCCGATGGCTTCGACGATGACCTGTAGCGCTTCTTCATTGCTACTCAGGTTCGGCGCAAAGCCACCTTCGTCGCCAACGGAAGTGCTCAGGCCACGCTTCTTCAGCACGCCCTTGAGCGCATGGAAAATTTCGGCGCCACAGCGCAGGGCTTCGGCGAACGAGGTGAAGCCAACGGGCTCAACCATGAACTCCTGGATGTCGACGGTGTTGTCGGCGTGCTCGCCGCCGTTGATGATGTTCATCATCGGTACGGGCATGGTGAATTGGGTGTTGCTGCGCAGCGAAGCGATGTAGGCGTATAGCGGCTGACCTTTGGCTTGCGCGGCCGCTTTAGCAGCAGCCAACGACACCGCGAGGATAGCGTTTGCACCGAGGTTCGACTTCGTCTCAGTGGCATCGAGGGCGATCATGGCATGGTCGAGACCGGACTGGTCGAACACGCTCTTGCCGACCAGCAGCTCGCGGATCGGGCCGTTGATGTTGGCGACGGCCTTGAGTACACCCTTGCCGAGGTAGCGCGCCTTATCGCCATCTCGCAGTTCCAGTGCTTCACGCGAACCGGTGGATGCGCCGCTGGGTGCGGTGGCGCGACCCATCATGCCGTTGTCGAGAATGACATCCGCTTCAACCGTGGGGTTGCCGCGTGAATCCATGATTTCACGACCCCGAATATCGACAATAATCGCCATGCTACTGCTCCAGTTCATGCAAAAGTAAACCCGCACACAGCGGGAAAAATCAAATTAATGGGTGTCCAGCACCGGCAGGCTCTTGACCAGATCATCAACCGCCTTGACCTGACTGAGGAAGCCTTCGAGCTGTGACAAACGCAGCGCGCAAGGGCCGTCGCACTTGGCCTTTTCCGGATCTGAATGCGCTTCCAAGAACAAGCCTGCCAGTTTCTGCGTCATGCCGGCCAGCGCCAGTTCGGTGACTTGTGCGCGACGACCGCCAGCCGCGTTCGGCAAGCCGCCCGGCATCTGCAGGGCATGCGTCACATCAAAAAATACCGGGTAGTTAAACTGCTTCATGATGCCGAAGCCGAGCATGTCCACGACCAAATTGTTGTAACCGAACGACGACCCGCGCTCGCAGAGAATGAGCTTGTCGTTACCGGCCTCTTCAAATTTGGACAGGATATGACCCATCTCTTTCGGGGCCAAGAACTGTGCTTTTTTGATGTTGATGAGCGCGCCGGTCTTGGCCATGGCCACCACCAGATCGGTCTGGCGTGACAGGAACGCAGGCAGCTGGATAATGTCGCAAACCTCGGCGACCGGCTGGCACTGATAGGGCTCGTGCACATCGGTGATGATGGGCACATTGAAGGTCTTTTTGATCTCTTCAAAGATCTTCAGGCCTTCATCCAGACCCGGGCCGCGATAGGAGCTAACCGAAGAGCGGTTAGCCTTGTCGAAAGACGCCTTAAACACATAGGGAATGCCGAGCTTTTGCGTGACCGTGACATAGGTCTCGCAGATCTGCATCGCCAAGTCGCGTGACTCCAAGACATTCATGCCGCCAAAAAGCACGAAGGGCTTGTTATTGTTCATCTCGATCTGACCCAAACGGATCGTTTTTTGCGTCGAAGCGTTCTGCTGTGTCATCACGGCGTCCTTTTTAATTATGCGATTGCTGAGACGTTATTCAGGCCTTACCTGCATGCGTCAAGGCTGCGCCGATAAACCCCGAAAACAAGGGATGACCGGTACGTGGCGAACTGGTGAACTCCGGGTGGAATTGGCAGGCCAGGAACCACGGGTGGTCAGGAATTTCGACCATCTCAACCAACGACTTATCAGCGCTGAAACCAGAAATGCACAGGCCAGCGGCTTCCAGCTGCGGCAAATAGGTATTGTTGACTTCATAACGGTGACGATGACGCTCGGTAATGCTGTCACTGCCATAAGTTTTGTGCGCCAGTGTGCCGGGCACCAAATGGCAGAGTTGCGCGCCCAGACGCATGGTGCCGCCCAAATCGGACTCGGCATCACGGCGCTGCACATCTCCGGTTTCGGTTTTCCACTCAGTGATCAAGCCAATGACCGGATGCGCACAGCCAGCCTTTAGTTCACTCGAGTTAGCATCGGCCAAGCCAGCCAGATGACGAGCATACTCAATGACCGCCACCTGCATCCCCAAGCAGATGCCTAAGTAAGGCACGCGATTTTCACGGGCGAACTTAACCGTGGCAATCTTGCCCTCGGTGCCGCGATCGCCAAAGCCGCCGGGCACCAAAATGCCGTCTACATCAGTCAGTGCACCGGTACCTTCTTGCTCAATCGATTCGGCATCGATATAGCGAATCTTGACCTTGCTCTTATTCTGGATACCCGCGTGCAGCAAGGCTTCGTTGACCGACTTGTAAGCATCGGCCAGCTCAACATACTTACCAACCATCGCGATGGTGACTTCGCGCTCTGGATTGAGCAGGCCGTCCACCACCACATCCCAATCGCCGAGATCTGCGACAGGCGCACTCAAGCCCAGGCGCTCAATGACAAAATCATCCAGACCTTGCTCGTGGAAACGGCGCGGGATCTGATAAATGCTCTTGGCATCTTGCGCGATGATGACCGCGCGCTCTTCAACATTGGTGAACAGCGAGATCTTGCGGCGGGACTCATTCGGCACCGGGTGTTCGGAGCGGCAGATCAGGATATCCGGCTGCAGACCGATGGAGCGAAGCTCCTTCACCGAGTGCTGCGTTGGCTTGGTTTTCAGCTCACCCGCCGAGGCGATGTAGGGAATCAGCGTCAGGTGCATCAGCAACGAGCCCTGATAGCCCAGCTCAATGCGCATCTGGCGCACGGCTTCCATAAACGGTTGAGATTCGATGTCACCCGCGGTGCCGCCAATCTCGACGATGGCGATGTCATGGCCGCGCGCGCCCTCACGGACGCGCTGCTTGATGGCGTCGGTGATGTGCGGAATGACCTGCACCGTGCCGCCGAGGTAATCGCCACGACGCTCTTTTTGCAGCACATCGAGGTAAATACGGCCAGAGGTGAAGTTGTTCTTCTTGGTCATTTTCGAATGACGCAGGAAGCGCTCGTAATAGCCGAGATCGAGGTCAGTCTCGGCGCCATCGCTGGTCACGAAGACTTCACCGTGCTGGTACGGGCTCATGGTGCCCGGATCGACATTGATGTAGGGGTCCATCTTGATCATCGTGACCGACAGACCGCGAGCTTCCAGAATGGCGGCCAGCGAGGCGGCAGAAATGCCTTTGCCCAGCGAAGACACCACACCACCAGTGACAAAAATGAATTTGGTCATGAACTTTCCAGACAGCTTGCGTGATCACGGCGCACCCGCCGAAAGCAGGTACAAAGACGGGACAGGATGTTATCACGCGCCGCGAAAAGACGGGAGACAGGGCGTCGTTTTGATGCGGAAACTACGAACACTCGACAATCAAAAACAGAAAAGGCCCCGAAGGGCCTTTTCTTTGCAACACAACCGCGTTTTCAGTAGAACTTAGAAGTTGAACTGGGCACGGGCTGTGATGGCGGAAGCTTCACGGTCATTAGAGGCAAAAACAGGAGCTGATGTTTTTGTAATGTCTACATCCGTTTCACCCTTCACATACTCGATCATGAAGCGTGTATTTGGCGTGGCATAGTAGTTCACACCTAATGTATAAACCGAAGCCTTATTATCTTTGATGTCCTTATTTTCAATAACATCGTAGCGAGCTTTGAGCTCAATAGCGCCCTCTTCACCGTTCAGCTTTGGCGATTTGAACACACCCTTCTTGAAGTCATATGGCTTGGTGTGCTCGGTCAGGAAGTAGCTGGCCTGAACATAGTAGGTTTCGAGGTCGTTATCAGCAACGTTGGTAACACCCGCACGATTATCTTCAAAAGCAGCCTTGGCATATTCGCCCTGCACCGAGAATGCACCGAAGCGAGCAGCCAACTCAGCTGCAATTGTGCTTTGCTCGTTATATGCCTTATCAGCTATCAAGAGACCTGTGGTCAGACCATTTTCCCGCCCAACGATTCGAGGGTCTTTTTTGGTTGTATTGGTCTCAAAGTTGTCCTGCGATGCACTCAAACCAATGTGGATCAAGTTGCCGTTAGTGCGCAGCGGTACGATAAAGCCACGAGCGTTCACACCCAAGCCCTGAGTTTCTGCAGCATCTACCGAACGTGGCGTGTAAACCGAAACACCGTAACCGTAACCTTCACCAGAACCGTCTAAGAAAGCACCGGTAGTGAACTGGTTGTTATAAATACCCGAAGCTGTAGCTAGTGGGCGCTCCATGAAGGTGATTTCGTTGGAGCTGGTCAGCTCTTCCATGCCACGGTAAGGCTTGGCCTGACCTAGACGCAGATTTTTGTTGCCCATGACTTGGCGACCGATCCACATTTCACGGATGCCTTCGTTTGTTTTGGCAGTGTCATCCTTGGAGTTAGCAAAGTCGTTTTCAAACTTGTAGGTGTAGTCGTAAGCACGACCTTCGATCGTTATTCGAGCACGACGGAAGAAAAACTGGCTGTTCTTCTTGTCTGTACCAACGTTGTCTGCACCAGCTGCCGCGATATCCTTTTCGCTAGTGTAAAAATTGCCATCAAAATGAATACGGCCACCGAGCTTAGCTTCGAAGTTGCCGTCATCCGACTTGATTTGAAAACCACCCTTGGTAGTAGCGGTATCGGCCATGACCGGAGCGGCCAGACCAGCTGCGGCGATCGCCAGCGCTAACGATTTGATTACGAGTTTCATGGTTTTACCTCAATCATTGAGCAAGTAGTGTCGACCGACGCCGGCCGTACCCGCACAGCTCGATAAGAGCTCTGCTTTTGGGTTGGGCGTAGTATTAGCAGCAAAAATGACAGCTCCGCGTCAGTAATGTGACGAATTGATGACATTTACGATGGTTTACAGGCACCGAAACTATTTTTAAGGCGTATTGCTCCGATCATGACCACTCAGTCTCAATTTTGATCCGCTTATCGCATTTGTTTCAAAGCTGAAACAAATAATGTTGCACTTTTGTGTGGCATACGCGAAAAATTGTGCACCACCAACGTGCGTGGCTAGACCGAGGAAACCAATATGCTGAAAAAATTTCTTGCGTTAAGCACATTAGCTTTAGCTCCCATGACCGCCTTTGCCGGCGGCTCCGTGGATCTGTTCTACATTGACAATGATGCAGAGGCTGAAGTTGCCGGGGGTTTAGGTCCCATCCCACAAAAACTCAAATTTGATGGCAGTGGCTACGGCATTCGTGGCAAAGCCGAATTGGGTAAGGGCTTTTCCATGATTGCCATGCACCAAAGCTCTAAATTGAAAAACAACCAACTTGCTGGCTTTATAGGTGGCTCGCAAAAGCTCAATGAAACGCGTATTGGCCTGAGCTACAACCACAAGCTCAATGATCAATACAGTGTCACCAGTAGCCTTGAGCACACCAATGTGGGCATTGGTCTCACCAAGGACTTAGGGGTTGGCGCAACATTAAATGGCTATGCGGCCACGGTAGGTATTAATGCCAACGTCATGGCAAACACCAACGTCTATGCCTCAATTGGTTATTTGAACGTCGGCAAACTGGCTGACAAGCGTGTGGATGGTTTGGAGTACACAGTAGGTGCTTCCTATGATGTCACTAAGAACTTCGCAGGCTTCGTGGAATATAGACTCACTGATCTCGAACGCAACGCTGGTGGTTCACCACTTACACTACCCAAAATTGAGCTGGAGCTCGACACCCTCCGTATTGGTGGTCGCTACACGTTCTAATACGTTGACTGGCTGACGAGCGGGCTACTTCGGTAGCCCGTTTTATTTTACGGGGATAAACGCCACCGACTGCCCACGCATCACCGTCGTATTCGCTTCGACGACGGCAAATCCGTCCGACCACGCCGCAGAAGTTAATGCACCACTCCCTTGCTGGGGATGCGGAACGACGCGTTGATTTCCATCGGCATCTGATACAACTCTTACACGCAAATATTCACGACGACCTTGCGCTTTAAGCCGTTCGAATCCAGCAGGCAAACACATGCTTAACGGCACTGCTGGGTCGCCTTGCAGGGCGCGAATAAAGGGGAGCGCCAGAATATGATAAGTCACCCAAACCGATTGGGGGTTACCGGGAAGCCCTAGGATGGGCACGCCTTGAATGTCTCCGAACGCCAGCGGCTTGCCCGGCTTAATAGCGACTTTCCAAAGATTCAGTCGACCTAAACGCTCAACCGCTGCCCGAAGATGATCTTCTTCACCCACCGAAACACCCCCTGTGGTCATCACAAGGTCTGCTCCTCGGGTTAGCGCTTGCAATAAGGCCTGCTCGGTTGCAACCAAGGTATCCTCTACTACAGGCAATAGAATCAGCGAGCACCCGTATTGGTTTAACAAGGCCGCCAACATGGTTTCATTACTGTTATAGCGCTGGCCTGCTGCCAAGGAATCACCCGGCGCCACCAACTCGTTCCCTGTGCACACAATCGCCACGGTTAACGGCATCAAGACGTTAACGTTCGCCATGCCGACAGAGGCCAATAGACCTAGCTCGGCTGCGCCCAATCGAGTTCCCGCCGCTAACAACAAACTATCTCGGGCAATGTCCTCGCCTGCTTCACGAATGTTGGCACCCCGTCGAGTTGCAGTCAGAAGCTGAACGCGGCCCTGGCTCTCGTCACAGTTTTCTTGCATTTCAACGGTGTCTGCACCTTCTGGTATCACTGCGCCCGTAAAAATACGAGCCGCTGTACCCGGCAATAAGGGCATAGGCGCCACCCCGGCAGGGATACGCTGACTTACCACAAGTGATTCGGCTGCCAACGCGTCTGCCCATGCAAACGCATAGCCATCCATCGCGCTATTGCGCTCGGGCGGGACAGGAATAGGCGCCATGATATCCTGCGCAACTCGGCGGCCAAGGGCATCAAGCAACGGCAGTGACTCTGTTCGTACCGGCCTTGACTGCTGATAAGATAAGCCTGCAGCCGTGAGGTGAGTTAACGCCTCATCTACCGACATCAGTGCCATGACTTAGCCTCGCGTATCGCAGGCAGCGACCGCGGTCTTCAGGTGCGGCACCAAATTACAGGGACGATGACGACTATCCAGCTGGCTGCTCAGAATGCCTTCCCACGCCGTGCGACAGGCACCCGTAGAACCAGGCACACAGAAGATGGCTGTACGATTGGCCAACCCGGCCAGTGCGCGTGATTGCAGCGTGCTGGTGCCAATTTCCAAGTAGGAAATGTGGCGGAACAATTCGCCAAAGCCTTCGATGGTTTTGTCTAACAACGGCGTGATGGCTTCGGGCGTGCTATCGCGCCCCGAGAAGCCGGTTCCGCCGGTGAGAATCACGGCCTGAACGTCTTCACTGGCAATCCACGTCGAGACCTGAGCTCTAATTTGATAAATATCATCCTTAACGATCACCCTCGCGGCTAAGACATGTCCGGCTTGCTGCAACTGCTCGACCAAATACTGACCGGACGTATCGGTGTCTACACTGCGTGTATCGGAAACAGTCAGGACGGCAACTTGCAGCGGCACAAACGATTTTTCAGCGCTCATTTCGGTTCTCTTTTTCGGTATGAAGATGGCCTTAACCACCGGTCATGTTCATGAATCGCACAATCTGGGGCTCGCCAGCAAGATCGAATTCGTGGCGCTCAGGCTTACGCAACAAGGCTTGCCGAATCATGTCAGCCAGCTCGCCATCATTGGCGCCGGCTCTCATCGGTGCACGCAGATTTAGGCTGTGCTCGTGGCCGAGACAGAGCAGCAAGCGCCCTTCGGCTGTTAGCCTGACCCGATTGCAGTCGCCACAGAAATTGTGGCTGTGCGGCGAGATAAAGCCGAGCCGAGTCTGGCTGCCAGCGACACGATAATAGGTCGCCGGCCCGCTGCGATAATCCGCGCCCTCAGGCAACAAGGCATGGTGCGGTTCGATCATGGCGCGCAAGGCGGCACTCGTCAGCATGGTTTCAGCACGATCATGGTCGTCGATGGCGCCCAGCGGCATCTCCTCGATAAACGCTAGGTCGATACCCTTTGCCAGCGCAAAGGTGACCAGCGCCAGCACATCCTGATCGTTGCGGCCCTGCAAGATGACTGCGTTTAGGCGGATGCGCGGGAAGCCGGCAGCGATGGCGGCGTCGATGCCGGCGAGCACATCGGCCAACTCGCCGGTGCGGGTCATGGCATGAAAACGGTCGGGATCAAGACTATCTAAGCTGATGTTAATTTGCTGCAAGCCGGCCTGTCGTAACGCCTCAGCTTGCGCGGCAAGACGGGCGCCATTACTGGTGATTGCCAGCGTATCCAAGCCCGGAATCTGCGCAATCTGGCGTACCAGATCTGTCAGTCCACGTCGCACCAGGGGCTCGCCGCCGGTGAGACGAATCTTGCGCACGCCCAGCCCGACAAACACGCGCGCCAGGCGCTCGATCTCCTCCAGCGACAGCACCTCACTGCGCGGCAGGAACTTCATGTCTTCGGCCATGCAATAGACACAACGGAAGTCGCAGCGATCTGTCACCGAAATGCGCAGATAGCGGATCTCGCGCTGGAACGGATCGATGAGTGGGGGTGCGTATAGCTCAGTCAAAGGCCGGCCTGCTTGGCATCCTGCCAGAGCGCTTCCATATTATCGAGGCTAGCCTCTGTCAGCGCCATGCCTTTGGCACTGAGCTGCTGTTCGATATGTCCGAAGCGGCGGCGAAACTTAGCAATGCCACCGAGCAGGGCCTGCTCGCTGTCTACCTGCAAATGGCGGCCGATGTTGACGCAGCAAAAGAGGATATCGCCCAGCTCGTCCTGCAAGGCGGCTTGCGGCAACTGCTCATCGAGCGCGGCCTCTAACTCGTCAATCTCTTCACGCAGCTTGGCGATGACCGCACGCGGATCGTTCCAGTCGTAGCCGACTTCGCTCGCCCTCGCCTGCAGCTTTTCTGCTCGCAGCAATGGTGGCAACCCGGCACCGACCTTGTCGAGAAATGCAGCCGGTGGCAGCTCGCCACCGTGCGCCGCCGCCTTCAAGGCCATTTCCTGCGCCTTGATCACGCCCCATTGCGCGCTCACTTCATCTGCGGTCAGGTCGAGCCGGGGCAAATCCAAACGGCCATCGCGAAAAATATGGGGGTGCCGACGCTCTAACTTATCCGCGATGGACTGCGCCACCGCATCAAAATCGAATAAGCCCTGCTCCTGAGCCAGCTGTGCTTGGAAGACTACCTGTAGGAGCAAGTCTCCCAGCTCTTCACGCCAATCCGCCGAGTCGCCACGGGCAATGGCATCAATAACTTCGTAAGCTTCTTCAATGGTGTAAGGCGCGAGCGTGGCGGGTGTTTGCGCCAGATCCCAATTGCAGCCCTGCTCGGGGTCGCGCAATCTCGCCATGATGTGCAGCAAGCGCTGCAGCGCTGGCGTTGCCACGGGACGAATAGGCTTCACCGTAGATTCAGTCATCAAAAGCTACCACTGCGATGTTCCGTGAGGCGTCGAGCTTCCATGATATTGGGCAGCTGCTCAATGCGTGTTAGCACACGCGAGAGTTTCGACAGCCCCGGCACCTCTAGCGTTAACCGCATAGTCGCGGTGCCATCCTGCTTGTCGGACTGCGTCTGCACACCCGTGACGTTAACCTGCTCATTCGCCAGCACCGCCGTGATATCGCGCAACAAGCCGGTACGATCCCACGCACGCACCAAGATATCCACCGGGTAGGCACCGCTTTCCCGTGCCTGCCACTGTACATCGACCGTCCGAGCTGGCTCGTCCTGAGCCAGTCGCAGATACTCCGGACAGGCACGAGCGTGAATGCTGACACCGCGCGTATGGGTCACAAAGCCCACAATAGGCTCACCCGGCACCGGTTTACAGCAACCGGCGATCTGCGTGAGCAAGTTACCCACGCCCTCAATCGTAATGGCTGAACTCGTGTCGTTCTTGCGTGCGGGACGCAGCATTAGCTCGGGTAAGGCAAGCTCGTGTTGGGCGGTTTGATCTAGGCCATCGGTCAGGGCATGCGTGATACGCGCCAGCGGCAAGTCGCCGCCACCCAAGCCAACCAGCACATCATCGCCCGTGCGTACATTAAAGCGTGGCGCAATGCGCTCCAGCTCACTTTTGGATAGCGACATCCCTAAGCGACTGAGCTCGCGCTCCAGCAATACCCGACCTTCGGCCAAGTTGCCTTCACGGTCTTGCTGCTTAAACCAATGCCGGACTTTAGCCAGCGCCCGACCCGTGCCAAGATAGCCCAGCGTGGGGTTCATCCAGTCGCGGCTTGGCGTTCCGCCGCGTTGGGTCATGATATCGACCTGCTCGCCGGTCTGCAGCTTGTAGGTCATCGGCACGATGCGGCCGTTGATTTTCGCGCCTCGACAACCGTGCCCGACTTCGGTGTGGATGTGGTAAGCGAAGTCTAGCGGCGTAGCGCCGGCCTGCAAGTCGATGACATGGCCGTCACGCGTGAACACATAAATACGCTCGTCGTGGATGGCCTCGTTGAAATGCACAGCCATGTCATCGAGACGCTGATCGCCGATGTCATCCTGCCATTCCAGGACTTGCCGCAGCCAGGCAATCTTGTTCTCGTAGCGGGCGTCAGCCTTGGACGACTTGCCTTCCTTATAAGTCCAGTGCGCACAAACACCGAGCTCGGCTTCCTGATGCATGTCGTGCGTGCGGATCTGCACTTCAATGGGCTTACCTGAAGGCCCAATAACCGCCGTATGTAGGGAGCGATAGCCATTCTCTTTCGGCGTCGCAATATAGTCATCAAACTCGCGTGGAATGTGTTTCCACAATGAATGCACCACGCCTAAAGCGGCATAGCAATCGCGAATCTCGGGCAGCAATACGCGCACGGCACGCACGTCATACACCTCATGGAAGCCAATGCCTTTGCGCTGCATTTTTCGCCAAATAGAGTAAATGTGCTTGGCGCGCCCACTGACTTCAATCACGCCCATACCCATGCGCTCGAGATTGTCATGCAGCGTTTTAATAATTTGCTGAATGTAGACGTCGCGATCCAGGCGCTTCTCGTCGAGCAGGCTGGCAATCTGCCTGTAGGCCTCCGGCTCCAGATAACGGAAAGACAGATCCTCCAGCTCCCACTTGATGTGGCCGATGCCGAGGCGATGTGCCAGCGGCGCATAGATGTCGAAAATTTCCCGCGCCACGCGGCGTTTACGCTCATCGCTGGCTTCTTTCAGCTCGCGGATGGCGAAGGTTCGTTCCGCGAGCTTGATCAGCGGCACGCGCACATCGTCGATCATCGCCACCAGCATCTTGCGGATGTTGTCGAGCTGCTGCTCTTCGGTGCCGACCGTGCGATGGTCAGGGTTAATTAAGCGGCTGATGGCCGCCATGCGTAAGACGCCGTCAATCAGCGTGGAAATATCTTCGCCGAAGTCTTTCTCGATGCGCTTGAGCGTGACCTTGCCCTCACGCACGGCGCGATAGAGCACCGCCGCCATCAGCGAATCCTGATCTAGGTTGAGCTCGGCGAGGATGTCGGCCATGGCCAGACCGGTCAGGAAGCTCGACGTACGCGTCATCCAGACATTGTGCTTGGCGAGGTTTTCGCGATCGAGCTGCTCGGCAAACTGGCAGGCGCGCAGAAGCTCGGCGGGCTCGTGCAGCTCGACCTGATCTTCAATGCGGGACAGCCACACCGCGAGATCGACGCTGCCGTCATCCCGGGTGGGGTAATCTGCGCGGACTTTTACCATGTTGCTCGCCCTAGCTAAACGCTCTGCACCTTAATGGGGCGCTTATGCGCGCTTTTCAAATACCGCAATCGACTCCACATGCGTGGTGTGCGTGAACATGTCCATCACCCCCGTTTGAATAAGGTCATAACCGGCCTTGTCCATTTCGCCGGCATCACGCGCCAGCGTAGCCGGGTTGCATGACACATAGACGACACGCTGAGCGCCAAAGCGCGCCAAATGCGGAATCACTTCCAGCGCGCCACTGCGCGGCGGATCAATCAGGATCTTGTCAAAGCCCAGGCTCGCCCACGGCTGCTCGGAGAAGTCCTTGGTCAGGTCCTGAGCATAGAACGACACATTGCTCAATCCGTTGGCACGCGCGTTCTCGTAACCGCGCTGCACCATGGCATCCACACCCTCCACGCCAACGACCTCGCGAGCTCTAGTGGCCAGCGGCAGGGTGAAGTTGCCAAGGCCGCAGAACAGGTCGAGCACACGGTCTTCTGGTTGCGGGTCGAGCAAGTCCAGTGCCAACTTCACCATGCGTTGGTTGATGCCGGCGTTAACCTGGGTGAAGTCATTGGGATGGAAGGCCATGGTCAGGCCGTTGCCCGTAGGCGCCACAAAGTCGAGCAGCTGGTAATGCAGGCGATCCGTGCCCTCAACCGGCCAGATGCGCTGAACCGTTTCGTAGTTGCCCGGTTGCAGATAGCACTGCCAGTTCCGCGAGGCACAGAAATCGATGAGCGCCTGCGCATCCGCCGGCACCAGCTCCACGAGATTACGGAAGATCAGCGCCACCGACGGCAGGCCATCTATCTCGTCTCCTGCGGCCACTTCGACTTGGGCGATATGATCACGCGCGGCCAGACCGGCAATGAGCAGCTTCAGCGGCGTGATGCTCTGACCCAGGCGCGGGTCCATGACAAAACAGGCATCGAGATCAGCCAAATAGCTGGCCTGACGCTCGCGGAAGCCGACCAGCAGCTTGTCTTTCTTGATGACGAAACGCACGCCGAGCCGAGCCTTGCGGCGATAGGAATGATCCGGCGAAGTCAGCGGCGGCAGCCAGGTCTGCGGCTTGATGCCCCCGAAATGCTGGAGGTGATCGACCAGCACGGTCTGCTTGAAAGCAATCTGTGCGGCCGGGTCCATGTGCTGCAACGAGCAGCCGCCGCAAACGCCGAAATGCGCACACGGCGGCGTCACACGCTGCGCCGACGGCGACTGCACGCTCAGCACCGAGGCTTCGTCGTATTTCTTGTGCGTGAACGTGACCTGGGCCGTGATCTGTTCGCCAGGCAAAGCGCCATCGACAAAGACAATCTTGCCATCGTCACGATGAGCAATACCGCGCCCTTCATGGCTGAGGCGGTCAATCGTTAGTTCAACGGGCGGCATGGCGCGCAGTTTTTCACGCTTATTGGTTCGGGCCATAACAAACTCTTTTCGGGTAGCGGGAACGGGCATGACGCCCGTCACATCAGGAATTGATCGGGTGATTCAGCGGCAGATCGAGACTGGGCAACGCTGCTTGCGCCGTATCCCAGTCCGCCAGAAAGGCTTGCAGATGCGGCATCGCTGAGGCCTGCAGCAGTTCGCGCAGCAGTCTCAGCTCAAGATCGAGACCGGCTTGGTCGAGCTGGCCGCGCATGAACTGAAAGCGCAACCAGACCAGCCAGGTATTCAGCACATCGGTCTCGCAATACTGGCGGATCTTGCTCAGCTCGCCGGCCAGAAACGCCGGCCAGACCTGACTGCCGTCCATACCAGCCTTGCCGGGAAAGCCGAGCAGGGTCGCAACCTGATCCAGCGGCTGCACGGCACGGGCCTGATAGCCGGCCAGCAGGTCCATCAAATCGGTATGCCGGGAGTGGAAGCGGCCGAGGTAGTTGTTGAACTTGGCGTCGCGGTTGTGCTCGCCCTGATCCCAGTAGCTCGGCGCCTGAATGCCGTGAATCAACGCGCGATAATGCAGCACCGGCAGGTCGAAACCGCTGCCATTCCACGACACCAGTGTCGGTTGCGTCTTCTCCAGACCATCGAAAAAACGCTTGATGATCTGCGCTTCGCTTTCCGACTCATCGCCCAACGACCAGACCTTCACGCCATCGCGCGAACGCAGCACCGCCGAGATGCAGACCACGCGCTGCAGCGAATGTCGGATGAAATCGGAGCCGCCGGTTTCCTGCCGACGCAGTTTGAACAGCGCCTCACCGGCTGCTGCGTCGTCAAGCCCCTCTAGGCCATAGAGGCGACGGCCGCCAGCGATGTCGGGCACCGTTTCAATATCAAACACCAAGGTATTCATGCGGGCTCCGCGTACACGCCGGTAGACAGATAGCGATCACCGCGATCACAAACGATGGCCACAATAACGGCATTCTCCAGCTGCTTTGACAGTTCGAGCGCCGCCCAAACCGATCCACCCGATGACACCCCGCAGAAAATGCCTTCTTCCCGCGCCAGACGACGCATGGTCGCTTCTGCTTCGGGCTGAGCAATGTCCATGACCCAATCCACGCGGGAGCGGTCAAAAATCGTGGGCAAATAGGCCTCAGGCCAGCGCCGGATACCGGGAATGGCGGAGCCCTCGCAGGGTTGTAAACCCACGATCTGCACCGCCGGATTTTGTTCTTTCAGGTAGCGCGACGTCCCCATGATGGTGCCCGTGGTCCCCATGGAGCTGACAAAATGCGTGACCGAGCCCTGCGTCTGCTGCCAAATCTCCGGCCCCGTACCCACATAGTGAGCGCGCGGATTGTCGAGGTTACCGAACTGATTCAGGACCACGCCCTGACCTTCGCTCTGCATGCGCATGGCAAGGTCGCGCGCGCCTTCCATGCCCTCGTCTTTGCTCACCGAGATCAGCTCAGCACCGTAAGCCGCCATCGCATCTTTGCGCTCCTGGCTCTGGTTCGCCGGCATAATCAGCTTCATTTTGTAGCCCTTGATCGCCGCCGCCATCGCCAGCGCAATGCCGGTATTGCCCGATGTCGCCTCGATCAGCGTATCGCCGGGCTTGATGTCGCCGCGCAACTCCGCCTGCGTGATCATCGATAGCGCCGGACGGTCCTTCACTGAGCCGGCCGGATTGTTGCCCTCCAGCTTGACCAAAATCGTATTGCTGGTATTGCCGGGCAGGCGCTGCAAGCGCACCAGTGGCGTATTGCCGACCGTGTCGGCAATGGTCGGGTAGCGAGGGGTCGAACCAGAATAATCGCTCATCGCGCGCAGGCTCCAGAATGTGATGGCGGATTGTAAAGACAAAGCGCCCGCTGACCAAATGGCCAGCGGGCGCTTAGCAACCGCGTCACCGTATTTCGCTAACGCTTAAGGGGTAGGAATGGGCAATCCACCACCAGATGCAGGCATTGGGAGGCTAGGCAAGTCGCCCAACAAGGGTAACTCTACCGTACCACTAAGGGTTACTAATGCCGTGCTGAGGTCACGTGAGCTGGTGGCCACAAAGGTCGGACTGTTGCCATAGACAAGCAACACGAGCTGATCACCGGCATGAAAGCGCTCAGCAACACCCACCAGCTCCACATCGAAGTCGCCAAATCCGCGCAAGGGCATGACCTGATTGTCGATAAGCTCCGGCACGACCGGAATCTTCCCGCTCGCCGATGCGGTGATGATGCCCAGCCCCACAAAGACCGTGCTATCGCAGCTACCCAATCGCAGCAGTGGCTCCTGAGCCTTCTGACACAAGGCATCCAAGGCCTCTACCCCTCGACCTACCTTGACCTTTAAGCGTGGAATGCCCGCCAGCACATTCGTACCCTCCGCTACGCTGGTCAGCGGCACGATGGTGGGCACCAATTGCGCCAAGGTCACAGGGACCGGCAAGCCGCCGGGCATGGCCACCGGAAACTCCGTACCGCCGACCGTGACCTTGGGCACCGCCACAGCATCTTTTTGCGTGAGCGACAGGCAAACATTTTTACCCGACGGAATTGCCGTATCGGCATTGCCCTTGCCCAGCAGCTTCTCGTTGAACCAGGCCAATGTAGCCGCTGTCGCGTCGACCGAGCCACAGTTACGACTCAGTGGCAATGCTTGAACCTGGACGGCTTGCGAAATCAAGCCAACATCTGGCGACAACGCACCATGACCGGTTTCATAACTCAGAAGACGGACATCACCGCCACCGCGCTGCAGGCATTGGTAATTGTGATAGGCCTCGTTGAAGTTAAAGAGGTGGTCACGCATCCCTTGGAAAATCAGCGCGTCCACTTTTTGGAAGCGTTTCAACGGTGAGCGACTGATGGAGAACACGCCAGATGTGAGCGGTATGTTGCTGGCCAAAGACGCCAGCACATAGCTAGAGCCATCAGCCGTTACGCCCTTCATGTCGCTATAGCCCTGGCCACAGAAGTACGCGGGGGAATGGGCGGCAAATTGCGGCAGGGCATCCGCAGGAAAGACCCCGGTTGCCACGCCATCGAGTAAGGTGGCGCGAATAAACGGGTCCTGGCGACCCTGCGTTAAAGCATCCCCCGCACCGGCCAAAAACAACGCCCAATAACTCTTCACGACATTGCCGGGATTCAGGCTGTAAGGCAGATCATTCCAGGTAATTTCCGGCACCATGGCATCCATGCGCTGGCTGGGATCGGTCTCCCAGAGCAACATCTGGTAACCACCACCGTAGCTACCACCAATACCACCGAGCAATAAATTGCCGTCGCGATACTTCAGGAAGTCGAGGTGCTGCTCTGCCCAGTCAACAATCGCAACAAGATCTTGACCCTCAAAAGCCGGATCCATCACACGCACCGTACCGCCGGATTCACCATGCCCGCGCTGATCGATACTGATGACGGCGTATCCTGCCTTCGTCAAATCGCCAATGGGCGCACCAAAAGACAAGGGTGACTGGCCGCCGCTCTTATCGGTTTGGCGAGAGCCTGAATAACCATGCCCTTCCAAAATCAGGGCATGTTTCTCAACGCAATTCAGGGTATCGGGCTCAAAAACCTGAAAGACAATACTTTCGCCGTCTACACGGGAGGGAATCTCCACACGGTATACCTGACCGCCTGCGGCCTGACCCGTGCTGCAAGACGCCGGCTTGACGCCATCCGCCGTGCCGATGGGCAAGTCGCCACGCTGACGAGCCTGCGCACTCGAGCCCGAAGATCCCGTTTCACTGGAGCCACACGCTGTCAGCAGCGCAGCCAAGGAGGTGGTTAATACAAATGATCGAAGTAGCGCAGGTGTTTGACGCATAGCATCCCTTCTGAAGAGGCGTATGTGGCCTCAAAATTATTGTAATTATTGACTACGTTTTTTGTCAGATTGGCGCGCATTGTGCCTTTTTTTGTACGAAAAGCAATCACATGCCCTGACCGAGAGCGGCATGATAGTCTTGCTTCAGCTCATTAATTTTTACCCGTCAAGGAGCGCCCGGATGTATCCGTGGACCCTGCATCACCGCCTGTTATTTGCTTTTTTGTTGCCTGTGGCGGCCTTATTGCTGAGCCTTTCTTGGGCAATCAGCTCGCACTACCAAGACGATTTATTGGCACGCTATCAACACAGCAAGGACATCACGCTGCACAGCACAGCAGAAGTCTTGAATCGATCCATCCTGAGCAGCAGCGAACTAGAGGCCTTCCTAAAGCTCGGCCTAGGGGATGACTCCATTCGTCAAATCAGTGTGCTCAGCCCCACAGGAAAGCTCATAGCGCAGGTCGGACAGAGCCAAGTTCGTCTACCCATAATTGAACAACTAAAACGGGTCGATTCAGCGCAGGCTAGCTTTGCGATTGAGGGCGGAGCGCAAGAAGTTCGCCAACTTGATGATGGTCGCTGGTTGGTCGTAGAGGCCTCTCAGCAAGTGATTCGACTCGCGTTTTACGAGCGACTCGTCCAGTACATCGCCCTTAGCATGGCACTCTTACTGGTGCTGGCCATCCTGCTATTACTGTTTCTTCGGCAAACGTTGTTGCCGATCAATCGCTTTGCAGATGCGCTTAACCACCCGGAAAGAATCACGCCGAAGCAACATGCCCAGGCCAAGCGAATTTGGCCCGAATTGGTGAGCTTCCTAACGCGCTACTACTTCAAGCAGAAGACCGCCATCGAACAGCTGGTTCAAGACAGTGAGCACACCGAAGCAGAACTTCGCGAGACCTTGGATGCGATTGAGCGTCAGAACATTGAGCTGCATGCGACCCGCCGCAGTGCTCAGGTGAGCAACCAATTAAAGTCGGAATTTCTCGCCAATATCAGTCATGAAATTCGGACGCCGCTGACCAGCCTATTAGGCTTTGCACGCTTACTGGAACGGAGCTCGCTATCGGCTTCGCAGCAACAACATGTGCAAGCACTGTCCCGCTCTGGCGAGCACTTGTTGGCCATTTTAAATGACTTGTTAGACCTGTCCAAAATTGAAGCGGGACGTTTAGTGCTGGATGAAACACCGGTTCAGCTTGGCAGCCTGTTAAGTGATAGCACGGCAATGCTGGCGCCCCTACTGGGCGACAAAGCTGTAGAAATTCAAGTGGATATCGATCCGAATTTGCCCGAGTCCGTGTTGGGGGACCCGCTGCGCTTGCGTCAAATCATGACCAATCTCATCAGCAATGCCATCAAATTTACAGCGCGTGGGCAAATCCAAGCTCAGCTTAAGTTATTGGCCGAAGAGGCTGGGCGCGTGCACTGTCAGCTCAGCGTAAGCGACACTGGCGTTGGCATAGATCCCAGTCGATTACAGCGCTTGTTTGAGGCTTTCGAGCAAGCAGACTCATCTACCTCTCGACACTTCGGCGGCACAGGGCTTGGTCTCACCATCACTCGGCAACTGGTTCACATCATGGGCGGAGACATCTCAGCGGTCAGTGAGGCCGGCAAGGGCTCTACGTTTACGGTGACGTGGTGGGCAACTCGCGACCCCTTCTTCCATTCGGCCCTGACTAATCCGCAAGGCCATACGCAACTGCACTATAACCAGCTCGCCTGCGACCCGATTCGCGTACTGGTGGTGGATGATCACCCCGCCAACTTACACCTCATGCAGGTCTGGTTGAGTGAGCTCGGTATTCGTGTAGAGACCGCGGAAAACGGCGCACTGGCCATTGAAAAGGCCGCAGGCTCTATCTTTGATCTGATCTTCATGGACATTCAAATGCCCATTATGAATGGCCTAGAAGCCGCTCAAAGTATTCGAGCACAGGAGCTTGGCGGACAACGTGTCCCTATCATTGCGCTCACCGCGCATGCACTGAGCTCCGAGCGAGAGTTTTGGCTGCGCAATGGCATTGATGACTATCTCAGCAAGCCCCTAGATGAGAGCCAGCTCCATCACATTCTGCAGCAGTGGACACGGTTTATCAGCGCGCCTTTGGCGGCGATTGACTGGCCTGAGGCCGAGCGGCTCGCTGGCGGACGTCGTGATCTGGCGGAAAAGCTCATTGCCACATTGGCCGAGGATATGCCGTTGGCTCGTGAACAACTTCAGCTGGCTCGAGATACGCAAGATGCCAACGCTTGGCGACGGGCCGTGCATCGACTACTCGGTGCCTGCCGATACACCGGCGTGCCGGCATTACGCGCCAGCTTGGAGGCTGCACTCAACTTACCGGAAGGGGTGTTGGATGACCGTTTGCAGCAGCGCATTTTGCAAGAAATGGATGCGCTGCTGCAGGCTATTAACGCCAGAACTTAATTCAGCGCGGTGCCATACGAATGGCGCCATCAATTCGAATGGTTTCGCCATTCAGAAAGGCATTTTCGACGAGCTGAATAGCGAGCAAAGCGTACTCTTCGGGATAGCCTAAACGCTTAGGGAACTGCGTCATTTCAATGAGCGGCAGCTTCACGCTATCCGGCGCAGCGTTCATCAGCGGCGTGTTGAAAATACCCGGAGCGATGGTGTTTACACGCACACCCACACTGGCTAAGTCACGAGCTAACGGCAAGGTCATACCCACCACGCCACCTTTGGAAGCGGAGTAAGCGACCTGACCAATTTGGCCATCAAACGCCGCCACGGATGCGGTATTAATAATGACGCCGCGCTCGTTGTCGGCATTGCCTTCGTTTTTCGCCATTTCAGCAGCAGCCAAACGTGTCACGTTAAAGGTGCCGATAAGATTCACCGTAATGACTTTATTGAACACGTCCAGCGAGTGCGGGCCATTCTTACCCACCGTACGCATAGCGCTTCCAATGCCGGCGCAATTCACCGCCACATGCACACCGCCCCACTTGCTCGATACCTCGGCAAGTGCGGCTTGAACAGACGCCTCATCCGACACGTTGACCTTACAAAAATGACAATTTTCACCCAGCTCAGTCGCCACGGACTGACCGACGTCCACATTCAAATCAAAAATAGCGACTTTGGCGCCTTTATCGAGAAAGCCTTTGACTGTGGCCAGGCCTAAACCTGAAGCGCCACCGGTCACGATGGCGATTTTATTTTGCAGCTGCATGAAGCACTCCTAAAAAATGACTATTGAGTCGCGCCGGCGAGCATAGCACTCCAAACAACCAGTTCAAGTCAACCCAGAGGATTTCCTCAACACAAAAATGCTTACAGAATACCCACGCCTGAAATGTCTCTGGCCAATCGAGCCGCGTGGTTATCGGTCATGCCACCCACAAAGTCGAGCACCTGCAAATAGCCCTCATACAGCGATAAGCTGGGTGTTAATGGTCGCGGCAAGAGTGCTAATTGCGTCTGCTGGCGATGACTGAGCACGGATGTGCCTTGCAAGCAAAACGTGCGTACAGCAGGGATTAACGTGTCGAGCAAGACCGCCAAACACGGATATGCCGCAATCTCAGTGACAACCTTGCTGCGGTGCCGATAAATTTTATCGCTAGCAAGCTGCTTAGCTGCGACCAACGTGTCACGCACTTCGGGGCTGGCACCAGCAATCAAATCTTTTAGCGGCAACTCGCCGGCCAGTAACGCCTCGTGATGACGCATAAAGGTGTCGGCCAAATCCTTTACACAGCGTCCCACCATGGTGCCACGCAAGGCGGCCGCGTACTGGCGGGGTTCACGAATTTGCCAGACCTTGTCGGGGTCCACGATGGGCGCCAATAGGCGCTCAAACTCATGCAGATCGAGAATATCCATTTCCACGGCATCTTCTAAATCAACAATGGCATAGCAGATATCGTCTGCTGCCTCCATGAGATAGGACAAGGGGTGCCTGGCCCATTGCTCAGGCCCCCGAACCGGAAGCCCAAGAGCTTCAGCCACCGCACGGAAATACCCTAACTCGGCTTGATAAATATTGAACTTGCCGCGCTCAGGACAGGTTTGCGCGGTCCACGGATACTTCACCAAAGCCCCGAGGCTTGCCGCCGTCAGACGCATGCCGCCCTCGCCCGCGTACATCTCTAGCGATGTCAGCAGGCGCAATCCATGCGCATTACCTTCATAGGTTTGAATATCGTGACGCTGAGCCACGCTTAAGCCTTCGAGCAAATGCGCTCGCTCAGGCTGAGTAAACCAATCGCGCAGTGCATATTCGCCGGTATGACCAAATGGCGGGTTGCCCAAATCGTGAGCGAGACACGCCACTTGCACGATGCCACCAATATCAAAGGGGGTGGCTAGGGGCGGCAAGAAGCCACCCTCTTGCAGCATGGCGCCGACACGGTTGCCTAAGCTGCGACCGACACTGGCCACTTCCACACTATGCGTGAGACGGTTATGCGTATGGTCATGCAGGGCTAGCGGATGCACCTGCGTTTTGCGCCCGAGACGACGGAATGCGCTGGAAAAAACTACTCGATCATGGTCAATGTGAAATTCTGAGCGCAAACCTGCCGTGCCATCGGCACTCGCAGCCGCATGCGTGGCGAGTATGTGGCCCTGTTTGATTTTGAAGCGCTGCGTGGACAGTAATTGTGTCCAATTCATGCGTTGCCCACCCTCAGCTCTCAGCACCATATTCCTACTCCTTAGAGACGTCTGCATGATGCCATGGCTATGGCATACTCGCGCACATTCGCTGGGAGACAGACATGCTAGAAGAGCTATTTCGCAATAATCGTGAATGGGCAGATGCCGTTAAAGCGCGCGACCCCGAGTTTTTTCAGAAGCTTGCCCAACAGCAAACACCGCAATTTTTATGGATAGGCTGTGCGGATAGTCGCGTACCCGCGAACGAAATTATGGGCTTGCTACCCGGTGAAGTCTTTGTTCATCGCAATGTTGCCAACTTGGTCGTGCACACCGACATGAACTGTTTATCGGTACTGCAATACGCTGTCGATGTGTTGAAGGTAAAGCACATTTTGGTCACCGGACACTACGGCTGTGGCGGCGTTAAAGCGGCACTGGAAGACCAAGAGTTTGGTCTGATTGATAACTGGCTACGTCACATCAAAGACATTTATCGACTCTATGAGCCCGAGTTTCAGGGGCTGGATGCCCAGCAGCGATTCGATCAACTCTGCGAACTGAATGTGGTCGAGCAAGTAGCCAACGTCTGCCACACCACGATTATTCAAAATGCGTGGAAACGCGGCCAAGATGTATCCGTTCATGGCTTTATCTTTAGTATCGAGGACGGCATCCTTCGCGACCTCGGCGTGCACTTTAATGCAGTGAACCAACTTCCGCCGATTTACCGCATGATGCCCAAAAAAAGCGCGCCCTAAGGCGCGCTTTTTTATCCCTTCAGCGTATTACTGCTGAGTAGGGTTGATGCGAATTTCAACACGACGGTTCTGTGAACGACCCGCTTCGCTGCTGTTATCTGCAATGGGTTGTGTCTTACCAAAACCAATGGCTGACACACGACCCGATGCCACACCACGATTCACGAGGTAGCTAGCCACCGAGCTGGCACGGTCTTGTGACAGCTTCTGGTTGTAGGCTGCATCACCTTGGCTATCGGTATGGCCGCTAACAGTAATCGTTGTGTCCTTATACTCTTTCAGCACGTCAGAAACGGCATCCAGTACTGGGTAGAAATCAGCACGAATGCTTGCCTGTGCCGTTGGGAAAGTGATGTTGCCTGGCATGATCAGATTGATAGCGCCCGTGTTGGGGTCACGCTGAATACCTACGCCCACACCCGCTAGACGATCACGCAGTTTCTTTTCCTGCACATCCATGTAGACGCCGGCACCGCCACCGACAACGCCGCCAATGGCTGCGCCTTGACCGCAACGCTCATTACGCTCACCACGCTTAGTGGTGGCAGAGGCAATGGCGCAACCTGCTGCTGCACCAATGATGGCGCCATAGGCACCCTTGCTGACTTGACGCTCACCGGTATACGGGTTGGTCGTGCAACCGGCCAGAACCAACGTGCCAGCCATTGCTGCTGTCATTAAAATACGCATGTTAAATCTCCAAGAAAACAGTTGGATGCCTGTAGGCATCCCTCACCGCGTCAAAACGACGCAAATACTAAAGCGTTGACACGCCCTCAGCCAAAAAAGCCCGCAGGCACTTTGGTCACGGCGACGCTAACCAAGAACCCGTAGGTTACCAGAGCCAAGGCCATCATCACTAATTGCAGTGAGCGCGTTTTAGCCCGCTTGAAGGCGACAACCCCCAACGCAATAAAAATAAACAAGAAAACTAGCTTGGTCAGAACCCACGCCGGCATGCTGCCGAACAACGCCACCATGATTAGGCCCGTGACAAGTACACCGAAACTGAAGATATGAGCCAACAAAGTAGGCACTTTGCCGTTTTGTGCCGGCGGACGCGTTAGCATCAGAAATGCACGCCACAAAAATAAGCCACCCACGGCAAGCACTAAAATAGCGTGCAGCATTTTGACAAAAACATAACTATCCATCACCCAATCCCCTGTGGAAAAAACCAAGTCGCTATCTCACCGAGTCGTCGGCGGTATGTCAAAGCATTTGCAACATTTGTAGACCCGCAGATTGAATCAAATTTGCTATCGTGTGCCACACGTTTTGGCTTGCGAGTGCTCGCCCATGTTGTTTCGCTCAGTTCCAACGCCCTGCATCGGCATCTGCTCCACCACCTACGGTGATACGGTTTGCCGTGGGTGTCGCCGATACTTGCCTGAAGTGATTGAATGGAATCGCTACAGCGATCACGAGAAGCGCTTAATTTGGCAGCGTTTGGACGGCTTATTGCAACAAATCATGCCGCGCTACTTTGAGATTTTCGATGCGGAGAGTCTGCGTCATGAACTGCAAAGCCGTCGCATCCCTTTCCGTCAGGAAGCCAACCACTGGACTTGGTTGCAACAACTACTCAAAAACATGGCCCGACAGATTCAGGACTTGACCTCGTTTGGGGTAAGGCGATTGGATCACAGCGGGCTAGATTTATTCAGTTTGCGCGAAAGCATTAATGCCGAGCTGCATATGTTGGCGAGTGCCTATTACGAAAGGGACTTGTTGAGGGCTCAACAGTTAGCACAGGCGGCTAACAAAAAAGATGGTGCGCCAGAGAGGACTTGAACCTCCACGCCTTGCGGCACCAGAACCTAAATCTGGCGTGTATACCAATTTCACCACTGGCGCGATGAAGGCGACGAACTATACCGAGTTTGCCGCCTTTTTGGCAACGCCTTACACCATCAGCGCCTGCTAAATTGTTGCATTAGCTCGCGCGTAAGCGACGCGTTTTTAGGGTGCCACGCATATTCGTCAGCATATTGGTCAGCAGTGACCACAACGCGGACTCCTTGGGCTTGGGCTCTTCGCCGCGACTCATGCGGTGAAGTTGACGCGAATACCACATGACCTCCATGAGGGCCATATCATCAATTTGCTTAATGCCAGTACTAATCATTTTCACGCGATGACGGGTTTCTTCGCCCGCCAACAAACGCTTAGACGCATCAGGCTCAATACATAACGGACGCCCAAGACCGACCACATCCATAGCACCCGAACTGAGTGCAGCCCCCATAGCACTGAGCGTACGGAAACCGCCCGTCACCATTAACGGCGTGCTGATGTGCTGACGCACTTTCTCAGCAAACTCCAAGAAATAAGCCTCACGCTCAACAGTGCTGGTTTTTTTGCCCGCCATCGCGGGTGCCTCGTAGGTGCCCCCAGAAATTTCGACTAAATCAATACCAACTGCCGCTAAAGCCTGAATCGTCGCCAAGGATTCTTCTTCGGTAAAGCCACCGCGCTGGAAGTCAGCCGAGTTCAACTTAATACCAATGGGGAAATCCGGGCCAACGGCATCACGCATGGATTGATAGACCGCCAAGACAAAGCGACGGCGATTTTCTGGCGTTCCACCCCAAGCATCCGTTCGAATGTTGTGCTTAGGGGATAAGAACTGACTGACTAAGTAGCCATGCGCGCCATGAATCTGAACGCCATGAAAGCCGGCCTGCTTTACCACGCCAGCAGCACGGCCAAAACGCGCAATGATGTCGAGAATTTCAACGTCGGTCAGCTCACGAGGCGTCGTGAAAAATGCCTGCATTTGCTTACCAAAGGGAATGGCTGAGGGCGAAACATTTTCGCGGTTCAGGCCTTTCGGTGACTGTTTGCCGGGATGATTGATTTGCGCCCAAAGCTTGGCGCCATGACTGGCCACTCCTTCGGCCATGGCCTTCAGCATAGGCAAGTCACGATCGTCTTCAATCACGACGTTACCCGGCTCACCCAAGGCGCGACGATCGATCATGATGTTGCCGGTGATGAGTAACCCAGTGCCACCCTTTGCCCAGCGCTCGTAGAGACGCACTAAAGCCGGTGTGACGCGGTTATCCATGGTACCCAGGGTTTCACTGAGTGCCGACTTAGCCAGACGATTAGGCAGCATGCTGCCATTCGGTAAGGTGAGCGGTTGTGCGAGTAAGTGCGCTGCGGATGCCATCGCTGCATCTCCTAAATAAGCTGCGAAAAGTGGCAGCAGCCTATTTTAGACAGCAGGCATTGTCAAAACTTATGCGGCTTTGACGGAGGGATGATCGCCTCGGCTGGGAGGTTGTTCCGAGCCATGCAACTCTCGCAGAGTTTGCCCCATGAGCAACTCAAAATGCTTAGCTAGCGCACTGGCATCACGCGAGCCGGCAACCTCTGCAGGTAAACAATGCACGATCACGCGGACAGGTTCGCCTGCTAGCATCGTCAGCAAGTGCGCGGTTAACTCGTCGTCACCGATATAGGGTGCTAATGGATGCAGTTCGCCGTTGGCCTTCTGGTAGCAAATGACTAAGGGCTGGATAGGGCATTGACTGGTGCTGGCCGCTGTAAACAGCTTGGCAAAAAAACGATTCACGCTAAAGCCATCGGTCGTGGTGCCTTCCGGGAAAAACAGCACACGTTTGCCTTCGCGCAACGACCGCACCATTTCATGGCTGACACGATCGGCATCACCGGAACCCCGTTGAATAAATAAGGTACCTGCCGCCTGTGCGAGATGACCAATAATGGGCCATTTCGCGACTTCCGCTTTAGACAAAAAGCGTAACGGCCGAATCCCGCCAATCACAGGAATGTCCATCCAGGAAACATGATTGCTGATCCACAGAGCACTTGCTTCAACCGGAGCCCCCTGGACCGTAACCTGTAAGTTCAGGACGCGACAAAACCCGCGCAGCCACCAAGCAATGACAGGACGCTGCCAGACCGTGAAACGAACAAAGAACATGCCAATCAGCAGTGCCAGAACAACCCCAAAGAGCAAGTAAGTCACTACCGCGACTAAACGCACGAGTACTTTAAGCGACATGGCAGGCCTGACAACAATGGCAGGATGTTGATAACGATTGCGCGGCGCTCTGCTCACAGGGACTCATTTTAGGCTGTCTTCAGGAACCGTTGAGCATAACGCCCCGCCATCGCTTGTACATCCATGAAAATGAAAACATCTGCACAATTAAATTCTGGGTCCCAGCAGGCCTCGCCACCAATTTTGCAGCCCATGCGTAAGTAAGCTTTCAATAGCGGGGGAACGCTCACAGCACCGGTACCGGCCGCCGACAACATGATTTCACGGCTAGGGCTGACGCGCAGTTCATCGCCCACAAAGTGCTTTTCACGTAACGTTGGCATGACGCTGGCCAAGGTAGTGCCGCCATCGGCCAAGCTAATGCTGGCGCAGCCAATGAGCAGATTAAAGCCTTCACGCATTAAATAATCCGACAGGGCCGACCACAGCACAGTGATAGCCGCACCCGAACGATAGTCTGGGTGAACGCAGGTGCGGCCCACTTCCAAAATACGGCCGTTGTAATTTTTCAGCGCCCCCAGATCGAACTCTTGTGCCGAGTAAAATCCGCCCGCCAAGGCCGCCTGCTCGCTACTCAACAGACGCGTGGTGGCAATCAGCAGGTCATTAGCCACGTCATAGACATTTAAATGTAGGCAAAAGTCATCGTAGGCATCTACATCCAGACCATCAAACGCAACGCCATATTCAGCGCCAAAAATTTCGGCACGTAAACGTTGAGCAGCCATTACCATGTCTGCATCCGTCGCGAAGCGCGCCTCTAAGCGTGGCTTTTGACGCAGCGACGTAACCTGCTCAGTGGCAAAGGGTGCCAGCGTGCTTACAGCCTGGGCATTCGTTTGTGTTTGCTGAGCATTTCTCATCGGTGGGCTCGCCATCTGTGTTTTCATACGAGCACTTTGCCTAAGACAAATGCCAGTCCCGTGACAACGGGATGACATTTTGGTGAAACTCACCGCCCCTGAGCACCTTGATTCTTAGCATCTACTGGAGAGATGACAGCATGTTGACCAGCCTGGCGATCTTCGCGGCAACCGGTGCATTAGCCGGCTTTTTGGCCGGTTTACTGGGCATTGGCGGCGGCATGGTACTGGTGCCGGCACTGATTTTTTGTTTCCACGCGCAGGGCATCTCGCCCACCGTGTTAACCCATTTAGCCGTCGGTACGTCGCTGGCCAGCATTGTGCTGACGTCGATCAGCTCTGTTCGCACGCATTACGCCCAAGGTGGCGTGGATACTGGGTTATTCAAGAAATTGGCCTTAGGCCTGGTGATTGGCTCGCTCATTGGCGCGCAAATTGCCCATGCTCTCCCCGCACGCACCCTGCAAATTATCATTGGTGTTTTTGCTGTGTGGACGGGTCTGAAGATGTTTCGCGGCAGCAAACCGGTTGAGACCATCGCTCCTAAACCTCAACCTGCTGAGTTGCATGCGGTGGGTGGTTTGATTGGCGTGGCATCGGCCATATTTGGCATTGGCGGTGGCAGCCTCATGGTGCCTTACTTAGTCAAGCAAGGTGTGGCAATGCGCCGCGCCGTCGGCACCGCAGCTGCCTGCGGCTTCCCCATTGCGGTCGCGGGTATGATCGGATTTATCTTCAGTGGCTGGGGCCTGCCAGAGCTCCCTGCTGGCAGCACGGGCTATATCTACTGGCCCGCGCTCGCCGGCATTGCGTTAACCAGCATGTTTGCCGCCCATGCCGGAGCCGTGATGGCCCATCGCATCCCTGCGCAACAACTAAAGCGCGCGTTTGCCGTCTTGTTAGCCCTGGTCGGCCTACGTTTCTTAGCCGGACTATAGCGCTCCGTGCATCAACCGGTATTCCGCATGCCCGCCGCGATGCCCGTCATCGTCACCATCAAAGCGCGATCATGCTGCAATACCTCCGCCGTGGGATGCACGGAGGTCAGCGACCTGCGTCGCTGCATCAGCTCGGCCTGCAGCCAGTGCAACGGCAGCAAATAGGGTGATCGCAACCGAATCGATTGCGCCAAGACGGCGTTACGCTCTGCCCAACTGGGCCCCGCTTGCAGACGTTTGAGCAATTCAATGAGTTCGCCATGCTGATGGCGTAAACGCGCACCCAACTGCTGCAAAGCCGCGTCTTGAGTCAGCGTATTTTCGTAATGCTGAGCGATCGCTTTGTCAGACTTCGCCAGCACCATCTCCAACATATCAATCAAGCTGGCAAAAAATGGCCACTGCTTCAGCATGTCCTCTTGCGTAGCGGAAGGCACCGCCTGAAGTGCTTGCGCAACGCCCAACCATGCCGGCAGCATGAGTCGAATCTGTGTCCAAGCAAAAACCCAAGGGATCGCCCGCAAGGAGGCAATACCGCCACCGACCTGACGCCGCGCTGGCCGAGAACCCAAGGGCAGCAATTGCAACTCAGGTTCGGGGGTGACGACCCGCAGGTACGCTATAAAGTCCGGGTCATTGCGAAGCTGATCCCGATAATGCTGCATGGACACCGCACTGAGTTCCGCCATGGCCTCACGCCAAGACGGCTGAGGCTGAGGCGGCGGCATCAGCACCGTCTCCAGCGTCGCTTTCAAGTAGCCCATCAAGTGATGCTGGGCGACTGCGGGCGACCCAAACTTCATGCGTATCATTTCACCTTGCTCAGTGACTCGTAACGCGCCTTTCACGGAGCCCGGCGGCTGCGAACGCAATGCCTGATCGGTGGGTGCCCCTCCACGGCTCACACTGCCACCTCGTCCATGAAAAAACACCAGTTTGATGCCAGCTTCTGCTGCCAGCATAGACAGCGACTCTTGGGCTTGATACTGCGCCCAAGCCGCCGCTAAAAACCCGGCATCTTTCGCTGAGTCTGAGTAGCCAATCATGATTTCCTGCTGGCCCTGAATGCAGTCACGATAAATGGGCAGCGACCACAGCGCCTGCAAGCACGACGGCGCTCGCGCCAAGTCATCATAGGTTTCGAACAAGGGCACGACGCGCAATGGCCGCTGACTGTCTGCCTTGCGCTGTAAGACCATGACCGCCAACACATCACTGGGCTGATGCGCCATCGAAATCACATAGGCACCGAGTGCCTCAGCTGGCTGCGTAGCGAGCATTCTGAACGTCGCCAGCACCTCACTCACTTCTTCACTAAACGCTGCCTCGGCTTCAGCGGATAACGCCGATAAGGGCAACAACGGTCGTGGACTCGCCAATTCTTGCAACAAAAATTGTTGCCGGCGCGCCTCGTCCCAGGCGTTGTAGTCGCCCAAACCCAAATATTGCGTAATGGCTGCCAGAGCATCAGCATGACGCGAAGACTCCTGGCGAATGTCCAGACGCAGCAAGCCAAAGCCGAACAGGGAAACTCGCCGCAACGTATCGGTTAGGCCGCCATCGCAGAGCAGACCTAGCCCTGCGGCATGTAAATCGTCATAACAAAGCTGCAAATCCGCGCGCAACTCTGCTTGGGAAGCATAGGGCTCGACCATGGAGCGCTCGGTAAGCGACACCAGCTCGCTCTGCCCCAAGGCCATGAGCGTGGCAGCCTGGGTTGCCTGCAAGCGTTGGCGGATCTGCTTAAGCCAATCTCGGTAAGGCTCGCGGGAGGCCTCCCCTACTTTTGCGCGCAACGCGGCGCCACAGTGAGATAAAGACAAATCAGAACGCAGAGTATCCACATCACGCAGATACAAGTCGCAGGCCATCCAGCGCGCTAGGGCAATCACTTCTGCTGTCACTTGGTGGGTCACAAAGGGGTTGCCATCCCGATCGCCACCCATCCAAGAGCTCATGCGGATAGGCGTCGCGTCAAGCGCAATGCCATTCCCTAACTCCTCACGTAAGCAGGCATCAAACTCACGCAAACAGGCGGGTAGCGCTCGCCAAATGCTGTTTTCCACGGTGGCAAAGCCCCACTTAGCTTCGTCCACCGGTGTTGGCCGCTGGCCGCGAATTTCATCCGTTTCCCACGCGGCAACAATTCGGCGACGTAATCGTCCCCACTCCCCGGCCTGCTCACTTGCCGTCAATTTTGATTCGTGCAAATTGGCCAAAATGTCGGCAATTTCATCCTGCTTTTGCATGAGCGTGCGGCGCGTTACTTCCGTGGGGTGCGCGGTGAGCACCAGTTCAATGTTTAATTGCCCAACGGCTGACAAGATTTGCTCTCGTGACATCCCCTGCGCCAAGGCGCGGCGCAGCACCGCCCGCAAACCATCTGCAGCCGTGGGCGTCATGGCCTGTCTACGTAATCGAATGGGATGATATTGCTCGGCGATATTGGCCAAATTTAAGAAATGACCAAAGGCTCTCGCCACATTACGCAGCGTATCGGCATCCGCCTGTCGAAGAAATTGCGACAGCTGGGTATGCGCTTCAACATCACCTTGAACCGCTCGTTGCGACCAGAGTCGTACTTGCTCAACTTGCTGAAAAAAGAGTTGGCCCGACTGAACCTGAAGCACTTCACCTAAGAGCTGACCTAAGCGCCTGACATCATCGCGCAGGGGCTCTTCGCGCTGAGTTGTTAATGTCATCGTTACTCCCTTCAGCATCGATAGCAAATGGGTATACTGGCAAACAGTGTAGCCGTTGGCTCACAACTGATTTGATCGGCCAGCCTTGAGACTACCACCCGCATGACTGCCTCAACACACTCTCTTCGTCACACTTTTTCACGCCTTGATCCGCGCCTAATTCCCGTGGTCATGGCCATTAATGAACAGCGCGCTTTGCGCTTGGTCGCGGCACTCTGTCTTGCCATTTATGCGGTGCTTTTACAGGGCGGTCTGCTGGCATCATTAACGGTTTGCCTACTCGTGATCGTTGGCTATGCCGTCTTGCAGAGCATTTTTTCGATACTTGAAGCCCGCATCCTGCCTCGCACCTGGCTCTCAGTACTGATTACTGCACTCGATCTTGCCTTGTTAGCTTGGCAAATGGGAAATGACCCGCTCGCTAGTCTGCCAACCGCTACTTTAAGTGTTTTAGTCCTCGGTTTGGCGGCCTTACGTTGGCCACTCAAAGCCCAAGCAGTGACATTCACCCTGATTCTGACCATCGCAATTCTGAGCACTGTGTGGCGCACCCAAACCCATCTGCAGTTTTCGTGGACATCCGTCGCGATCATTGGCTTAACCAGCATCATTTTGATGTCGCTGGTCACCGTCATGACGCAGCTAGCACGTCAGCACTTCAATACCAGCCTAAGCGCTCCCGGCATTGACGCCAGCACGGGGTTATTTAATCGCCCCACGCTCTATGCCGCCGCCGAATTACTCATGCCCTTGATGCACCGGCAGCAGCAACCACTGACATTGCTCTATATCGTGATTGAGCCTACCGGCCTCGCACCAGGCCGCGAACCCAGCCTCGCCTTGCAAAATGATCTGTGTCGCGAGTTCGCCGAGATTGCTCGAAAGCGTCTAAGAGGTAGCGACATTCTGGTGCGTTACAGCCCGCTGGAGTTTGTCTTTTTGTTGCTGGACTGTCCCAGCAAGCAAGCCGATCCGATTGCTCACTTCCTCCAAGAAAGTTTTCATGCCTCACGCGTGCATCAACAAAGCCCGGCCACCGCTCATATTGGTGCCACATGGCTACCCAGTGAGCCTATGGCGCTGGATCAACTGCTCTATCAATTGGATGAAGCCATGGCGCGGGCACGACAAAGTCGGATTGGAGTTTCGGGCGCCATCTATACCGACCCCGAACAGGGCCGCATGGGTCACCAGTTAAGTGACCGTTAAGGCCACAACAAGACAAGTGGATGATGTTGTCGGACAAAATCGGGGTGCAAAGTCAAAAAACCAGTGCTAATATGCGTTCGTCTGATGTTAGCCAATAGTTCGCCGCAATGAATTATTGAACGGCATCAGACTGGAAATAGACTAGTCCAGTCCAACCTAAGAGAGAATTTTATCATGATGATCAAGAAAATCGCCGTTATGGCCGCTGTTGCCGCTGCTCTGACCATCGCTGGTTGCGCAAAGAAAGAAGAAGCTGCTGCTGTTGAAGCTCCAGCTGCTGAAGCTGCTGTTGAAGCCCCAGCTGCCGAAGCTGCTCCAGTTGAAGCCGCTCCAGCTGCTGAAGCCGCTCCAGCTGCTGAAGCTGCTCCAGCTGCCGAAGCTGCTCCAGCTGCTCAGTAATGAGCTGAGGCCTCGGCCTCAAAAAAAAGGGGTGCTTCGGCACCCCTTTTTCATGCCCGTTTTTTGGAGAATGACATGTCCTGCCCTTGTGGTTCCGGTAACCCACTAGAATCTTGTTGCGCCCCCATTATTGCTGGCGCCCCTGCGGCCACTGCCGAAGCCTTAATGCGCGCTCGCTATACCGCCTACACGCAACACAATATTGATTTCATCGTGGCCTCCACGCACAAAGACGGCATGGAAAACAGCGATTTAGAGGCGATGCGCGCTTGGGCCGAACAGGCCGACTGGCAAGCCCTAGAGATTATTCAGGTAGAGGCCGGTGGCGAACAAGACAAACGGGGTCTGGTAGAATTCAAAGCGCATTACGACATGGGCGGTGTTAAGCACCATCATCATGAAGTGTCCGGCTTTTTACGCTCAGACAAAGGCTGGCAATTCCGTGATGGCGAAGTCCTTCATAGCGGTCCATCAGAAAAGCCCAAGCCGATTGTTAATGACGTTAAAATTGGCCGTAACGACCCCTGCCTTTGTGGCAGTGGTAAAAAATACAAGAAGTGCTGCGGCGCCTAATGCGTCCCCAGCTGGCATTCGGAGAGAAACATGAGTCACGATCCAATCGTCATTGTTAACGGTGCTCGCACCCCTATGGGCGGCTTTCAGGGCAACCTGAGCAGCGTCACTGCAACCACACTGGGCGCCATCTCTATTCGTGAAGCACTGAAGCGCGCAGGCGTTCAGCCTGAACAGGTTCAAGAAGTGATAATGGGCTGCGTATTGCCCGCTGGTTTAAAGCAAGGTCCGGCTCGTCAATCCGCATTAGAAGCCGGGATTCCCGCTGCTGCGGGTGCCACCACCATCAACAAACTGTGCGGCTCCGGCATGAAAGCCACCATGCTGGCACACGACCTAATTGCGGCCGGCACGAATGACATCATGGTCGCCGGCGGCATGGAATCGATGAGTAACGCGCCCTACATTCTGCCTAAAGCTCGCTCGGGCTACCGCATGGGCCATGGTCAAGTCATGGATCACATGTTCCTCGACGGCTTGGAAGACGCTCGCACGGGCCGCCTCATGGGCTCCTTTGCACAAGATATGGCTAACACACTGGGTCTGGGCCGTGCCGATATGGACGCCTTTGCCGTTGAGTCCCTGCGTCGCGCCAATGCAGCTATCGCCAACGGTGATTTCAAAGCCGAAATCGTGCCCGTACCCGTCACCACGCGCAAAGGTGAAGTACTGGTCGACACGGACGAACAGCCCGGCAACGCCAGCCCAGAAAAAATTCCAACCCTGAAGCCTGCATTCGCTAAAGACGGCACTATCACCGCCGCCAACGCCTCGTCGATTTCCGATGGTGCATCGGCATTGGTGTTAATGAAGGAAAGCAAGGCGCGGGAGCTTGGCCTGCAACCGTTGGCCCGTATCATCGGCCACTCAACTCAATCGCAAGATCCTAGCGAGTTCACCATCGCGCCGGTGGGAGCCTTTGCCACGCTGTTTGCCAAAACGGGCTGGAGTGCAGACTCGGTAGACCTGTTCGAAATTAACGAAGCGTTTGCGATGGTCACCATGGCCGCGATGATGAAGCACAACATTCCGCACGAGAAGGTCAATGTCTACGGCGGTGCTTGTGCTCTGGGCCACCCCGTTGGTTCGACTGGCTCACGCATCATCCTCACGCTGATTCACGCGCTAAAGCAACACGGTAAAACCCGTGGTGTAGCCGGCCTGTGTATCGGTGGGGGTGAAGCGGTTGCGATGGCCTTAGAAATTATCTAAGCCGTCTCATGCTGTGGCACTCACAGTGCCACAGCATTTAACTCTGCACGCTTCTTCGCGATCGCCGCCAGGATGGCCGGCAATTTGGCCTGAGCGGCTCGCTCGCCTTCCAGCAAGCTCCGGTGTTTGCTTTCCAGTTCCAGCGTCCCCACACCCAGCACCATCGGTTTAATCACCACCTCCGCCAGCGGCAATTCACGGTTAATCGCCTGCTGCCCCATGATGTTGATGGTTTGGTCCAATAGCGCCCATGCTGAACGCGTTTGACCCGCCGTTGGCCGTGCCGAAATATCCACCGCAATCACTACATCCGCACCCAGATCACGAGCTGTTTCGACGGGAATGGGGCTGACCAAACCACCGTCTACATACTCTTTTCCCGCAATGGTGGCCGGCACAAACACATTCGGAATACTGCAGGACGCACGAATTGCCTGACCGGCGTTTCCACGCGTAAACACGACTTTACGACCCGTATCGGCCTCGGTTGCCACGGCGGCAAAACGAATCGGGAAGTTCTGAATAGGCTGTTGGTTGACCTGCACATTAATGTAGTCCTGAAGCTTCTGACCGAGCAAAAAGCCTTGACGACTCAACGTTAAATCACGCACATCGCTCTCTTCCAAATTCAGCGCCAATTGCTGTAACGCAAAGGGACTGAGGCCGCTGGCATAGAGCCCACCGACAAAGCTTCCCGCACTAGTTCCCACCACCAACTTGGGGCGAATACCATGAGACTCCAACACTTTAATCACGCCAATATGCGCAAAGCCCTTCGCACCACCACCACCTAACACCAGCGCCACAACTGGCTCGCGTGCAGGCTTGACCGGCGCAAGGGGGGCCTGTTGGCAGCTCGTCAGAAGCATCACTGAGACTAAGACTAAGCATCGGTTGATTCGAAAAAACATGTTCGTCCTCACATCAAATTAAGCCGCGCCTGCAAATGCAGTGCGGTCACGGTATTGCTAAAAAACTGGGCTGCTAACTCGGCCTCGGGCAGTCCACGCAACTGCGCAAAAACGGTTAGCACCGAGGGTAAAAACGCCGGGCTGTTTCGTACACGCTCACCCGGTTGGCGAACACGCCCATCAGCGTGCTGATGACTATGCACATACGGAATAAGGTCCGGCGCATCGGTTTCCAACACAAAGCTATCTAAGGGCAACTGCGTCGCCACCGCATGCAGACGCTTAGCCTGTGGCCAGGTCAGCGGCCCGCCCAAGCCCAAATGCATGCCAAGCGCACGATACTGCCGAGCCTCCTCTACGCTGCCGGAGAAGGCATGCACAATACCGCCGTGCCGATGCCCAACGCGCTTCAGGGCGCGGCAGATATCTGCATGGCAGCGTCGCGCATGAATAATGACCGGCAAATTCGAATCGCGAGCCAGGTGCAATTGAGCTTCAAATAACGCGACTTGCTTAGCCCAGTACACAGGTTGGCTCAGTTCGGGCAAAAATTTATCCAGCCCGATCTCTCCGACTGCCACAACCGCTGATTGCTTAAGCGCCGCACTCAAGCGCTGCAAGTCGTCATCCTGATGCTGGGAAAGATAGACCGGGTGCAACCCAAGCGCCGGCAGCAGGCAGGGCCAATCGTCGTGATAAGCCTGGCTTTGGCACAGCGCCAGTAAACTGGGCCAGCGTTCCGCCACGTAAGCGGGCACAACAATATGACTCACTCCCACCGAGCGCGCGGAACGCAGAACATCGTCACGATCTGCGTCGAACTCCGGCGCGTCAATGTGGCAATGGCTGTCGAAGAGCATCAGGGCTTGGGCAAGAATTCCGGCTTAAAAATGCCGGTGAGGCGCGCGTATGGAATCACCAGCTCAGGGGTACCCATTGAATAAGGCCCTAAGGCATACGGCTGATATTTTAAGACTAACCCAGTGGGTAAAAGCGCCAGCACATCAGTCTTATCGAATGGCCAAACATCCGCCAGCGACTTAGCATCCGGCTGCCCGGCCAGCCAGCGCTTATGTGCCAGTTTGGCCTCCTGCCAAAACGCGGCTTCTTGGGCGGGCAATAATAAGTCCTTCAATGTCAGCACACGCTGTAATCGAGTGTCCCAATTCAGCGCGGAAACCACATTCGTGCCGTGAGCCCCGCCGGTGTAGGTGTAATTATCAATATCAATCACAACGATGTGGCCAATACCTGAGAGTTGCTGCGCCCGAATAATTTGCTGCCAGGGTTCATGAAACTCCGCAGCCTCTTTCATGAGGGTCTTAGCCATGGCCAGTACACGCTGCTCGGCCGTTGGACCTACCGGCGCATCAATGACCGTTAGAAATGCGTCGGTTAAGGCTGGCGATTTAGGGAATTGCAGCGCCTCCAAATCAAATTCGGCACAACGCTCAGAACAAGCCGGATCCCTCAGCTTTAGACGCAGTGGTTTAGCGGGCAGCTCAGGGGCTGTGCTAACCAGAGCGGGCTTCGCTGGCGCTGGTATAGTCGCTAAAGCGGGAGTTTCAGGCTGCCACTGCCACCAGCCCAAGCTGGCCAGTAAAGCCACCCCAATCAGTCGCAGCGCGTAGGGCATTAGTGTTCTCGGGTCGGTGAAAAAACAATGTCTGGGTAGCGTTCTTGCATGATCTGCAAGTTCACCCGTGAAGGCGCCAAATAGGTCAAATAACCACCACCATCCAAAGACAGCTGGTCGTGCGCCTTCTTCTTAAACTCTGCCAGCTTGCGCTCATCGTCGCAATGAATCCAACGCACGGTGGATACGTTCACCGCCTCGTATACGCACTCCACTTTGTATTCTTCTTGGAGACGGAACGCGACCACATCGAACTGCAGCACACCGACTGCGCCGAGGATGAGATCGTTGTTGATCTGCGGCATAAAGACCTGCGTCGCGCCCTCCTCCGACAGCTCCTTCAAGCCTTTCTGCAGCTGCTTGCTCTTCAGCGGGTCACGCAAACGCACGCGGCGGAACATTTCCGGCGCAAAGTGCGGGATGCCAAGGAACTGCAACTTCTCGCCTTCAGTGAAGGTGTCGCCGATTTGAATGGTGCCGTGGTTATGCAGACCAATGATGTCGCCAGGCCACGCCTCTTCCAAGTGGGCGCGTTCGCCGGCGAGGAAGGTCAGCGCATCGGCTACACGAACTTCTTTACCCAGACGCACATGCTGCATCTTCACGCCTTTCTGATAGCGCCCTGAACAGATGCGCAAAAAGGCGATACGGTCGCGATGTTTGGGATCCATATTTGCTTGAATTTTGAACACGAAGCCGGAAAAAGTCTCTTCCGTAGGCGCAACTGCGCGCTGCGAGGCCTTGCGCGCCAAAGGCGTCGGTGCCCAATTCACAAAACCGTCGAGGATGTGATTGACGCCGAAATTGCCCAGTGCGGTGCCGAAAAAGACCGGCGACAGGCGGCCAGCCAGAAAATCATCAAGGTTAAAGCTGTGACTAGCACCCTGCACCAGCTCCAGCATGTCGCGCAAATTCGCGGCATCATCGCCCAGCGTGGCGTCGGCATCTGGATTATTCAGTCCATCAATCGTCTTATCTGCAATCAACTCGGAGCCATGCCCCTGCTGATACAAGTAGTAGCGGTCCTCCAAGAGATGGTAGACGCCCTTGAAGTCGCGGCCACAGCCAATCGGCCAGGTAACGGGTGAGCACTTAATGCCCAGTACACTTTCAATTTCATCCATCAGCTCAATGGGGTCACGAATCTCGCGATCGAGCTTGTTCACAAAGGCAATAATCGGCGTATCGCGCAGACGGCACACTTCCATCAACTTGATGGTGCGATCTTCCACGCCCTTACCGCCGTCAATGACCATCAGTGCCGAGTCAACCGCTGTTAGCGTGCGATAGGTATCTTCCGAGAAGTCTTCGTGGCCTGGTGTGTCGAGCAGGTTAATGGTCGCGTCTTTGTACGGGAACTGCATAACCGAGGTGGTGATGGAGATACCGCGCTGCTGCTCCATCGCCATCCAGTCCGAAGTTGCATGGCGATCGGACTTGCGCGACTTTACCGTTCCAGCGACCTGAATGGCCTTACCCCAGAGCAGTAACTTCTCGGTAATGGTGGTCTTACCAGCGTCAGGGTGAGAGATGATGGCGAAAGTACGGCGCGAAGCGACTTCGGCAGCGAGTTGTTCGGTAAAGGACATGAGCGTTCAGCACTGAATTCGGAATGGACAGATTATACGGCGCTGCGCATGGAATGGGGCAGAAAAGCTCAGCCCATACCCGTAGAGCACGCCATCAACAGGGCATCCTCTTTACCATCGGGACCGTCGTAATAATTACGCCGCAAACTGAGCTCGTTATAGCCCAAGGATTGGTAGAGCGAAATCGCCGTAACATTCGATACCCGGACCTCAAGAAACCAGATTGTCACGCCGGAAACTAAAACCTCATCCATGAGTTGCCGTAACAATTCGCGGCCCAAGCCCTTGCCGCGATGCGAGGGGGCAATGGCGATATCGAGCAGGTGCGCCTCATCCAGAATGCGCTGCACAAAGGCAAAGCCGATTACCGCGCCATCCTGCTCCAGCACATAGGCCACATGATTTTGCAGAGACTCCTGCAAGCCCTTCATTGGCCAGGGTGAGGGATGCGACAACTGCTCAATGGCAAAGACCTGCGCAAGGTCATCCGAGGTCATGATGCGGAGCGTGTTTTTCATGAGGCTGACTGAGACTCACTCAATTGCTGCCAAACCTGACGCTTGGCCAGCGGGCTCGCGAGCAACTGCTTTAAGCTGGGCAACAAACGATGTGGGCGCGTCACAAAAGGCGCCAGGGCCTCGCCAAATACCCACAAACGCACCTGAGGTTGTATCTGCCGCTTCAACCACGCCGACAGCATGTCACGCGCCGTATCAGCATCATCCCCTAACAAACCCTTTACGGCGCGAGGCCAAATAAAATCAGGCTCAGCTTCGCCCGGGGTCCACGCCAGTGCGCGCTGAAGATTGCGCCAGAGCTGCTGCTCGGCAGGTGCCAAGTTCAGCACTTCACCGGCCACAACATCTGGAAACTCACCCAAATCGAGCAAGACAAAGCCCTGCTCGCCCAGAGGCATGAGTCGACAGGCAAAGCGCGGCACAGGCTTGGCTGGGGTTACAGGCTCAATCACTACCTCCGGCGACGTTGGACGCACCGGCTCTGGGGTTACATCCACTGCTTTAGGGCGCAGAACCGGATCGGGTAGCACCAATCGACTTACTGGGCTGGCACTGATCGGAGAAGACGGCAAAGGCTCTACCCATCTCTCCACGATCTCGCTGACAGCCGCGCCGGGCAACACGCGACGCGCTTGGAATAACGGAACGCCCAGCGCCGCGAGGTATTCGCGACGGCGGCCTTCACTGAGCGTGGCTTCTGGCATCAAATCGCTTCAGCCTGCGGGTGCGCGCGATCGAGGCCGCTGCGTAATAAGTTCAGTGCATTCAAATAGGCCTTCGCACTGGCGATGACGATATCGGTATCGGCACCGTGGCCATTAATAATGCGGCCAGCCTGACTCAGGCGCACGGTCACTTCGCCCTGGGAGTCGGTGCCGCTGGTAATGGCGTTCACCGAGTACAGCTCCAGCGTGGTGCCGGAGTTGGCCACGGCCTCGATAGCACGGAAGGTTGCATCGACCGGACCGGAGCCCGTCGCCGTCACCGGCTTCTCAGCGCCATTAACCGACAGCAGCAGTTTAGCTTCGGGTAGCGTGCCGGTTTTCGATGTCACTTCCAGTGTAACCAACTTGAAAACTTCCTCGGCGTTGGGTTGCGCATCGGAGACTAAGGCGTGAATGTCTTCATCGAAAATTTCATGCTTCTTATCCGCCAGTTCCTTAAAGCGTACAAAGAGCTGGTTAAGCGTATTGTCGCTGCCAACCGGAATGCCGAGCTCATCTAATCGAGCCCGGAAAGCCGCACGACCTGAGTGCTTGCCGAGCACCATTTTATTCGCATTCCAACCCACGTCTTCGGCGCGCATGATTTCGTAAGTTTCACGATGCTTGAGCACACCGTCCTGATGAATACCGGATTCGTGCGCAAAGGCATTTGCCCCGACGATGGCTTTATTCGGCTGCACCGGAAAGCCGGTAATGGACGACACCAGACGAGAGGCCGGCACAATTTCAGGCGTCCAAATGCGCGTGCTAACCGGGAATAAATCCGCGCGGGTATTCACCGCCATCACAATTTCTTCCAGCGCGGCATTACCCGCGCGCTCACCAAGACCATTGATGGTGCACTCCACTTGGCGCGCACCCTGCAGGACAGCGGCCAACGAGTTAGCCACCGCTAAACCCAGGTCGTTATGGCAATGCACGGAGAAAATCGCTTTGTGCGCATTCGGAATGCGCGTCAGTAGCTGTTCAATGAGGTCGCCGTACTGACCTGGAATGGCATAGCCAACCGTGTCTGGGATGTTGATGGTGCTGGCACCGGCATCAATCGCCGCCTCAATAATACGGCAGAGAAAATCCACTTCCGAACGTCCGGCGTCCTCGCAAGAGAACTCCACATCATCGACCAGATTGCGCGCGTACTTCACCGCACGCACGGCATTCTCCACCACCGCGTCTGGCTCCAGACGCAGCTTGTATTTCATGTGAATTGGTGACGTAGCGATAAACGTATGGATGCGGGCAGCATTGGCCGGCTTTAGCGCCTCGGCAGCCCGGTCAATATCCTCAGCACGAGCACGAGACAGCGAACAAATTCGCGAATCTTTTACCGCCGCTGCGACCGCGCGCACCGCCTCAAAGTCGCCCTGTGAAGCCACCGCAAAGCCCGCTTCAATGACATCCACTCGCATGCGTTCCAAAGCCTTGCCGATGCGTACTTTCTCTTCCAGAGTCATCGAAGCGCCGGGGCTTTGCTCGCCATCACGCAGGGTGGTATCAAAAATAATTAGCTGATCTTTGCTCATCGCACTACTTCCTTAATCCGGTGATGCCCGTGGGCAACAGCCTTCTATTATTCGCCAGTTTGACTGTACTCGGCCAGCCACAAAAAAGAACGCACCAAGCCCTTCCATCACCGCTAATTATTGATAGTGTGCGCGGCTGTTTTTACACAAGGCACGTGCATGAGCCTCCCCCTGCCTTGCGTGGCGTAGGTGCCGACCAAGCTAAGCTGGCGACTCGTCTCATTCAGGACTCCGCGCATGAGCTCATCACCACGTTTTTCAGCGAGCTGCTCACTCACTTGCAACGGGCCGGCGATGTGCCTGCTTATCGCGAAGCTGCCAGCATGGTAAGCGAGATTGCCGACAAACTGACGCACTATCTGGGTTGGGCGTCGGCGTTTTTCAGCAACGAGCGCATCAAGCCGGCGGTCAGTCATTATCACGCCATGATGCTGCAACGCCCGCTGCAGGGCATCATGCAGCCGGTCATCGCATTTGCTATTCCCGCAGAGCTGGCCCAGCGCTTGGAGCGACTACTGACGCCACTTAGCCAAGGGCAAGCCGCGAGTGCACACGAAGGTATCGAAGCGCTTATCGAGGTCATCGATATTGCCCTGCACGCGCTGCTCATCAAGCCTAAGCAGCTGATGAGGTTCAACTTCGTGGTGGACAAGACCCTAAATGGCGTCATCTCCCTCACGCAAACATTGTCCTTCCGCAGCCTGCGCAAGATTGGCGAACAAATGCCCGCTGCGCATCAACCGGTGCTCGCTCAGCAATTGCAGCAATTAGTTCAGACCTCCAGCCAGGCCCAAGCAGCCTGAGCCGAGCTGTCGCGACTCAGCGCGGGATCTCGCGAAACAGAAAGCTTTCGAGATGATCCGCGACCGGCACGAACATCGGTCGCGGCAAGAACTGGCCGAGCTTGCGCAGACTGCGATTGGACAGCGCCAAGGTCACTGAAATCACGCCATTCAGGGTCTTGTCCACCACGAAGTTAAACTTCATGCGCTGCTTGGGCACATAGAGCAGCGGCTCCAGCGCCTCATCAATCACACGAATCAGAACTTCGATGCCAGCCTTGGCATCGGGTGCCGAGCCATCACGCAAAGCATCCAGTGCCGCTTTCGCTTCAGCAGCCAACCCGGGGCTGATGCTGAACGCCAGATGCGCCACTGGCACACCCTCCACCGGCAGCGGCGTCATCAGCGAACGATAATGCGACACCACGGGAGCCAGACGTTCATTGCTGAAGAAGCCAGTAACCCAACCCAAGTAATGACGCAGCTTACCCTTAATGTCTTCGACCACAGCCACTGCCTCACGGAACACCGGCGAACCGGGGTCTTTGGCTTGCAGCGAGAGCATGAGCTGGCCAAAGAAAGCATCAATTAAATCGCAAGATGCTTCGGTGATGAGCTTGCCAGCCAGTGCCGCCTGCGACTCCTTCACGCGTTGCTGCAGAGCGTTATCAAGTGACGCCACAGCATCGGGTAATGAGTCAGAAATACGGCAAGCAATAAATGGAGGAGTTAACGGCACGATGAAATTCCCGGTGAGCAAAGATAGGACAAACAGTAAACGAATACGCGCTCGCGGAGTACGCTGAGATGCCCATAAAAGCAGTCATTACGGCGAATGCCTTGGGCGGCGCACTCGCATGCACGACTCTTTTTAACCCCCATAAAAAAGCCCGGAACGAATCCGGGCTTTTTAACGCTAAAGCGTACTTACATCATACCGCCCATGCCACCCATGTCCGGCATCGACGGGGCCGAAGGCTTGTCTTCCGGTGCATCAGTGATCATGCATTCGGTGGTGAGCATCAGAGCAGCAACCGAGGCAGCGTGCTCCAGTGCCGAACGCGATACCTTGGTTGGATCCAAGATACCCATGGCCAGCATGTCGCCATACTCACCCGATGCGGCGTTGTAACCGAAGTTACCCGAGCCTTCTTTGACCTTGTTCAAGACCACCGACGCTTCTTCACCGGCATTGGTCACGATCTGGCGCAGTGGGGCTTCCATGGCGCGACGTAGGATGTTGATACCGGCAGTTTGGTCATCGTTATCGCCCTTGAGAGTTTCCAAGGCTTTCACCGCGCGAACCAAGGCAACACCACCACCCGCAACCACGCCTTCCTCAACCGCTGCACGTGTGGCGTGCAGGGCGTCGTCAACGCGGTCTTTCTTTTCTTTCATTTCGATTTCGGTGGCTGCGCCAACCTTAATCACAGCAACGCCGCCAGCAAGCTTAGCAACGCGCTCTTGCAGTTTTTCTTTGTCGTAGTCGGAAGTTGCTTCTTCGATCTGCATGCGAATTTGCTTCACACGGGCATCGATTTCATCCGACTGGCCGGAGCCATCGATAACCGTGGTATTTTCTTTCGATACGATGACTTTCTTGGCATGGCCCAGATCGTTCAGAGTAGCGTTTTCCAAGCTCAGACCGACTTCCTCAGAAATGACGGTTGCACCGGTCAGGATAGCGATGTCTTGCAGCATGGCCTTACGACGATCGCCAAAGCCTGGCGCCTTCACGGCACATACCTTCACGATGCCACGCATGGTGTTGACCACGAGAGTCGCCAGCGCTTCGCCTTCCACATCTTCGGCGATCAGCAACAGTGGCTTGCCCGACTTGGCCACGCCTTCCAGCACCGGAATCAGTTCGCGGATGTTGGAGATTTTCTTGTCCACGAGCAGGATGTACGGATTATCCAGCTCAGCGGTCATGGTGTCCTGCTTATTGGCGAAGTACGGGCTGATATAGCCACGATCAAACTGCATGCCTTCGACAGTGTCCAAGCTGTCTTCAAAGCCCGAACCTTCTTCCACCGTGATCACGCCTTCTTTGCCGACTTTTTCCATGGCTTCGGCAATTAGGTTGCCAATGGTGGTGTCGGAGTTGGCGGAAATGGAGCCGACCTGAGCAATGGCCTTGGTGTCGGTGCAGGGCTGCGAGTTCTTCTTGATCTCGGCCACGGCCACGCGAACGGCTTTGTCGATACCGCGCTTCAAGTCCATTGGGTTCATGCCGGCAGCTACGGCCTTCATGCCTTCGTTGAGGATAGCCTGAGCCAATACGGTTGCCGTGGTGGTGCCATCACCAGCAATTTCGGCGGTCTTGGAAGCGACTTCCTTGACCAGCTGAGCGCCCATGTTCTCGAACTTGTCTTTCAGCTCGATTTCTTTCGCCACGGACACGCCGTCCTTGGTGATGTGCGGCGCACCGAATGACTTGTCGATCACGACATTGCGGCCTTTCGGGCCCAGGGTCACTTTCACGGCATCGGCCAGGATGTTCACGCCAACAATCATGCGGGCACGAGCGCTATCGCCAAACTTTACTTCTTTAGCAGCCATTTTCTTCTTCCTCTAATAGGTTTCATTCAACACGGGCAAGCCTTACCTGCCCACCGGCGTTACTCAGCCTTCGAGTACCGCGAAAATTTCGGATTCCTTCATCATCAACAGCTCTTCGCCATCGACTTTGACGGTGCTGCCGGCGTACTGGCCGAACAGAACTTTGTCACCGGCTTTTACATCCAGAGGACGCACGTCGCCGTTGTCCTTGATGATGCCGTTACCAACCGCGACGACCACACCCTGCGATGGCTTTTCAGCCGCCGAACCCGGCAACAAAATACCGCCAGCTGTTTTGGTCTCTTCTTCTACGCGACGAATGACGACACGATCGTGCAAAGGACGAATTTTCATCTGAACCTCCTAGGTTTGTTGCAATAAAGGGGTGTCGGCTTAAATTACCGACTTGTCATCACTAATGGGGGAGGGAATACCGCGCTTCAAGGGCAAATCGATAAAAAATTGCAATGTCATGGCCGATAGGGTCGCTGTTGACCGGCGGACTCGCTAGAGTAGCGTCAGCCGATCAGAGAAGTCGCCATGTCAGCCGACCGTTCCACCTCATTTTTTCACGCGTTCACCCAACCTGCTGCACTGACCTTATTTTTGTTTGGGTTCGCATCCGGGCTCCCATTTCTGCTTGTCGGCGGCACACTTTCGGTGTGGTTAAAGGAAAGTGGTGTTTCATTAGAAGACATCGGTCTCATCAGCCTGGCCGGTCTGGCCTATGCCTTTAAGTTTGTTTGGGCCCCCTTGGTGGATCGCTTTCGCCTCCCGCTCATAAGCCGTCTTGGACAGCGTCGTAGTTGGTTGTTTGCGGCGCAGTTATTGCTCGCTCTAAGTCTGCTCGCCATGAGTATGGTGACGCCGATGGGCTCGCTCAGCAGCTTCGTCATGATTACGGTAGCAGCCGGTTTTGCTGGCGCCACACAAGATGTTGTGGTTGATGCCTATCGCATTGAAATCGCCCCTGCCGAACAACAAGGCGCCCTCGCCGCGACCTATACCTTGGGATACCGTCTAGCCCTGCTTGTATCGGGCGCATTAGCTTTGCTGTTAGCGGACCACTTGCCCTGGGCGCTCATTTATCAACTCATGGCAGCGATCGTGGCGCTCGTCCTCTGTGTCACGCTCTGGGCACGCGAGCCTGAACGCCCAGCAGTGATTGCAAGCCATGAAGCCTTTTGGCCTGCGCTTGCACACAGCGTTGTTGGCCCCTTCAAGGACTTCTTTTCGCGATATGCCGGCGGCCTAGGCTTAGCCCTGCTGCTCTTTATTGGCCTGTTCAAAATCTCCGATCAAATGCTCGGCGTCATGGCACTACCTTTCTACTTAGACTGTGGCTTCAGCAAAACTCAGATTGCGGCCGTGTCGAAATTGTTTGGCGTGTGGGTAGGCATTGCCGGCGCATTTCTGGGGGGCGCCGTGGTGGTTCGCTGGGGCGTGCACAGGACTTTGCTAGTCGCCATGCTATTGGGCGCGATCAGTAATCTGCTGTACTTATTACTCTCTCAGTACCCTGCCAATGTGAATGTCTTTGTTGCGGTGATTGGCGGCGAAAATCTGTCCGGAGGGTTTTTAGGTGCCGCCGCAGTGGCGTGGCTTTCCAGCTTGGTCAACCAACAATATACCGCGACTCAATATGCCCTTTTCAGCTCGTTAGTCACGCTACCGGGCAAATTAGTCGGTGGTTTCTCAGGCTTTATGGTGGCCGACATGGGGTACGGTGGTTTCTTTATTTTCTCTACGGTTGCCGTCATACCCGCGCTGATCCTGTTCGCTTGGATAGTGCCTCGTCTGCAGCAGCGCACGATTTAAAATGAACAAATCGTCATTTATGACGGCGTCGCGCCTGCTTGGACACAATTCTAAAACAAATCGTTATACAACCTCCCTCGAGTGCGCAGCTTTGTATCAATAGGCTACTCACACTATTAAGAAAGAGGGAACACCATGAAAATCAAACAACTAGCACTGGCAATATTTTCCGCCAGCGTTGCAGGAAGCGCACTAGCCGGTGGCTTCTCACTTTCCGAACAAAGCGTTTCCGCCATGGGCACGGCGAATGCTGGCCGTGCATCACATACTCAAGATGCTTCTGTCGTTTTCAATAACCCAGCTGCCATGCACCAACTGAAACAGGCGCAGTTCACGCAAGCCGTCGCGTTTATTGATGCGCAGACGAAGATCAAAAATGCTGTAGGCGGACTGCCAGGCGGTACAAACGAAGGCGACATCGTTCCGCACACTTTCATTCCTTCTGGCTATTTTACGTCAGGTGATAAAGGTGGCTGGGCTTGGGGCGTTGCTACTTACGGTAGCTTTGGCCTGAAAACGAATCATGAAGAAAGCTATGCCGCGCGCTACTTGGGCGATAAGAGCTCCGTTAAAGTCACCACCATTCAGCCAGCCGTTAGCTACAAATTGAATGATAAAGTTAGTGTGGGTTTTGGCCCGACGATTAACAAATTAGAGGCATATTTAAGTAAATTTGGTGGGCCAGCAGGGCAAGTCGAGCTCGAAGGCGATGATATGGGCTACGGCTTCAATGCTGGCACGCATTTTCAATTAAGCCCAAGATCGCAACTAGGCGTAGTTTATCGCTCCAAAGTAAAGTACAAAGTCGATGATGGTTCTTTGAAAGCATCTAGCTTTGGCACTTTTTCAGCAAGCACCGGCCTTTCTACACCGGAAAGCGTAGAAATTGCTTTGAGCCACCAACTAAATAACAAAACCACCTTGCATGCTGGCAGCACTTGGACGCGCTGGAGTCGTCTCAAAGAATTAGCCGTCAAATCAACTGCTCCTGTACCCGGCCTTGACAACTCTGTCGAAACCTTCAATTGGAAAGACTCCGTTGGCTACTCAGTTGGCATTACCCATCAACATTGCGAGAAAATCGAACTACGCGCCGGCCTAGCCTATGACAACTCCCCAGTTGCTCCGGCAGATCGTTCTGTGCGCCTTCCTAGCGGCGATCGTCGCGTAGCCAGTATCGGTGCAGGCTATAAGCTGAGTCCAACGCAAACGATTGACGCTTCTTATACCTTCTTAGAGGAAGAGAAAGCAGAAGTACGCCATACATCAGCCCCACCGTACTCCGCCGACTTCCACAACCGCGCCAGCGTGTATGGCCTGCAGTTCACGCAGAAGTTCTAAGCGGTTTAATAAGTCCGCTGAACGTTGCAAAAAGCCCGACCAAGTGTCGGGCTTTTTGCTTAAAGCGAGTGTTGCAGACTGTTCAGTCATGGCGGTCCTTGCAATACTCCAGAACAGCTAAAACAATTTCGTCGCTGCTTCCTGCCAGCGCACAACCTGACCGGAGACCGTCATGCAAGGCCAGATGCAAGAACGCCCCCTGCTTATTTCGCAACTCATTGACTTCGCTGAACGCTTCCATGGCGATGGTGAAATTGTCAGTCGGCGCGTGGAAGGTGACATACACCGATACACCTATGCAGATGCCGCGCTGCGCTCTCGCCAAGTCGCCAACGCGCTGGATCGCCTGAATGTTCCTATTGGCGAGCGAGTGGGCACTTTGGCGTGGAACGGTTACCGCCACTTTGAGCTTTATTACGGCGTTTCTGGCAGTGGCCGCGTGCTCCATACCATCAATCCCCGCCTGCACCCTGAGCAAGTCGCTTGGATCATCAATCATGCGGAAGACGAAGTTGTCTGCTTCGACCTCACGTTTGCGCCCATCCTGAAAGCCATTCACACCCATTGCCCGAAAGTGCGGCAATGGGTAGCTCTGTGCGACGCCGATGCACTACCCAGCGACACCGGCATCCCGAATCTAATCAGCTACGAATCCTGGATCGCGGGTGAAGCCACAACCTATGCTTGGCCTGAGCTTGACGAAAGCGTCGCTGCCTGCCTTTGCTACACCAGTGGCACCACCGGCAACCCCAAGGGCGTGCTCTACAGCCATCGCTCCAGTGTGCTGCACGCGTACGCAGCCGCCATGCCAGATGTGATGTGCCTGTCCGCGAAAGACAGCGTGTTACCCGTAGTGCCGATGTTCCACGTCAATGCCTGGGGCATCCCCTACACAGCCGCCGCAACAGGCTGCAAGTTGGTCTTTCCAGGACCCGCCCTCGATGGCAAGTCCATCTATGAGCTGCTAGAGGCCGAAAAGGTCACTTTTGCTGCGGGTGTTCCCACCGTCTGGCAGATGCTGCTCGGCCACTTACAGCAGAACAATTTGCGCTTCAGCACCTTGCAGCGCACCGTCATTGGCGGCTCGGCTTGCCCACCGGCCATGATCCGCATGTTCAAAGACACCTATGGCGTCACCGTATTACATGCTTGGGGTATGACCGAAATGTCTCCACTGGGCACGCTCTGCACGCTCAAAAACAAGCACCTGTCCCTGCCGGAAGATGAACAACTCAAAATCCTCTGCACGCAAGGCCGCCCCGTTTTTGGTGTCAGCATGAAAATTGTTGATGACCAAGGCCGCGAATTACCGCATGACGGCAAGGCGCAAGGTGAGCTGCTGGTCAGTGGCCCCTGGATTGTGCGCTCGTACTTCAAGGGCGAAGGCGGCGATCCGCTGATCAACGGCTGGTTCCCGACCGGCGATGTCGCCACCATCGATGCCGATGGCTATCTGCACATCACCGATCGCAGTAAAGATGTGATCAAGTCAGGCGGTGAATGGATCAGCTCCATTGATGTCGAGAACATCGCCATGGCGCATCCTGCGATTGCGATGGCCGCCTGCATCGGCATGCGCCACCCCAAATGGGATGAGCGGCCAATTGTGGTTGTGGTAAAAAAGCCAGGGGCCGATGTGGCACGCGAAGAGCTGCTGAAGTTCTACGAAGGCCGTATTGCGAAGTGGCAAATTCCAGATGACGTCGTCTTTGTCGATGCCATTCCACTGGGTGCTACCGGTAAAATGCAAAAAGTGAAATTACGCGAAGAGCTCGCGGGATACACCTTGCCAGGGCTATAAAAGCAAGATGAGACGCTCACCCATTTACACCCTATCTGCTGTTTTCTGGGTGAGCGCGCTCGGCTCAAGTGGCCTGATGGCCTCAGAACCGTCGGCATCGCCCGAAGTCGGATTAGCCTCATGGTATGCCGACTCAATGCAAGGCAAGCGCACAGCCAGCGGTGAGCGCTATAACAAATTGGCGCTTACCGCTGCTCACCGCACACTGCCCTTGGGTACCTATGTGATGGTGGAAAATTTACGCAACGGACGCAGTGTGCGCGTCAAAATCAATGATCGCGGGCCTTTCCACCGCTCACGCGTTATTGACGTGTCAAGAGCTGCCGCTGAGCGGCTTCACTTTATTCAACAGGGTCATACCCGCGTCAGCATTACGCCCGAATCTCCGTAAGCTCACACCCCGATTTTCAGCCACAAAAAAGCCCTACGACTTCCCAAGCTGCTAAACAGCAATTCGAGAAGGCGCAGGGCTTTTATGTGTTCGCTTAGGCGGACTTTTTGTCTTTCACCAAGAACGCTGCAAGTGCTGGCAAAACAAAGATCGCACCGAGCATGTTCACCATGAACAGGAACGCCAGCAGAATACCCATGTCAGCCTGGAACTTCAGTGCCGAGAATGCCCAAGTACCCACGGAAATGCTCATCGTGACAGCGGTAAACATGGCCGCCGTACCACGCTGTTGCAAGGCTTTGTGGAAGGCATCCTGCAGCGACTCACCATCGGCCAGCGAGTGCTTCATGCGCTCGAACAGGTAGATGCCGTAGTCCACGCCCACGCCAACACCCAAGGCAACCACGGGCAGCGTCGACACCTTCAGACCAATGCCCAGCGTCGCCATCAGCGCGTTGCAGAGCACGGCCACAATCGCCAGCGGTACCACGATGCAGAGCACGGCAGCCACCGAGCGGAACTCGGCGTAGCAGAGCAAGCTGATCGAGGCGAAGAGCAGAATCAGCATGATGACTTCAGCTTCATCCACCGCTTCGTTGGTCGCCGCCATCACACCAACCGGGCCACTCGCCAACTTGAAGTCGATCTTCTTCTGCGGGTTCGCCGCCACATAGTCCTTAATTTCTTGGATGATGTGGGTGATCGATTCGCCTTGGTGATCCTTAGTAAAGATCAGCACCTGCATGGCGCTGCAATCGGTGTTGAGCAGGCCAGTGCCGGTATCGATTGGCGTTACCGCTTGAGCCAGTACATCGCGGTTACGCGAGTGTACGCGCCAGCGGGGGTTACCCTCGTTCCAGCCCGCATTGACGACCTTGGAAGCGCCAGCCAGCGAGATAGTGCCTTGAACGCCATGTACGTTCTTGATGTGTGCTTCGAAGCGGTCCACCGCATCCATGACTTCGAAATCAGTACAGGCGCCATCGATGTTCTTGCCCTGCACAATGACCGAGAGCAGATCAACGCCGATCGAGAAGCTGTTAACAATGGCATTGATGTCTTGGTTATACACCGAGTCATCACGCAGCTCAGGAATACCCTTGCCGAGGTCGCCGGTCTTCATGTCACGCGACTTGATTGCCGCACCGGCGAGCAGCACCGCCGTCATTGACAACACAACTATGGCCGCCTTCGGGGTTGCAAACACCTGAATGCGCTTCCACAGCCACTCGCCACGATCTTCGCCGCCCTGCTTGCGCAGCTTCTCGGTTTCCGCTGGGCTCAGCTTCAGGTAAGACAGCAGGATGGTCAGCAGCATCTTGTTGGTGACGATCATCACCGCTACGCCCAAGCTCGCGGTCACCGCCAGTTCACGCACGATATCAATGGCGATGTAGATCATCACCATGAAGCCGACCGCATTCGCTAACAGCGCCATTGCGCCCGGAACAAACAAACTCGAGAAAGAATTCTTGGCCGCTGTGAAGCCATCAGCACCGGCAACGACTTCCAATTTCCATGCATTCGTCATTTGCACCGCATGACTGACGCCAATGGAGAAAATCAGGAACGGTACAAGAATAGATAGCGGATCAATACCAAAGCCGATCAGTGGCAAGATACCGAGCAGCCAGACCACCGGTACAAAAGCGCAGATCAGTGCCAGGCCCGTGAGCTTGGCCGATCCGGAGTACCAGAGCAGCAAGAGTGCCGTAATAAAGAACGCCACCACGAAGAACACTAGAACGCCCGCAGCACCTTCAGCGATGTCACCAACAGCCTTGGCAAAACCGATGATGTGGACGCTGACCTTGTCGTTACCATACTTGGCACGAATCGCCTCGAGCTTCTTGGCCACGGCTTGGTAGTCGAGTTTCTCGCCCGTGTTGGGATCCACTTCGAGTAACTCAGCGCTCACCATCGCGCCCTTGAAGTCATTGGACACCAGACGACCGACATGACCGGATTTGAGCACGTTGCCACGCACCAGCTCGAGGTCTTCCGGGGTGCCGGCGAAGCTGGCTGGGATCACATTGCCACCGGAGAAGCCCTCTTCCACCACCTCGATGAAGCGCACATTCGGCGTGAACAGCGAGGTCACGGTCGGACGGTCAATACCGGGCAGGAAGAACACTTCATCCGTCACGCCCTTGAGCGTCTTCAGAAATTCAGCGTTATAGATGTCTTGGCCATCTTTGGTTCGCAGCGCAATCAATACACGGTTAGCGCCACCGAATGTCTTTTGATATTCGGTGAAGGTCTTCATGTAAGGGTGTTCCAGCGGAATCATCTTGGCAAAGCCAGCATCCACGCGTAACTGCGACGCCGAAATCGCAAGCAGAACCGTAATGGCAGCAAACAAACCTAAGAAAAATTTGCGTCGTCCGAACAGCAGATCAGACAACGACTGCACAAAATTTTGCATCTTCATGGTCATTAATCCTGATCAGTTCGTGGCAGCAGAGTGCAGGCCTTTTTCGCCAAACACATCCGCACCGGTAGCCGTTGGCAGTACCGATGACAACATGGGTCGACCTTCAACCTTGGTATTGGTAAAGGTCTGAGCGCCGTCGCGGCTGATCAGCAGCTCGCCATTTTGCCCAGCCACCAACACACGCCCATCCGCGGCAATAGCTGAACCAAACAAAGAAGTGGCAATAGGCACGGCGACTTCAACAAAGGACGCGCCATTGTCGTCACTACGCAGGAGCTTGCCACGCATGCCATACATGATCACTTGGGTGCCACCCAAAGGCTGCACACCGAAATAGGAACCGGCATAAGGTGAATCCACCTTCTGCCAGTTCGCACCTGCATCCGTAGAACGCAGGATCGTGCCGGCTTCGCCAGCAATCATCAGCGTGCCATCGGCCAATTTGGCGATCGCATTCAAATGTCGATCCTCGCCCTCCGGCAGAATAAAGCGGGACGTCCACGTCGTCCCGCCATCCGCGGTTTCCAGGAATAAACCGTAAGCGCCAATCGCAATAGCACGAGTGGCATCCAGCTGCACTACGTCGAAAATCGGTGTCTCTGCTTCAGCATCAATGAAGACTTGCTTCCACGTTTTCCCTGCATCTGTGGTGCGCAAGATGACCTGATCGTGACCCACAGCTAGACCCTGTTGCGCATCAAAGAAATGCACACGTGTCAGCGTCGACTCCGTAGGCGACTTTACCGCCAGCCAAGGCGACTTGGCATCGACTTGGCGAAAAATCCGCCCACGCTCACCAACAGCCACGCGCGCATTGCCTACTGATGCTGCTGACATGATCATGGTGGTCTCAATGCGCACTTGCGTGGCTGGCTTTGGATCACCTGTGCGATGCGCAAAGGCATAGCTCAGAATGACGGCTACAAAAGCCAGAAACAGTGCCGGAACCGCTTTCGACATGGTGATCTACTCTTTTATGTTAAGAATCAACGTGTGCCAGCACCGCGCAAGCTCGACGGCGAGAAATCTGCCGCGCTGCGGTTAGTACGGACATATACCGTGGACTCTTCGTTGGTCATACCCATGGCCAAGAATCGGCCGGACTGCAGATCGTGATGCACTTCCACGCCTGGGCCAATACCTGGAATGTCGTAGAACTGTTGCGAATGCTGCTCAGCCACACGCCAGAGTTGACCGCGAGCATCGTACTTGTCCACCGCCAGGATGTTCCAAGAGTCTTCATCAATGTAAAAGGTACGACGTTGATAAATATGACTTGTGCCGGCTTTCAGCGTGGCATCAACGACCCAAACACGGTGTAGCTCATAACGAGCATGCTCTGGGTTGATGTGGCCAGGACGCACGATGTCAGCAATCTTTAGCTTTGGGCTGTTTAGGCGATAGCTGTTGTAAGGAACATAGATTTCCTTTTTACCCACCAACTTCCAGTCGTAACGATCGGTCGCACCGTTGAACAGGGTGAAGTCATCGTTAGTACGCAGACCATCGGCAGCCACACCGGGGTTGTCATAGGCCACGTTGGGTGCCAAACGAACACGACGCTGGCCAGGGTTGTAAGTCCAAGCCGAACGCGGGTTGGCGATTTGATCTGCGTATTCATGCACGAGCAGAATCTGGCCAGCCAAACGAGCTGGTGCAGTCACCGTCTGCATGAAGTTTGTGACTTTGTTCTTTTCGCGCTGAGCTTCCGACTTCTTCAAATTGTTGTAGTGGAAATCGTACGAGTATTCGAATCGAACCGGGGTGTAGGCACCTTCGCGCGTTACTGCAACCTGCGTGGTATTCACGTCAAAAGTATCGCCCCGATAAGCCACAATGTGGTTCCAAATCGGCTCTACGCCTGTTTTTGGGATGGGGAATGGCACACCCACCGAAGTGCCGGTAAAGCCATTACCACCACTGACCAAGTTCACACGCGTTGCGTTCGCTTTGGACGCATCGTAAATGGCTTTCGGGTAACCCGCGCTACGCTGAGTCGGGTACACCTTCATTTTCCACGTTGGGTACTTCTTCAACAAAGCCTGTTGGCCCGGGGTCAAATTAGCCGCGTACTGCGCCATGTTGCCCGCCGAAATTTCAAACTTTGGCTTATCGCCGGGATAAGGATCGGGATAATGTCCACCGGGCTTGAATCCGGCCACCGGCGTGGTGATACCACCGGTCCACGCAGGAATCGTACCCGCGGCATTGCCAGCCTTCTCTGCACCCATTGGGGTCAAGTCTGCACCAAGACGAGCGGCGTCAGCACCCGAAACAGCGGCCAGTGCACTCGCACTGAGCGCCATCATGGCTGCAGTTAAAAATAGGGGTTTGAGGTTCATAGAAAACTCCACGTTGTTTTAATTAAAATGAGTAGCTCAAGCTGGCCGCAACAAAGTCGCGGTCGATGCTTGGGTTGGCGATGCTTTCGAATTTTCTGGATTGACCAGCAGGTAGCGCTGTGGGGCCAGTTGGCAGCGAACACAATTGGTCCCCAGTTGCCACCGGCAACCCGGGAATCCCTGTGAGTGGACCGACTGAGCTGGTAAGCCCAACAGTACAGTCGACGCCCTTAAAGACACGGCCACCAAAGAAATTGGTGTATGCGATGTCAAAGTTCCAAGCTTGGTTATAGGTGCCGTTTAAGCCCAGTGAAACAGCCTTCACATCTTCAGTGAAAAACTGACTCACACCCTTAACATCGTGCGAAAACACAACACGAGGCAAAAGGTTCACACCGGCAAAGGCATCGGTGTACTCAAAACGAGTAATTAAACGATAGCCAAAGGATGACTTAGTGGCATAGCCCTCGTCACCCGGCTGCACAGCGCCATTCGCAATTAACGGGGTTGGATAATTCAGTAACACCCGATTCTGAGCGGAGGGTAAATACGTAGCTGGACCCGCAAACTTCAAGTTATCTGGCAGATCCTGAAAAAAGTAGGCCGCTTCTGCCAGCAAAATAACTTGCTCAGCACCGAGTAAATTGGGAATAGATTTTGTTCCCGTGAACTGCACCTGATGCGCTTCTACCCGCTTGAAGCCTGTGATTTTTTCGCCAGGCGCTTTAGCTGCACCATTAGAGTCCGAAGGCACATCGCTTCCAAAACCGGCTTGGTTTGGCAAGCCGAGAGCAGCCAAGGTTAGCTCCACTGTGGCTAGCTGAACAGGCAGATTGGGGCGATAGGAATATTCACCCTGCAGAGCAATGCCAAAGGGGCCCGGGGTATTCATATTGACACCAAAAAGCTGAATATCTTCAGGATATTCTGCAAAAACACTGGCTTTAGTAGCGTCTCGCTGACTTGGCACACAATTCAGCGCCCCGCCCGGCGGAGGATTCTTACACGGAGCTTGCAGGAGGCTCGCTAACGGCAAGCGTGAGTGGTAATTAATACCGTAGAGCGCCATTTCAGAGTTATTGAACCACGGCAAGAAAAAGCGCAAAGCACCGCCAAACTGACCATCATCACGCGCATAGCGATCTGGACCGCGCGGAATAGTAGAGTTCTCTATAGCAGCACTGCCGTGAGCATTATCTGGCGTGCGTCCAAAGCCGGTGAAGCTTTGCGTGCCGCCCGGACTAAATACGTCAGTTGAGCTGAAGAATGTTCCCAGCGGATCAATTCGGAACGGCTCAAATTTGAACTGGTTAAACAATTCCAGCGAAATATTGTCGGTCAGCTGCTGTGAGACATAAAGCAGAGGGACTGGAATAAAGGCTTCTTTCAGCTCAGCTCCCGGCGTACGTAAACGCGTCAAATCCACCGGGTTGATGACGTTAATCCCCCCCTGAATCAGGGTACTTTCACCCCAGCTCAACACTTGACGGCCCAAGCGAATATTCATCGTCTTACCAGCGATGTCGAACTGCGTACGGAAATAGGCGTCAAACAACTCCGCGTCAAAGTCCAAGCGCTTATGTGGAATGATGCCCAAATCACGCTCAGTCGCGCCCTCGTCACTGAATTCAGGACTGCTTAAGCGAAAACCGAAATCTTTGTTGGCCGCTGCGATGTCAGTGAAATAGCCAAAGCGAGCGAAAAAACCTGTATCACCATAGGAGATATCAAAATCGTGGCTACCCTTCAATACGCTCGAAAAAATCTCACCTTTTTCATAGTTTAAGTTGCCATTGTCTTCATTGACGCTACGCGAAGTACCGCCATTCACAATGCCAATGACACGTTTATCCGGATCTTGTGTTCGCACAGACACACCAGCGGAAAATGTCGAGTCAAAAGTAATTTTGCCCTCCCCGCCTGCAAAGTCCATAGAACCTGCGTGAGCCATGGGGAGAATGCCTGCTAGAGCAATAGCGAGTGACAACTGGCGAGGAGCAAATGGATATGTGCGAGAACTAGGCGTAACGGAAGAGAGATTTCGCTGCAGCATAGCGCACCCTTAATTGTTGTTTTTGTGTAAATTAAAAAGCAGATCTATCTTTTAAACTTTTCAGGGTCAACACGCAAGAAGGCAACACAAATTTGCAACAAGTTGTTCAAATAAAAAGCATTTTAGATCGATAAAGCTCTGTGCAACTCGACCTTTGTTAATTTTTTGTATTGGACATTCATTCAGCAAATCGCCACAATTTCGCCGTTCTTGAGTGTCCAGCTTAAACGCTGGTCTGCCTATGTGCAGACGGGAAGTTGGTGAAAGCCCAACGCTGCCCCCGCAACGGTGACCCTGGTAAACGTGCTCATCCGCCACTGTCTTTTGATGGGAAGGCGAGCACCCGAGGCAACTAGCCCGCCAGTCAGCCCGGAGACCGGCTCAAGTTCATACGGCCAGCGCGGTGGGCGCTCATTCCGGAGCATGCGCTCGCCCTCACGGCGGGCGCGGTCTTCGTGCTGGCATTTCCCGAACGACTGTTTGCGGGGATGCAAACAGCATTGAGACATGACAGATGAAGTTTTTACCTTTCGCCTTAGCACCCGTGGCACTAGCCATCTCCGTATCTGCCCACGCTACAGACACCACTTCGGCCCTAAACGAAGTCGTGGTGACAGCCAGTCGTGCTGCTGAAAACACCTCGGAAATTTCTGCCAGTACAACCGTCATCACTCGCGAGGACATTGAAGCCCGCCAGTCGGTTTCTCTCGCGCAGCTACTATCCTTGGCAGGTGGCATTGATGTCGCGTCAAATGGCGCTCCCGGCGCATCCACTTCAGTATTTATGCGTGGCACTAATTCCAATCATGTTTTGGTATTGATTGATGGCGTGCGCGCAAACACTGCCAACGATGGGCGCTTTGATTTCTCCTTGCTTCGTCCAGAAGATATTGAGCGCATCGAAATCGTACGCGGCGCACGCAGTGCTCAATACGGCTCCGATGCCATTGGTGGCGTCATCCAGATTTTCACGCGCAAGACCAGTCGCAACTTTGTCGCTATTAGAGCGGGTAGCTTTAAGACGCAAGAGCTTCAAGCCGGTGTAGGCATTATCAAGGACCTTGACCATTTGTCACTAACGGCCAGCTATGCAGATCTCGACGGCTTCTCTGCACGCAAGGCACCATCCAACCAAGATCGCGATGGCCAACACAGCAAAAGCGCACAAATTAATGCCAGCAAGCAACTGGGTGAAAAGTCCATGTTGCAATTCAATGCTATTTATCAAGATCGTCAGGTTGAGTTCGACCAAGGCCTTTCGGACGAACAACTCAGCAATGCTCGCGTCGCCTTCAGTCACGCCACCACGGCGAATTGGCAGCAAACCCTCGAGCTAGGCTACAACCGCGTTGAGCGCGACAACACATTAGACGCTAGCCGCTTGCAAGGTTCTTGGGTAAACCAAGTCAACTTGGGCAAGGCTGGCAACCTCATTGCTGGCATTGACTATCAGCAGGAAGAGATCAATACAGGCGATTTTGGTTACGACAAAACCATTCAAAGTCATGGTGGCTTTGTCACGATTGAGTCCACGCTTCAGAAGTTAGGTATTAATGCCAGTGCACGCCGCGATGAGCATGAGCGCTTTGGTGGGCATAATACCGGCAGCCTAACACTGACCTATCCTGTGGCCACTAGCTTGCGCGCTTATGGCACTGTGGCCTCTGCATTCAAAGCCCCAACCGCCGAACAATTATTTTCATTGGGCTTTAATGGCTTCTGTGAAGAAGATGGCGATTTTGATTTTGATGACTTTGGCCCTTGCTTTGTTGGTAACCCAGCGCTTCAACCTGAAAAATCCAAGCAACGTGAACTAGGTATTCGCTGGCAAGTCGCTCAGCAGCACACCCTCACTACGAATGTTTATGACAACGAAATTCGTGGTCTGATCACCAATGATTTTGCCTTCCCCAACAACTACATCAACCTCAATCGTGCACGCATTAAAGGCGTTGAACTCACGGCACAGGGTAAACACGGCATCTTTAACTACCAAATCAATGCCAATAGTTTAAAAGCCAAAGATGATAATGGTGACGACCTGCTCCGCCGCCCGCGTGGCGGACTCAATGGACTGTTTATGCTGCAGCCAAGCTCACGCTGGAGCGTGGGCACGGAAGTGATTGCACGTAGTCATGCTAAAGACTTTGGCAACGCTGGCATCGAGCGCATACCCGGCTATACCCTCGTCAATTTGCTCGGCCAGTGGAAAGCAACGCCCCAACTGACATTGGGCCTTCGTGCCGACAATGTGACGGACAAGCAATATGCTCAAGTGATCGGTTTTAATACGGCCGATCGCAGCGGCTATGTCACCGCACGCTACTCGTTCTAAGCAGGAGCACCCTCATGGGCAACCGCCTTTCCAAAATCTATACCCGCACAGGCGATGATGGCAGCACGGGGCTAGGCGATGGCACCCGCGTTAGCAAGGATGCTATCCGCGTTGAGGCCTATGGCACGGTGGATGAAACCAATGCTCAGGTGGGTTTACTGCGTGCAGGGTTGGCGGCAGATCATGAGGCGCAGGTCATGCTGGAGCATATCCAGCATGACTTGTTCGATGTGGGTGGCGAGTTGTGTATTCCAGGCTATACGCTGGTGACGCAGGCCTACATTGAGCGACTGGAGACAGCCATCGATGGCATCAATGCTGACTTGCCCGCGTTGAAGGATTTCATCCTGCCAGGCGGCTCGCTGCCGGCAGCCCAAGCCCATGTGGTACGAACTATCTGTCGCCGTGCCGAGCGGCGCACGTTCACGCTGAGTCAGGTGGAGAGCATTAATCCGTTAGCGCTGCAGTACTTAAATCGCTTGTCTGACTACTGCTTTGTGCTGGCTCGACAGCTCGCACGAGAAGGCGGTGGACAGGAAGTGCTCTGGCGCAAACGCAACACATAGCGCTGACTTACTGAACACGCTGATTCGTTGGCGTGTTCACGTAGGAGTGCAGGTTACCGTCGTCGGTAAACAGTCGCCGAGCCCTGTCGTAATAACGCATCCAGTAACGGTTATCGAGCGTATCGATCTGCACATTCTTGCCTGTTCGTGGCGCATGCACAAAACGATCTTCACCAATGTACACACCCACATGATTAATGCGGGACGACTTACCTAAGCGGAAAAACAGTAAATCCCCAACAGCCAGCTCGCGGGTTGTTACATCTCGCCCCGCCAAATTAGCCATTTCAGCGGCTGTTCTTGGCAGCGTGACGGTGCTGATGTCGCGATAGATGTACTGCACGAGGCCACTGCAATCAAAGCCGGACTCCGGAGATGTGCCACCAAACTTGTAGGGAGTGCCCATCAGTGACAGCGCCATCATGGCCATATCGTCTGCCGCTGCCGGTGGCACAGCCACGCGCAAAGAGTCTGCTGGGTCTTTATCCGTAAAATAGGCAAACGGGGCTGCTATTGCACCGGTGCTGAATAGTGTGAAGGCAAGCAATAAGCGCCCAAGCCAACGTTGAATCATGCTGCTGAACTCATTTTTATCGTGAATAAATGCAGCATTCCGTGCTGAATAGATCATGTTATTTCAAAAAGGACGCCTAAGGTCAACCATTCGTTGACCTCGGTCAGTGTTTCAGCATGGATTTTGCCGGTTCAACCCGTTATGTTGCGCATCAGTTTGCTGTTCTCGGAGTACACCATGCATCCCATCGCACAACAACTTATGAACGCTCAACTCCAATTTGTTTTAAAGGAGCTTTCGGGCGATGCACTCAGTGGGCATTTGCAAAAGGAGGCTAACGCCTATTGCGATTTGCTCGAGCGCATTTCAGTTCGCCAGTTGTTTAGCGAAGAAGTTATTGCAGGCTGGATTGAGCGCAATATTTTGGGCTACGAGCCCACGGAAGCGCTTCGCCAACAAGCGGTGATGTTAGTGGAGATGGGCCTTAACAACCCTAATCATCAGCAAATGCCCATGCGCCAGCTGATCAACCGCCAAATTTACGATTTTATGGTGGAACGCCTTGTGTCCCGCCCGGCGCTGCGGAGTGAAGTCATTCATTCGGTCTTGGGCAGCCCGATTTACCATCGCATGCTGTCTGATTTGCTCTTTCATGCCATCCAAGATTACCTACTCACAGAGAACCCCCTGTCTCGGAACGTGCCCGGCATGTCTTCGCTGCTGAAGGCTGGCAAAGGCATGATGGGCAAGATCGGAAATCTCGAGCAGACCATGGAAGCCACGCTGAAGAAATATCTGCAGGCGAATGTGAAGTCGACTGCTGCCTTCAGCGAGAGTTTGGTAAACAAAGCGCTGAATGAAGATCAACTGCGCGCCTTTGCCGATCAGTTGTGGCCACACCTCGAAGCTTATGAGCTGGGTCAAGCCAGCCGTCATTTAGAAATTGAAGGTCTGAGTTACATGGCGATGGTGTTTTGGAACCAAATTCGACAGACCGACTTCATGCGCCAGCAAGTAGCCTATCTGATAAAAGGCTGGTATGCGCACGCGGGCGACCAAAAGGCCATGGACGTTTTGCTGAGCCTAGGGATTACGCGCAAACAGATCGTACGTGAAGTGGTTGCCGTGGGCACGCCGCTAGTAAATGCCTGGGTGGAGTCAGGTTATTTCGAACGTCGTATTGCTGAACACCTCGAGAGTTTCTTTAATTCTCCAGAAACCACTGCTTTGCTCTCAGGATCTTCCGTATGAACTCAGCGAATTTAGCCGACATCCGTCTTGATTATGGCTTACGCGGCCTAAGCCCAGAGGACTGTCATGCAGATCCGCTCATACAGCTTCAAGCATGGCTAAATGAAGCACTGAGCGCTTCTGTACAAGAAGCCACTGCCATGAATTTGGCGACTGTGAACCCAGAGGGTCGCCCGAGCTCGCGCATCGTTTTACTCAAAGGCATAGACGACGGGCAACTGTGTTTTTTTACCAATTACCTGAGCCGAAAAGGTCAGGAGCTGGCAGAGAGCCCCTTCGCCGCGGTGACCTTTTTCTGGCCCGAATTAGAGCGTCAAATTCGCGTGGAGGGACGCATTGCACCGCTGAGTGCCAGTGCCTCTGATCAGTACTTCGCATCGCGCCCTTACGCCAGCCGGATTGGCGCTTGGGCCTCTGCACAAAGCCAGCCACTGACACACCCCGACGCATTGCGTACCCGGGAGCAATCGTTGAGGGAGCAATACCCCATCGATGTGCCACGACCACCGCATTGGGGCGGCTATGGCCTCACCCCTGATCGTCTGGAGTTTTGGCAAGGCCGACCCAGTCGCCTGCATGATCGCGTGCTGTATTTACCGGATGGCAAAGGTCACTGGCAACGCAGCCGCCTGCAACCTTAGGCTGGGTTGTCGATATCAATAAATTGGTGGGTGAGACCCAGCTCTTTCGCACACCAATCGCCTAAGGCCTGAACCCCGTATCGCTCGCTGGCATGATGACCCAACGCCCAATAATGCAAGCCGGACTCTCTCGCCGCATGCACTGTTTGTTCAGATATTTCGCCACTTAAGTAAGCGTCAACACCCAGGGCAATGGCTTGATCAATAAAGCCCTGCGCCCCGCCGGTACACCACGCAACACGCGAAATAGGTTTATCACTGCCCGCAATATGTAAGGGCTTTCGTTGCAATACGCGCTCGATGTGCGCGGAAAAATCCGTCGCCAGCAGTGGCCTAGCAAGCTCACCGACATCACCTACGGCACGGGGATCATCGGGAAAGAGCGGGCCATTTCTGAGCAGCCCAAGGCGCAAGGCAAGTTGCGCGTTATTACCCAGTACGGGATGTGCATCCAGCGGCAAATGATAGGCCAGCAGCGACATGTCATGCGCTAACAACTTCGCTAAACGACGACGCTTCATGCCGGTGACTTCAGGGCGCTCACCTTTCCAGAAGTATCCGTGATGCACCAAAATCGCATCGGCATTAAACGCGATGGCAGCATCTATCAAGGCTTCGCTAGCCGTCACACCCGTGATAATCCGATTAACCTCGGATCGCCCCTCGACTTGCAAACCATTAGGGCAGTAGTCATGAAACTTCTTCGCTTGAAGTTGGTCATCGAGTGCTCGTACAAACGCGTTAAGTTGCATCATTAACCT